>NZ_JBICYR010000017.1:0-186782 GCF_043201175.1 Streptomyces sp. NPDC048337
GGGGGGCGGCGGGCGGCGGGGGGCGCGCCCCCCGCCCCCCCGGCGGGGGGGGGGCCCCCCCCCCCCCCCCCCCCCGGGGGGGGGGCCCCCCCGGCGGGGGGGGCCCCCCCCCGGCGGGGGGCCCCCCCCCCCGGCCGCGTTGTGCCGGGGTCATGGGCGGGGGCCCTGGATTTCCACTGCCGCGCAGCGCCAGCGGAGGTCCGGGCCCTGTTCCAGGCGGAAGGCCATGGCCGTCATGCGGTCGCCCGTGGCGATGCGGGCGAAGGCCTCGATGACGCCCGGGCCCGGGGTGAAGCGGCCGCACTGGCGGACGACCGGGCGCAGGCGGTCGCGGAGGGGGTCGGAAGGGGCCAGGGTGACCAGCTGCTCGTACGCGGGGCCGACGGTGTGGCCCAGTAGCGAGTGGACCGGGCGGCGGCCGCTGAGGACCGCCAGGAGGCGTTCCGCGAACCAGTGGTGCGGGCCGAGGCGCAGGGCCCGGGGCGGTCCCGCCGGGCGCCGCGGATCGTGCCGTCCGGCGGGACGGGTCCGCGCCGGTCCGCCCGGGCGGCGGCGGCTGCCCTCGCCGCCGATCGTGCCGCGCATCGTGGTCTCCATGGTGGCCTCCCTCGCGATCTGCCCGTACCAAGCGGTAACTTGCTGGGGGATCTTCTACGGGTGGCCGAATGCGCTCCGCAACCGGCCCGGGGGCTCCGGCCGGGGCCCGCACGGGTTCACCTATCCGAGTTGCCCGCGGTCCCGGTCGCGGCCTCCGCGGTGCGCGTGCGCGGACGGGGGTGGACGGGGCCGCAGCCCGCGTGCGCAGCCCGAAGGGGTACGCGGGCCGTCACTCTGCCGGTGGTCCGGCGACCGGTCGTATCCTGAGGGGGTTTCCGACTACCGAAAGCAGCCGGCCATGCGCGTGTACGTCCCCCTGACCCTCCCCGGGCTCGCCGAGGCGCACGAGGCGGGTGAGCTGGGCCCCGCCCCGCTGCGGGCGTACGCCGTCACGCCCGGGCTGCGGGAGTGGTACGTCTCGGACGACATCGAGGAGCTGGAGTACGCGGCCCTCAGCCGGGCCGCCGCGGCCTCCCTGCGGCTGATCGCCGCCGACCCGGCCGCACCGCGCCGGCGCGTCGTCGTGGCCCTGGACGTCGCCGACAAGGCCGCCACCGCCACCCCCGGGCTCGACGAGGCCACCCTCGGCCAGGTCGGCCTCGCCGACGCCGTACGGCTCACCGTGGCCGCCGCCGTGCACGTCGACGCCGACGACGCCGAGGCGGACGTCGCCGCGGCCGCCGCCGCGATCGACGCCGCCGACCGCGGTGACGACGACGCGCAGTTCGTCGTCGACGGCGCCGAGGACCACGAGCTGCTCTGGTTCGGCGTCCAGGAGATTCCGGGGCTGCTGAAATGACCTCCGCACCCGCGTCCATACACGCGACCCACATCGTCTGGGACTGGAACGGCACGCTGCTCCACGACATCGACGCCGTGATCGTCGCGACCAACGCCTCCTTCGCCGAGCTCGGCTTCCCGCCGATCACCCTGGAGACGTACCGCGACCTGTACGTCGTACCGGTGCCGAAGTTCTACGAGCGGCTGATGGGGCGCCTGCCCACGGAGGCCGAGTGGGCCGTCATGGACGAGGCCTTCCACCGGCACTACTGGGTCGCGGCCGAGGACGCCGGGCTCGCCGAGGGCGCCAGGGAGCTGCTCCAGGACTGGCAGCGGGACGGGCTCACCCAGTCCCTGCTGTCCCTCGCGCCCCACGACAAGCTCGTACCGCTTGTACGCTCCCACGGCATCGACCGGCACTTCCTCCGCGTCGACGGGCGGACCGGGCCCTCGCACACCTCCAAGGCGGGGCACCTCGTACGTCATATGGCGGCCATGGAGGCCACCGGAGTGAGCGCCACCCGTACGATCCTCATCGGAGACGCGGTGGACGACGCGCTCGCCGCCGCCCACGTGGGTGCGCGGGCCGTCCTCTACACGGGTGGTTCGCACAGCCGCACCAGTCTGGAATCGGCCGGAGTTCCCGTCGTGGACACCCTGGCAGACGCCGTCCGCACCGCTCGCGAGCTGTCCGAATAGGTTCTGGCACGAGCGGGCGACCGCGTCACTGCGCACATCGTCAAACTTCCGTACACACTTTTGTACAGAACCGGCCGGTGACGTGGTGGGGGTCTGGCGAGATAGCCTTGTACCCGTGATCAGCGCGATAGTCATCGGGGGCGCCGAAGCCCCCGGCCTGCGCCCGGCGCACAACCGTGCCCGGGCCCTCGCTGATCCCCGCCACCGGGACCCGATGACGATGTCTCATTCCCTCCCGGTCGGCTCTCTCGACGGCATAGCGTCGACATCGATTCCGGACGGACACCCCGCCCCATCGCGGCGCTACGTCATTCCTTCCTTCACCTACGTCACGCAATGGCGCGCGACAGGAGCCAGAGGACATGCAGACCAAGCTGGACGAAGCAAAGGCCGAGCTGCTGACGCGGGCGGCCCGGGTAGCTGAGAACAGCCCGGCCGGGGGGCTACTTCCGACTGGGTCCGAGCAGGGGGAGCGTCCGGACCAGGACACCGTGCTCGCCTACCTCCAGCGCTACTACCTGCACACCGCCCCCGAGGACCTCTTGGACCGGGACCCGGTCGACGTGTTCGGGGCGGCGCTCTCGCACTACCGGCTCGCCGAGAACCGGCCGCAGGGCACCGCCAACGTGCGCGTGCAGACCCCCACGGTCGAGGAGAACGGCTGGACCTCCAGCCACTCCGTCGTCGAGGTCGTCACCGACGACATGCCGTTCCTCGTGGACTCCGTCACCAACGAGCTGTCCCGGCAGGGCCGGGGCATCCACGTCGTGATCCACCCGCAGGTCGTCGTCCGCCGTGACGTCACCGGCAAGCTGATCGAGATCCTCGGCCCGGACTGCGACGCCCACGGCCCCCGTACCGCGCGTCCGCACGACTCCCTCGTCGAGTCCTGGATCCACGTCGAGATCGACCGCGAGACCGACAAGGCCGACCTCAAGCAGATCACCGTCGACCTGCTGCGCGTCCTGTCCGACGTCCGCGAGTCCGTCGAGGACTGGGAGAAGATGCGCGAGGCCGCGCTGCGCATCGCCGACGGCCTGCCCGAGGAGCCCACCGCCCCGGACCTGCGCGAGTACGAGCTCGAAGAGGCCCGCGAGCTGCTGCGCTGGCTCTCCGACGACCACTTCACCTTCCTCGGCTACCGCGAGTACAACCTCGTCGACGGCGACGCCCTCGCCGCCGTCCCCGGCACCGGCCTCGGCATCCTGCGCTCCGACCCGCACCACAGCGGCAAGGACGACGGCCACCCGGTCTCGCCGTCCTTCAACCGGCTGCCCGCCGACGCCCGCGCCAAGGCCCGCGAGCACCGCCTGCTGGTGCTGACCAAGGCCAACAGCCGCTCCACCGTGCACCGTCCCTCGTACCTCGACTACGTGGGCGTCAAGAAGTTCGACGCCGACGGCAACGTCGTGGGCGAGCGCCGCTTCCTCGGCCTGTTCTCCTCCGCCGCGTACACCGAGTCCGTGCGCCGCGTCCCGGTCATCCGCCGCAAGGTCTCCGAGGTCCTCGAGGGCGCCGGCTTCGCGCCGTCCAGCCACGACGGCCGCGACCTGCTGCAGATCCTGGAGACCTACCCGCGCGACGAGCTGTTCCAGACCCCGGTCGACAAGCTCCGCGAGATCGTCACCTCCGTCCTGTACCTGCAGGAACGCCGCCGACTGCGGCTGTACCTGCGCCAGGACGAGTACGGGCGCTACTACTCCGCGCTGGTCTACCTGCCGCGCGACCGCTTCACCACCGGTGTCCGGCTGCGCCTGATGGACATCCTGAAGGAGGAGCTCGACGGCATCAGCGTCGACTTCACCGCCTGGAACACCGAGTCGATCCTCTCCCGCATCCACTTCGTCGTCCGCGTCCCGCAGGGCAAGGAACTGCCGGTCCTCACCGACGCCGACGTCGAGCGCATCGAGGGCCGCCTCGTCGACGCCGCCCGCTCCTGGGCCGACGGGTTCTCCGAGGCCCTGGTCGCCGAGCTCGGCGAGGAGCGCGCCGCCGAACTGCTGCGCCGCTACGGCACCTCCTTCCCCGAGGGCTACAAGGCCGACCACTCGCCGCGCGCCGCCGTCGCCGACCTGTGCCACCTGGAGAAGCTGGCCGCCGGCGACCGCCCGTTCGCGCTCTCGCTGTACGAGCCGGTCGGCGCGGGCCCCGGCGAGCGCCGCTTCAAGATCTACCGCACCGGTGAGCAGGTCTCGCTCTCCGCGGTCCTGCCGGTGCTCCAGCGCCTGGGCGTCGAGGTCACCGACGAGCGCCCGTACGAGCTGCGCCGCTCCGACCGGGTCAGCGCCTGGATCTACGACTTCGGCCTGCGGATGCCGCTCGCCACGGGCAACGGGGACTCCTACCTCGGCGACGACGCCCGCGAGCGCTTCCAGGAGGCCTTCGCGGCCGTCTGGACCGGCGAGGCCGAGAACGACAACTTCAACACCCTGGTGCTGGGCGCCGGGCTCACCTGGCGGCAGGCCGTCGTCCTGCGCGCGTACGCCAAGTACATGCGCCAGGCCGGCTCCACCTTCAGCCAGGACTACATGGAGGACACCCTCCGCAACAACGTCCACACCACCCGGCTGCTGGTCTCCCTCTTCGAGGCCCGGATGGCGCCCGTCCGGCAGACCGCCGGCAGCGAGCTCGTCGACGCCATGCTGGAGGAGCTGGACGGGGCCCTGGACCAGGTCGCCTCGCTCGACGAGGACCGCATCCTGCGCGCCTTCCTCACCCTCATCAAGGCCACCCTGCGGACCAACTTCTTCCAGCTGAACTCTGCGGGCGAGCAGCACTCCTACGTGTCGATGAAGTTCGACCCGCAGGCCATCCCGGACCTGCCGGCGCCCCGCCCGGCCTTCGAGATCTGGGTGTACTCCCCGCGCGTCGAGGGCGTCCACCTGCGCTTCGGCAAGGTCGCCCGAGGCGGCCTGCGCTGGTCCGACCGCCGCGAGGACTTCCGTACGGAGATCCTCGGCCTGGTCAAGGCGCAGATGGTCAAGAACACCGTCATCGTGCCGGTCGGCGCCAAGGGCGGATTCGTCGCCAAGAACCTGCCGGACCCGTCGGTGGACCGCGACGCCTGGCTCGCCGAGGGCATCGCCTCGTACAAGATCTTCATCTCGGCGCTGCTCGACATCACCGACAACATGGTCGCCGGCGAGGTCGTGCCCCCGAAGGGCGTCGTCCGCCACGACGAGGACGACACCTACCTCGTCGTCGCCGCCGACAAGGGCACCGCGACCTTCTCCGACATCGCCAACGGCGTCGCGGAGTCCTACGGCTTCTGGCTGGGCGACGCCTTCGCCTCGGGCGGCTCGGCCGGCTACGACCACAAGGGCATGGGCATCACCGCCCGCGGCGCGTGGGAGTCCGTCAAGCGGCACTTCCGCGAGCTCGGCCACGACACCCAGACGCAGGACTTCACCGTCGTCGGCGTCGGCGACATGTCCGGCGACGTCTTCGGCAACGGCATGCTGCTCTCCGAGCACATCCGCCTGGTCGCCGCCTTCGACCACCGGCACATCTTCATCGACCCGAACCCGGACGCGGCCACCTCCTACGCGGAGCGCCGCCGCCTGTTCGAGCTGCCGCGCTCCTCGTGGGCCGACTACGACACCTCGCTGATCTCGGCGGGCGGCGGCATCCACCCGCGTACCGCGAAGGCGGTCCCGGTCACCGCGGCGATGCGCGAGGCCCTCGGTATCGAGGCGGGCGTCACCAAGATGACCCCGGCCGAGCTGATGCAGTCGATCCTCAAGTCCCCCGTGGACCTGGTGTGGAACGGCGGCATCGGTACGTACGTCAAGGCGAGCACCGAGACCCACACCGACGTCGGCGACAAGGCCAACGACGCCATCCGCGTCAACGGCTCCGACGTGCGCGCCAAGGTCATCGGCGAGGGCGGCAACCTGGGCCTGACCCAGCTCGGCCGCATCGAGTTCGCCCGCAGCGGCGCCGGCGGCGAGGGCGGCAAGGTCAACACCGACGCCATCGACAACAGCGCGGGCGTGGACACCTCCGACCACGAGGTGAACATCAAGATCCTGCTCAACGCGGTCGTCGCGGACGGCGACATGACCGTCAAGCAGCGCAACAAGCTGCTCGCCGAGATGACCGACGAGGTGGGTCGCCTCGTGCTGCGCAACAACTACGCGCAGAACACGGCGCTCGCCAACGGCGAGGCGCAGGCCCCCAGCCTGCTCCACGCGCAGCAGCGCTTCATGCGCCGCCTGGGCCGTGAAGGACTGCTCAACCGTGAGCTGGAGTTCCTGCCCAACGACCGGCAGATCCGCGAGCTGCTCAACACCGGCAAGGGCCTGACCCAGCCGGAGCTGGCCGTCCTGTTCGCCTACACCAAGATCACGGTGGCGGACGAGCTCATCCACACCGGGCTGCCGGACGACCCGTACCTGGCCCGCCTGCTGCACGCGTACTTCCCGGGCGCCCTGGTGGCGAAGTTCCCGGAGCAGATCGACGCGCACGCGCTGCGCCGGGAGATCATCACCACCCTCCTGGTCAACGACACCGTCAACACCGGCGGTTCGACCTTCCTGCACCGCCTGCGCGAGGAGACCGGGGCCTCCCTGGAGGAGATCGTCCGGGCGCAGCTCGCGGCCCGCGAGATCTTCGGCCTGGCCGAGGTGTGGGACGCGGTCGAGGCCCTCGACAACGAGGTCGCGGCCAGCGTCCAGACCCGGGTGCGGCTGCACTCGCGCCGCCTGGTCGAGCGCGGTACCCGCTGGCTGCTGAACAACCGGCCGCAGCCGCTGGAGATCACCGGGACCATCGGCTTCTTCGCGGAGCGGGTGGCCCAGGTCTGGGCCGAGCTGCCGAAGCTGGTGCGCGGCGCGGACCTGGAGTGGTACCAGTCGGTCATGGACGAGCTCGTTGGCGAGGGCGTTCCGGAAGAGCTGGCGGCCAAGGTGGCCGGGTTCTCCTCCGCCTTCCCGACGCTCGACGTCGTCGCGATCTCGGACCGTACGGGCGTGGACCCGCTGGCCGTCGCCGAGGTCTACTACGACCTCGCCGACCGCCTCGACATCACCCAGCTGATGGACCGCATCATCGAGCTGCCGCGGGCCGACCGCTGGCAGTCGATGGCCCGCGCGTCCATCCGCGAGGACCTGTTCGCGGCGCACGGGGCACTGACGGCGGACGTGCTGTCGGTGGGCGACGGCGACTCGACTCCCGAGGAGCGCTTCAAGGCGTGGGAGGAGAAGAACGCCGCGATCATCGGGCGGGCGCGGACGACCCTGGACGAGATCCGGGGGTCGGACGACTTCGACCTGGCGAACCTGTCGGTGGCGATGCGGACCATGCGGAGCCTGCTGCGGGCGCACAGCTGATCGGTGCCGCTTGCGGAACGCTACGGGCCGGGCCCGGGACCTTTGTCGGTCCCGGGCCCGGCCCGTTGGCGTTGCGTACGGGCGCCGGTGCGGCGACGTTGCCGGGGCTCCGCCCCGGACCCCGCGCCTCAAACGCCGGCGGGGCTATTTTCTGGTGAAGGTCTCGTAGGCGGTGCAGACCTCGTCGGACGGGCCGTCCATGCGGAGGACGCCCGATTCCAGCCAGATGGCGCGGTCGCAGGTTTCGCGGACCGTGTTGATGCCGTGGCTGACGAGGAAGACGGTTCCGGCGTGTTCGCGGAGTTCCTCGATACGGGCCTGGCTGCGGCGCTGGAAGGCCGCGTCCCCGGTGGCCAGTGCCTCGTCGATCATCAGGACGTCGTGGTCCTTGGCGGCGGCGATGGAGAAGCGCAGGCGGGCGCCCATGCCCGAGGAGTACGTCCGCATCGGCAGGGAGATGAAGTCGCCCTTCTCGTTGATGCCGGAGAAGTCGACGATGTCCTGGTAGCGCTCGCGGATCTGCTGCTTGGTCATGCCCATCGCCAGGCCGCCGAGGACGACGTTGCGCTCGCCGGTCAGGTCGTTCATCAGGGCGGCGTTCACGCCGAGCAGCGACGGCTGGCCGTGCGAGAAGATCCGGCCGCGGGCCACCGGCTGGAGGCCGGCGATGGCGGCCAGGAGGGTGGACTTGCCCGAGCCGTTGGAGCCGATGAGGCCGATGGCCTCGCCCTTGTACGCGGTGAAGCTGACGCCCTTGACGGCGTGCACCTCACGGATGCCGGGGGCGGGCTTGCGGGAGAAGATCCGGCTGAGGGCCGCGGTGGCGCCGCCCTTGCGGCCGCCTCCGTTGACCTTGTAGACGACGTGGACCTCGTCCGCGATCACGGTGGGGGTCTTTGTGAGGGTGTCAGCCACGGCCGTACTCCTCCTCTGCCTTCCAGAAGTAGACGAAGCCGCCGACGCCGGCGAGCAGGGCCCAGCCGAGGGCGATCGGCCAGACGTGGTGCGGGAGCGCGTGCGCCGGGAAGCTGTCGATGAGGGCGAAGCGCATCAGGTCGATGTAGACGGCCGCCGGGTTGAGCTTGAGGGCCATCGAGACCCAGTGCGGCAGGTGGTCCGACCTGAGCATCACGCCGATGGACCACATGACGCCCGAGGAGTACATCCACGTGCGCAGGACGAACGGCATCAGCTGGCTGACGTCCGGGCTCTTGCTGCCGATGCGGGCCATGACCATGGCGCAGCCGGCGGCGAAGACGGCCATGAGGAGGAGGGTGGGGATCGCCAGCAGCCAGGACGGGCCGGGGGTCTGGCCGAAGGCCAGCAGCAGGATGATCAGCGCGCCCATGGTGACGAGCAGCTGCTGGAAGAGCTGGACGACGGTGGAGATCGGCAGGCTCGCGCGGGGGAAGTGCAGGGCGCGGACCAGGCCGAGGTTGCTGTGGACGGAGCGGGTGCCGGCGTTGATGGAGCTGCCGATGAAGTCCCAGACGAAGACGCCGGTGATCAGGAACGGCAGGTAGTCGGGCACGCCGTGGCTGGCGTGCATGACCATGCCGAAGATGAAGTAGTAGACCGCCGCGTTGAGCAGCGGTGTCACCAGGTGCCAGACCTGGCCGAGCTTCGCGGTGCTGTACTGCGCCTGCATGCGGGCGGTCGCGTAGGCGGTGACGAAGTGGCGGCGGCCCCAGAGCTGCGCCACGTAGCGGGGGAGCGTGGGGCGGGCGCCGCTGAGGGTCAGGCCGTGGGCGGCCGCGAGGGCCGCGCGTTCCGCGGAGATCGTGGGCTGCGCGGATGCGGTCGGGGGTGCGGTCGCGGTGGTCACAGGGATCGCTTTCGACGGGGGTCGGGGCGTCGCCGGCGATGGAACACGATGGAACGGGTCCGTATCGTCGCTACGGCGACAGTAGGGCGCCACGCGTCGGAACGCAACCGTATCGTCGTGACGAGTGAGTGACGGCGTGCGCCGCTATGCTCTGTGCATGACCACCGAGCCTGCCGCCGCCCCCGCCCGCAGATCCCCCGCCGGGGCCGCCGTCCTGCGCGAGGACGTGACCGAGGCGATCCGGGCGGCGGTGGTCGAGGAACTGGCCGCCGTCGGGTTCTCCCGCATGTCCATCGAGGGCATCGCGCGGCGGGCGGGCGTCGGCAAGACGGCCGTCTACCGGCGGTGGAAGTCCAAGCTGCACCTGGTGCTGGACCTGATCGGCGCCTTCGCGGCGGACGGCCTGCCGGTGCCGCAGACGGGGTCGCTGTACGGGGACGTACGGGCCCTGCTGGAGGTCATGTCGCACGTGCTGCGGCACCCGGTGGCCTCGGCGGTCATCCCCGACCTGCTGGTGGAGGCGGCGCGCAACCCGGAGATCGCGGATGCGGTGCGGGGGGCGTTGCTGGACGGGCAGCGGCGGCTCGCCGCGGGGATCGTCGGAGAGGCGGTCGCGCGCGGGGAGCTGCCGGAGGGGGCCGATCCGGACCGGGCGCTCGACCTGGCGATCGGGCCGCTGTACTGGCGGCAGGTGGTGGTGCGGGACACCGTCCCCGGGGAGTACCTGGACGAACTGGCCCGGTCGGTGGTGGCGGGGCTGCGGGCTGCCTGACCGGCCGCGGAGCTGTCTCCCCCACCCCGCACCTTCCCGAAACCGGGCTCCGCCCGGACCCGGCTGCTTCCTCCGGGCTTCATCCCGCGGGACTCCCGGGGAGGCGCCCTCTGGCGAGGCCGGATTCGCCCTCGGCGGGGCCGGGAAACCCGTTGGGCTGTCCGGGGGACGCGGGATCGATTCTTCGCGGATCGGAGGTTGGGCCGGGCGCGGGCGACGCGGGAGTGTGGCGACGGGAGTGGGCTCGGGGCCCGCTTCCTCCCTTTCCCCTTCCGTGCAAGGAGCAGTCCATGCGTATGCGCAACGCGGCTGTCGCCGCTCTCGGCGCCTTCATGCTGACCCTGACCGTCTCGGCCTCCCCCGCGGCCGCCGCGATCGGCGAGTTCACCTACTCGTACAACGATGCCAACGGCAGGCGGCACATCACCCTGCTGCTCGATCCGGTGAACGACGAGTGCATCGACCTGAAGGAGGTCGCCGACCCCGACGCCAGCGAGCCCGCGTACTCGCCGCGCAACCGCACCAACGAGTGGGCGACCGTCTTCACCGAGCCCGGCTGCGAGGGCGACTTCTTCCGCCTCCGCCCGATCACCGGGTACGGAAACGCGAACCTCAAACTTCGGTCGGTTGCCTTCGGCGGCAGCTGACCTACGGCCAGCGCGACGGACTCACACCGGCCAGCGGCAGGTCGGCGGCCGGGCCGCCCGCCGCCGGGCAAGGGCGGCGGTCCTCCAACGGGACGACCGCCGGGACCGGGTTCGGTTGGCCCAGGAAGACGCGGCGGACCACGCGTTCCGCCGCGTGCCCGTCGTCGTGCGTGGTGAAGCGGGCCCGGAAGGCCGCCCGCAGCTGCGCCGAGCGGGAGCCCTGCCAGTGCCCGGTGGCGAAGATGTCGACCAGTTCGTCCTCGGTCCGGGCGATCGCGCCCGGCGGGAAGGCCCGCAGATCGAAGTAGGTCCCTCGGGCGGCCTCGTACGCCTCCCAGTCGTCCGCGTGGATCACGATCGGCCGGTCCAGCGCCGCGTAGTCGAACATCAGGGACGAGTAGTCCGTCACCAGCGCGTCCGAGGCCAGGCAGAGTTCCTCCACCGAGGGGTGGGAGGAGACGTCCAGCAGGCGCGGGTGCGGCTCGTGGGAGCGGTCCGTGTTCGCGTACGTGAGGTGCGTGCGCGTCAGGATCGTGTAGCGCGGGCCCAGGTCCCGCAGGACCCGTTCGAAGTCCAGGTGGTCCGGCTGGCTGCGCCGGTAGTCGCGGTGCGTCGGCGCGTACAGGATCGCCGTGGTCCCCGGCGCGATGCCGAGGCGCTCGCGCAGCTCCACGACGTCGGCATGGCCCGCCCGGTGGAAGAGGTCGTTGCGGGGGTAGCCGTATTCGAGGGTCGTGTACGAGGACGGGATCGCCTTCTCCCAGACCAGGGTGGAGTGGCGGTTCGCCGAGAGCAGGTAGTCCCACTGGTCGGCGCCGCGCAGCAGGCCCGCGAAGTCCGTGGTCGGGGTGGCCGCCGGCCGGTCCTGGAGGTCGAGGCCGACCCGCTTCAGCGGGGTCCCGTGCTGGGTCTGGAGCAGGACCTGGCCCGGGCGCTTGACGAGCGCGCGGTCGAAGTTGACGTTCGTGACCAGGTAGGTGGCCCTGGCCAGGGCGGTCCAGTACGCCGCCGAGCCCGGCCGCAGCGCCGCCGTCTCCCGGGGGAGGGTCGAGGCGTGGGCCGGGTCGCAGATCCAGGCGGTCCGCATCCGGGGCGCCAGCTCCCGCAGCTTCGCCTCGATGGCCGCCGGGTTGCAGGCGTAGCCGCCGTGCCAGTACGCGGAGAAGACCGCCAGTTCGGGGCGCAGGGGCAGGAGCCGCTGGATGCGGTAGTGGAGGCGCAGGGCCGCTTCGCGCAGGCCCCGCCAGAGGGAGGAGGCGCCTCCGGCCGTGGTGACGGCGGCCGAGCGGAGCGCCGACAGCACGGCGTACGTGCGCCGGACCCCCAGCCGCATCAGGGTGTGCCGCAGCCGGTCCGTGCGGGACAGGGAGAGCGGGAGCGCCCCGCCGCCCGGGACCCGGTAGTGGCGCAGCAGGGCGGAGGCCCGGCCGAAGAACTCGGCGCGGGCGGCGCGCGGGAGGCGGCGCGGGTCGGCGTACATGGCGCAGAAGTGCTCGGCCATCCGCCGGTGCAGGGCGGGGCGCCAGCGCTCCAGCTCGGGGCGGCCGGCGAGGTAGCCGAAGACCCGGTCGTACTGGTCGAAGACGTCCAGGTGGCGGCGGCTGGTCGTGGTGAGGATCGAGCCGGTGCGGCGCTGGCGGTAGTGCACGCAGACCCGGTCCAGGACGGCGACGGACTCCGCGGCCAGCAGGGCCGGATAGGTCCAGGGGGTGTCCTCGTAGAGCCCGGGCGGGAATTCGAGGCCCTCGCGCTCCACGTACTCGCGGCGGTACGCCTTGTTCCACACCACCATCAGCATGCCGAGCAGGGAGGGGCGGTCGGCGAGGCGGAAGCTGGCCGGGCCTTCCTCGGAGAGGTGGTGGGAGAGGCTGTTGCGGACCAGTTCGCCGGTCCAGAAGGTACGGGCGTAGTCGTAGACGAGGACGTCGGGGGAGCCGGTGGCCTTCAGGCGGTCGGTGATGGCCTGCAGGGCGCCGGGGGCGAGGGTGTCGTCGCCGTCGAGGAAGACCAGGTAGTCGCCCGTGGCCCGGGCCAGACCCGCGTTGCGGGCCGGGCCCAGGCCGAGGTTGTCCGCCAGGTGCACGGCGGTGACCCGGGAGTCCCGCGCCGCGTACTCGTCGATGATCGAGCCGCAGGCGTCCGGGGAGGCGTCGTCGACCGCGATCAGTTCCAGATCGGGGTACGACTGCGTCAGGACCGAGTCCAGACTCTCCTGGAGGTACGCCTGGACCTTGTACGCGGGCACGATGACGCTGAACCGGGGCACGGCACATCCAGGGGTCGGCGGGCGGGCATATTGCCCAGCAACCTCCGGCGTGGTGTTCGGGTTACGCAGCGTGTGGCATTCGGGTTACTCAGCGTCAACACCGCATGTCGGGTCGCTCGTCGGTCACTTGATGGCGCCCGCCATCACCCCCGAGACGAACTGCCGCTGGAAGGCGAAGAAGACGACGAGCGGGACCACCATCGACAGGAAGGCGCCGGGCGCGAGCACGTCGATGTTGTTGCCGAACTGGCGGACCTGCTGCTGGAGCGCGACGGTGACGGGCGGGTGCGCCGAGTCCGCGAAGACGAGCGCGACCAGCATGTCGTTCCAGACCCAGAGGAACTGGAAGATGCCGAGCGAGGCGAGTGCCGGGCCGCCCAGCGGGAGCACCACCCGGGCGAACAGCCGGAGTTCGCCCGCGCCGTCGAGGCGGGCCGCCTCCAGCAGCTCGCGCGGGATCTCCGCGAAGAAGTTGCGCAGCAGGAACACGGCGAAGGGCAGCCCGAAGGCGGTGTGGAAGAGGACCACGCCCGCGGTGGTCTCGAACAGCCCGATGGAGCCGAAGAGTTCGGAGACGGGGATCAGCGCCACCTGTACGGGGACGACGAGCAGCCCGACGACGACGAGGAAGAGCCAGTTCCGTCCGGGGAACTCCAGCCAGGCGAAGGCGTATCCGGCGAAGGCGCCGAGGGTCACCACGAGCAGGGTGGCCGGTACGGCGATCGCGATGGTGCTCAGGAGCGAGCCGGTGATCGTGTCGTTGGCCAGCAGCCGCTCGTAGTTGCCGGCGGTCAGCCGGGAGGGTGCGGTGAGGACCTGCCACCAGCCGCCCTTGTTGAGGTCGGTGGGGGAGAGGAAGGAGGAGACGAGCAGTCCGAGCGTGGGCAGCAGCCAGAAGAGCGCGGCGCCGACCAGGAAGAGCCGTAAGGCTCCGCCGGAGAGCCGCGCCACCAGGCCGCCGGAGGTGCCGCCTGCGGCGGGCGCGGCGGCCGGGGGGCGGCCCCCGGCCCGGCCAGCCGGCGCCGGCTCGGCTGCGGCCGGTTGGGCTGCGCCCGGCTCGGGCGCCGTGGCTTCGGCTGCCGTCGGCTCGGGCGCCGTGGCTTCGGCTGCCGTCGGCTCGGCTGCCGCCGGTTCGGCCACGGCGGGTTCGGCTTCCGCCGCTTCGGCCGCGGGCCGGTTGGCTGCCGCCGGGTCGGGCTCGGTCATCGGGAGCCTTCCTTTCGGAGGCGGCGGATGTTCACCAGCATCACCGGGATCACCAGGACCAGGAGGAGGACGGCGATGGCGCTGCCCAGGCCGGGGTCGGCGTCCGTGCCGAAGGAGGTCCGGTACAGCTGGAGCGCGAGCACGTTCGCGTCGTCCTGGACCGCGCCCGGCGCGATCACGAAGACCAGGTCGAAGATCTTCATCACGTTGATGACGAGCGTGACGAGGACGACCACCAGCACGGGCGCGAGCACCGGCACGGTGATCCGGCGGAACACCTGCCACTCGTTCGCCCCGTCCACCCGCGCCGCCTCCAGCAGCTCCCGCGGTACGGCCGCCAGCCCCGCCCCGATCAGCACCATCGCGAAACCGGCCCACATCCATACGTACGCCCCGATGACCGCCGGGGTGACGAGCGTCGGGCCGAGCCACTCCACGCCCGCGTACGCCTCCCGGAAGTTCGACGCGGGCAGCCGCAGCCGCGCCCCGTCGGCCGCCGCGGGCAGGGTGAAGGTGCCGTCGGCGCGGGCCCGGGCCGAGGCCACCACCCTGCCGTCCTTGACCGCCTCGATCCGCATCCCGGAGAAGCCCGACTCCGTGGGGTCCACCACGTTCACCCGGCCGCCCCCGCCCCGGGTGAAGTCCTGCCAGACGGTGCCGGTGACCTTCCCCGGCTCGGGAGCGGAGTTCCCGGCCGTGCGGGTCCCCTCCGGCAGCGCCTCCGGGGCCACCCCGACCAGCGGGAGCAGCGCCGGCACGCCCGCCCGTACGGGAACACGGGTCACGAAGGCGCCCCCGCCCGCGTCCTCCAGCGGCGAGTCCCGGCCCGGGCGGGCCTTGGGGAAGGCCGAGGACTCCGCGAAGGTGTCGTGCACCCCGACCCAGACCGCGTTGGCGACGCCCCGGTCGGGGTCGTGGTCGTAGACGAGGCGGAAGATGATGCCAGCCGCGAGCATCGAGATCGCCATCGGCATGAAGACGAGGAGCTTGAACGCCGTTCCCCAGCGCACCCGTTCGGTGAGCACCGCGAAGATCAGGCCGAGGGCGGTGGCGGTGGTGGGCGCCAGGACCACCCACACCGCCGTGTTCTTCAGGGCCGTACGGATGGTCTCGTCGCTCAGGATCTGCCGGTAGTTGCCGGCGCCGACGAAGGTGCCGCCCGACCGGTCGAAGAAGCTGCGGTAGACCGAGTACCCGATCGGATGCACGACGAGCGCGCCGAGCAGCACGAGGGCCGGCAGGAGGAACGCCGCCGCGATCAGGCGGCGGCGCCGGGCCTCCGCCGAGCGCGCGGTCCGCCCCCTGCCGGGGCGGGTGGCCGTGGCCGTCACGGGGCTAGTTCTCGTAGGCCTTGGCCGCGTCCGCCTCCAGTTTCGCCTGGGCGCCCGCCACGTCCGACGGGTTCGCCAGGAAGTCCTGGAGCGCCTTCCACTCGCCCGCGCCCGGGGTCCCGCCGAAGGCCGCCGGAGCCTGGTCCGACATGTCGAAGCGGAAGTCGTCGCCCGCCGCGATCAGCGCCTTGGCGATGCCCCGCTGGATGTCGTTCGGGTACGCGGACGGGTCGACCGCCTTGTTCGGGGAGACGAAACCGCCCTCGCGGGCCTGGATCTCGGCCGCTCCCGGCGACGCCAGGAAGGTCAGCAGCGCCTGCGCGCCCTTCGACGGCTTCAGCGCGACCGCCACGTCACCGCCCGAGACCACCGGCGCCTTGGCCCCGACCGCCGGGAAGGGGAAGACCAGGGCGTCCTTGCCGACCTTCGCCTCCGTCTGCGCGATGTTGACCGCCACGAAGTCGCCCTCGTAGACCATCGCGGCCGCCGGCCGGTCCCCGCCGGTGAAGGTCTGCGTCACCGACTTCGGGAACTCGGTGGCCAGGGCCCCGCTGGGCCCGCCCGCCAGGAAGTCCTTGCGCCCGAACAGCTCGGCCAGCGTGGTCAGGGCCTGCTTGACGCTGTCGTCCGTCCACTTGATCTGATGCTTGGCCAACTGGTCGTACTTCTCCGGGCCGGCCTGGGAGAGGTAGACGTTCTCGAACCAGTCGGTGAGGGTCCAGCCGTCCGCGCCCGCCACCGAGACGGCCGGAGTGCCGGAGGCCGAGAGGGTGTCCGCCGCGGTGATCAGCTCCTTCCAGGTGGTCGGGGGTTTGACCCCGGCCGCCTCGAAGGCCTTCGCGTTGTACCAGATCAGCGACTTGTTGGCGGCCTTGTAGTAGACGCCGTACTGGGTGCCGTCGACCGCGCCGAGCTTCTTCCAGCCCGCCGAGTAGTTCTTGTCGAGCTGCGCCTGGGCCTCCGGGCCGACCGGCTGCGCCCACTTGTTCTGCACCGCCGAGACCAGCGCCCCGACCTGCGGGAGCAGCGCCACGTCCGGCGGCTGCCCGCCCGCGATCTTCGAACCGAGGAAGGTGACGATCGGGTCCTGGGCCGGTACGAAGGTGACGGAGGCGCCCGTCCGCTTCTCGAACTCCTTCAGGACCTTGGTGAAGTTCTGCTGCTCGGGGCCCGTCCAGACCGCCGAGACCTCCAGCTTCTCGCCGGTCAGCTGCGGTAACGCCAGCTCCGGGGCCGAGGCCGGGGCCGTGCCGCCGTCGGTCGGCTGCTTCGCCTCGCCTTCCCCGCCGCACGCGGTGAGGACGAGGGTGCCCGCCGCCGCGAGCGCCGCCCAGCTGAGTGTCGTACGGCTCGTTCCGTGCCTGCGCATGGCTGTGCCCCCGATGCCCGTGGTGTGTCCCGGACCACAAGGTCTACGCCGACCCGCGCGCCCCCGCAATACCGCCTCGCGGGGGCGCGGCGGGGGGTTACGGCGCGGGCGGGAACAGCACGGGTATCGCCGAGACCAGGTGCGAGGCCCGGTCCAGGGCGCTGGCCAGCAGCGCGAGGTCGGTCGGCCCGTTGCCCAGCTCACGTACCGGGCGGCGGGCCGGCGGATCGCCCATCCGCTCCCACTCCACCGGGACCACGGTCGGCCTCTGGGTCGCCGTCCGCGGGATCCGGCCGGTGACCCGGCCCGCCTGGAACGGCACCGTCCGGCCGTCCGCGTACCGGAGCAGGCCGCGGCCCGGGCCCGGCTGGTCGGGGGCGTCCAGCTCCACGCGCAGGGTCGCCAGCCGGTCCGGTCCGGTGTCGGCCGTCCGGTCCGGGCGGGCGGTGGTCGCCACCAGGTGCACGCCGAGCCGGGCGCCCTCGCGGGCCACCGCCTCCAGGATCCGGACCACCGAACCGGCGGCGGGCCGGCCCGTACTGCCGAGACCGGGCGCGACCAGCGCGTCGAAGTCGTCGACCAGCACCACCAGTCGGGGCAGCGGACTGGCCCCCGCCGGATCGGACCGGGCGCCCGTCGACAGCGACGCGCGCAGCCGCAGCGTTCCGGAGCGCATGGGGTCGAGGTCGCCGAGCAGCTCGCCGGGGGAGGGCTGTCGGGGCGAGACCATCCGGTCGGACAGCTCGCGCCCGGCGTGCCATTCGGAGAAGGGCACACCGTCGAGGAGTTCGTGGCGGCGCTTGAGCTCGGCGCCCAGGGCCTGGGCGAACTCCCGCATGCGCAGCGGATCGGAGGCCACCAGGTGGGCGGAGACGTGCGGGAGTTCGGTGCAGGGCAGCAGCCCGTCGCCGCGCTCGCCGCCGGCCCCGTCGAGGAGGACCAGCCCGAGCCGGTCGGGCCGGGCGGCCGCGGACAGGGAGGCGGCGACCGAGCGCAGCAGCTCGGTGCGGCCGCTGCCGGCGGGTCCCTCGATGAGCAGGTGCGGGCCGTCGTGGACCAGCTCGGCGCCGACCGGGCCGCGCCGACCGCTGCCGAGCACGATCTCGGCCAGGCCGCCCACGCCCTGCCCGTGGTCGGTGGCGGCGGCCCAACGGGCCATCAGGGAGGCCGGGGTGGCCCGGGCCAGCCCGAGCTCGTCCAGCAGCCGGGCCGTGGCGGGCAGGGTGGCGGCGGCGGGCCGGTAGGACTCGGCGGGGCCGCCGTCGGCGCGCAGCGGCGCCAGTGCCCGGGCGAACCGCTCGGCCCAGGCCGCGGAGACGGCGTCGGCGGTGGCGGTGTCGCCGACCGGGGCGGGGCGGCCGCTGCGGACCGCGAAGGTCCGTACGGCCGTGGCCACGTCCCCGCTCAGCAGGGCGACGGAGGCGCAGTCCCGGAAGGCGGGGCTGCTCGCGCAGGCCGCCTCGTACGTCTCGGAGACGGGGGAGGCGGCCGTGGCGGCCGGCGCCTCGGCGAGCGCCAGCACGTGGATGCCGGCGGCCGGGCCGTGCGAGGCAAGCCGCCCGGTGATGTCGCGCAGGGCGCCCGCGCCGGGGTCGCCGTCGACGACGACGAGCGTGTACGGGCCTTCGTACGCGTCGGCGGCCTGCCGCACCTGCTCGGCGTCGGCGGCGGCCCACTGCGCGCCGAGCGGGCTGTCGTCGAGGCGCCGGGTCAGCTCACCGGTGCGGGCGGCGGCCTGGTCGCGGTCGTACGCGAGGAGCAGCCGGCAGTCCTGCCCGTGCCCGGGGCGTACGTGGGGCAGCCAGCCGAGCCAGCCCCAGTCGCGGCGGCGGTCGGCGAGGGGGCGGGCCCGGTCGGTGGAGACGAGCACGATCTCCAGCTGCCCCGGGGCGTGCAGGGCCGCGAGCTGGGAGACGGCCCAGCGGGCCACCCCGGTGAGGCGGGGCCGGGGGCCCGCGATGCCGAGGGCGCCGACGGCGCGCAGCGCGACCCGGCTGCCGGCGCCGAGCCCCAGCTCCAGCAGGGCGGGGTGCCCGGGGGTGCGCGACCACAGCCGACCGGTGGGCCCCAGCGCGGCCAGCAGCAGCGCGGCGGGATCATCCGGATCGGGCACTGCCGCGACGGCGGCGGCCGGCTCGGCCACCGCCTCCGCGACCTCCTCCCCCCGCACCCACTTCCGGGCCCAGGCACCGATGCCCTTCCGCCGCCCGGCTCCGCCGTCCCGGCCCGCGTGGTCGGGGTCGGGGGCGGAGCCCCCGTTTGGGGAAGGGGCGGGGTGGGGGAAGGCACCGTGCGGTTCGCCGCTGCCGCTGCCGCTGCCCGCGGCCGAGCCCGCCCCGCCGTGCGCGCCCGCGCCCCGCGCATCCGCGCCGTGCTCAAGCCCGCTCCCGGGCCCCCAGCCCGCGCCGGAGGCGCCCGGCGCCGAGCCGGAGCTGTGTCCCGCGCCGGAGGTGCCCCCGGCCGGGCCGGAGCCGTATTCACCGCCGGAGGTGCCCGGCGCCGAGCCGAGGCCCCCGCCGGAGGCGGCCGGTGCCGGGCCGGAGGCCGCGGCAGGGGCGGGCCGCGGGAGCGCGAGGTGGCCCTCCAGGTCCGAGGACACCGGCAGGGGAGCGGCGCCCGTGCCCGCCGGGGCGAGCCGCAGCGTGGACTCCCCCACCCGCAGCAGCGCCCCCGGCGGCAGAGCCACCGGCTGGGGGCCCACCGGGGCGCCGTCCAGCGTGGTGCCGTTCGTCGACTCAAGGTCGGCCACCGCCACCCGCCCGTCCCCGAGTACCGTCACCGCGCAGTGCAGCCGCGACACGTCGGGGTCGTCCAGCGGGACATCGGCGTCGGCGGACCGGCCGACCCGGATCTGCCCGCTGTGCAGCAGGTGCACCCCGCCCGCGTCCGGCCCGGACACCACGTGCAGCTGGGGCGCGCCGAGGCCCTCCTCCGGCAGGACGTCCGGCACCGGCCCGTGCAGCGCGAGCACCGCCCCGTCCACGAGCGGCGGCTCCCCCAGCACCCGCCGCTGGGGGTCGAGCCGCTCGGCTCCGGCGTAGAGGATGACCGTGCCCCCCGTATCGGGCCCGCCGACGGTCGCCGCGAGCCCGGAGGCGACCGCGGCCAGCGCGGTCCCGGCGGGCGCGGTGACGAGTACGTCACAGCTCACGGGTGCGGTCGCGGTCTGGTGGCCGCTGCGCGACCCAAGGACGGTCAGCCGGATCTGCATCGCCGTCAGCGGTCCCTTCTGCGCGGTGCGCGGTGTGTGCGCCCGGCAGGGGAAGTACACGGACATGGCTGCCCGCTCACACCCCCCACCCGGCACGGACGCGTCGTCCGGTCAGGTCTGCCGGAAGGCGGGGCTCCCGTCCCGTGCCGTTCCGTACGGGTGCATCCTCGCACCTGCCGCCGACAACACGCCCGGCACCCGCCAACAAATGATCTTGATCGGTCGCGGACCGGCACGGAGGCGAGGAAAGCAGAGGAAAATCGCCCCCGGCATACCCCCCAAACATCACCCTTCGTACATATGTGCGGCAACCAACCTTCGGTACCCGGCGTCTTCCACAGGGACACCCCCTAAAGTGGGCCGGACAGCAGACAACAGCAGGGGAGCGCGAGACGTGCGGCCAGTCGGCAGCAAATATCTGCTCGAGGAGCCGCTCGGGCGCGGCGCCACGGGCACTGTCTGGCGTGCCCGCCAGAGGGAGACCGCCGGCGCCGAGGCGGCCGTCGCCGGACAGCCCGGCGAGACCGTGGCCATCAAGGTCCTCAAGGAGGAGCTGGCCCAGGACGCGGACATCGTCATGCGCTTCCTGCGCGAGCGCTCGGTCCTGCTGCGCCTGACGCACCCCAACATCGTCCGCACCCGCGACCTCGTCGTCGAGGGCGACCTCCTCGCCCTCGTCATGGACCTGATCGACGGCCCGGACCTGCACAAGTACCTCCGCGAGAACGGCCCCTTCACCCCGGTCGCGGCGGCCCTGCTCACCGCCCAGATCGCGGACGCGCTCGCCGCCAGCCACGCCGACGGCGTCGTCCACCGCGACCTGAAGCCCGCCAACGTGCTGGTGGACGAGCGCGGCGGCCAGATGAAGCCGATGCTGACCGACTTCGGCATCGCCCGCCTCGCGGACTCCCCGGGCCTGACCCGCACCCACGAGTTCGTCGGCACCCCGGCCTACGTGGCCCCCGAGTCCGCCGAGGGCCGCCCGCAGACCTCCGCCGTCGACATCTACGGCGCCGGCATCCTGCTGTACGAGCTCCTCACCGGCCGCCCGCCCTTCGCCGGCGGCACGGCGCTCGAAGTCCTCCACCGCCACCTCAGCGAGGACCCGCAGCGCCCCCCGACCGTGCCCGAGGCGCTGTGGACCGTCATCGAGCGGTGCCTGCGCAAGGAGCCGAACGAGCGCCCCAGCGCCGAGAGCCTGGCCCGCGGCCTGCGCGTGGTCGCCTCCGGCATCGGCGTGCACAGCGCCCCCTCCGAGGTGGAGGCCGCCCTCGGCGTCGGCGCGCTGCTCGCTCCCGACCCCTCGCCCGCGCCCGTCCCCGTCACCCCGGGGCCCGCGGACGCCACCCAGGTCCTGCCCGGCGGCGGGGGCGTCGCCTCGCCCATGGGCGCCTACGACCCGAACGCCATGACCAGCGTCATGCCGCCGGTCGGCGCGAACGACGCCACCTCCGTGCTGCCGAGCACCGGCCCCGCCGGGGCCGACCCGACCTCGGTCATGCCGCCGGTGGAGCGCCCCGACCAGCCGCACCCGTGGCAGTCGCAGATGGCCGCCGCCCGCGACCGCAACGAGCAGACGCAGATGCAGTACCTCGACCCGAGCGAGGACCCGCTGCGCCGCCGCCCGCAGCGCCAGGCGCCCCCGCCGCCGCAGTACCAGCCGCAGCAGCCGCCTCCGCAGCAGTACCGGCAGGGTCCGCCGCAGCAGTACCAGCAGCAGCCGCAGTACCGGCAGCCGCCGCAGCAGCAGTACGCGCCGCCGCCCCAGCAGTACCAGCCGCAGCAGCACCAGCCCCAGCCCTACCTGGGGGCACCTCCCGGGCCGCAAGGCCCAGGGGGACAGCCTCAGGCGCCCCGGCAGCAGCCCCCCCAGGGTCCGCCGCCCCGGCAGCAGGCCCCGCGCGAGCCGCGCGAGCCCCGCCGCCGCAGCGCCAACCCGGTGCGGATCCCCGGCCTCGGCTGCCTCAAGGGCTGCCTGGTCATGATCCTGATCTTCTTCGTGGCCGGCTGGCTCATCTGGAAGCTGACCCCGCTCCCGGAGTGGATCGGCACCGGCAAGAGCTGGTGGGACCAGCTGTGGACCTGGGGCTCCGACATCGTCGACTGGATCGGCGCCATCGGGGACGCGGCGGGCTCCGCGGGCTCGGGGCCCAACAAGCCCTGACCGGACCCCTGTAGCGCCGAGTTCGTGGATTTGTCGACTTCCAGGGCAGGTTTTCGCCCGCAGAAGTGAAGGTCACCACGAATCCGGCCCCCTGCTGGCCTCCAACCCCCACCCGGCCGCGTAGCTTTGGGGCGTAGGCCAGCCGCTGAGGGAGCAGTCGTGGCACGGAAGATCGGCAGCCGGTACACCGCGCACCAGATCCTGGGGCGCGGCAGCGCGGGCACGGTGTGGCTGGGCGAGGGGCCGGACGGGCCCGTCGCCGTCAAGCTGCTGCGCGAGGACCTCGCGTGCGACCAGGAGCTGGTCGGACGCTTCGTCCAGGAGCGCAGCGCGCTGCTCGGCCTGGACCATCCGCACGTGGTCTCCGTCCGCGACCTCGTCGTCGACGGCAACGACCTCGCCCTCGTCATGGACCTCGTACGCGGTACGGACCTGCGCACGCGCCTCGACCGCGAGCGCCGGCTGGCCCCCGAGGCGGCCGTGGCCATCGTCGCGGACGTGGCCGACGCGCTGGCGGCGGCGCACGCGGCGGGGGTGGTCCACCGGGACGTCAAGCCGGAGAACGTCCTGCTGGACATGCAGGGGCCGCTCGGGCCGGGCGGCGCGCATCCGGCGCTGCTGACCGACTTCGGCGTGGCCAAGCTGATCGACACCCCGAAGCGGGCCTCGGCGGGCCGGGCCGCGGCCCCGACCACCCGCATCATCGGGACCCCGGACTACCTGGCTCCGGAGATCGTGGAAGGCCTGCCCCCGCGGGCGGCGGTCGACATATACGCGCTGGCCACGGTCCTGTACGAGCTGCTGGCCGGTTTCACCCCCTTCGGCGGGGGGCACCCGGGTGCCGTCCTGCGGCGGCACGTGACGGAGACGGTCGTTCCGCTGCCCGGGATCCCCGACGAGCTGTGGCAGCTGATCGTGCAGTGCCTGGCGAAGGCCCCGGCGTCCCGGCTGCGGGCCTCGGAGCTCTCGGTCCGCCTGCGGGACCTGCTGCCGCTGCTGGCCGGGATGCCGCCGCTGGACGTGGACGAGCCGGACGAACCGGAGCCGGAGCCGGGTCCTTCGGACGAGCCCGCCGCGGATCCGGTACGGCGGCGGGGCGTGGTCCCGCTCGTCCCCGGCTCCGCGACGGACTCCAACCGGGACACCCACACCTCGATGCGGGTGCCCGGGCCGGACGAGCTGGCGGGCGGCGCGCTGGGCACGGCCCGGGTCCCCCGCCCGGCCGGGGGCCACCGGCCCGGCTCCGCCCGGCACCGGGCGGAGGCGGCCCGCAAGCGGCGGCTCGTGCTCAGCGTCTCGGCGGTGGCCCTGGCGGCCGCGATCGGCCTGGGCACGTGGTTCGCCGCATCCGGCGACGACTCCCCGCCCCCACCCCAGGACGGCAAACACTCGGCCCCCGCCAAGCCGTAGGGCTGCCCCCGCGCGCCGCTCCCGGGGCTCGCGCCCGCCCCCCTACGCGGCGATGAGTTCCGGGTGCCAGCGGCGGGCCACCGCCGGGTGGGCGCGGACCCAGCCCTTGAGCTCATTGCGGCCGTACTCCGCGTGGAGGGGGTTCGACGCGTCATGGGCGACCCCCGGCGCATGCCGGAGGTAGTCGCCCGGGACCGTCTCGACGACCGCGTCGAGCCGGGGGTTGTAGAAGAACGGCACCGAGTACCGCTCCACCGCACCCGGCGGGCTGACCACCCGGTGGTCCGTCGCCGTCAGGTAGCCCTCCGTCGCGATCTCCAGCAGCTCGCCCAGGTTCACGACGAAGGCGCCGGGGAGGGGCGGGATGTCCACGTAGCCGCCGTCGCGGACCACCTGCAGGCCGCCCACCGAGTCCTGGAGCAGCAGGGTCAGGAAGCCGTAGTCCTTGTGCGCGCCGACGCCCTGGTCCGCGCCCGACGGCGCCGATCCCGGGTAGCGGATCAGCTTGGTGTGCAGGTGGGGGCGGTCCGCGAAGGCCGCGTCGAAGAAGTCCGAGGGGGCGCCGATCGAGGTCAGGAGCTCCCGGAGGAGCCGGTGGGCCACCCCGGCCAGGCGGGACTGCCAGTCCAGGACCGCCGTACGGAGCTCCGGCAGCGCGGCCGGCCACTGGTTCGGGCCCTCCAGCCACAGGTACGGCGGGTCGTCCGGGCCCACCACCGGTGCCGGCCGCTCCGCCCCGACGTCAAGCTGGTCCCGCCAGTCCGAGGCCCCTCCGGTCAGCTCGTGGCCGATGCGCGTGTAGCCACGGAAGTGCGGGGAGTTCAGATTGCTCACGGCGAGCCGGTCGGCCTCCGGGAGCGCGAAGAAAGCCCTGGTCAGGTCCAGGATGCGGGCGCTTTCGGCGGCGGTGACGCCGTGCCCGGTGAGGTGCAGGAATCCGGTGTCCCTGGCCGCTGCGTGCAGCTGCTTCAGGAAGCCGGCCCGCTGGACCGGGTCGTCGGCCTGGGAGAGGTCCAGGACGGGGAGGGTGGGCTCGGTGTGCGCGGACGGCATGACGGCTCCGTTTCGGGATGTCACGGGGTCCTGTTCCCCAGAGGTGGCGGGGGCCGCGGGTGGGGTGGGCCGCCGGCAGGGTTGGCGCCGGGACCGCGTGAGCCGCGTACAGGACCAAGTCGGATCGGTGTGGATCAGGCTTGGGGACGGTCCGGCGGCTGACAGCTCGTCGTCGTGACACGCATGTGGTCCACATGGCGGCGCTTCACGAGGCGCGTGACGAGGTGAACGGTCATACCGTGAGCGTACGCCCGTGCGAGCGTCCGTCAGTACGGGTGAATCGGCCTGCCCGGACGGCCTGGCCCGGGGACCGGCTACGCTGGACCCGTGGCAGTCGTCGATGTTTCCGAAGAGCTGAAGTCCCTCTCCTCGACCATGGGGTCGATCGAGGCCGTCCTGGACCTCGAGAAGCTGAGGGCAGATATCGCCGTGCTCGAGGAGCAGGCCGCCGCGCCGTCCCTGTGGGACGACCCGGACGCCGCTCAGAAGATCACGAGCAAGCTTTCGCACCTCCAGGCCGAGGTCCGCAAGACCGAGAGCCTGCGCGGCCGCATCGACGACCTCGCGGTCCTCTTCGAGCTGGCCCAGGAGATGGAGGACGCGGACACCCTGGCCGAGGCGGAGGCCGAGCTGGTCGCCGTCCGCAAGGCGCTGGACGAGATGGAGGTCCGGACCCTGCTCTCCGGCGAGTACGCCGAGCGCGAGGCCCTGGTCAACATCCGCGCCGAGGCCGGCGGCGTCGACGCCTCCGACTTCGCCGAGCGCCTCCAGCGCATGTACCTGCGCTGGGCCGAGCGCCACGGCTACGCGACCGAGGTCTACGAGACCTCGTACGCGGAAGAGGCCGGCATCAAGTCGACCACCTTCGTGGTCAAGGCCCCGTACGCCTACGGCACCCTCTCCGTCGAGCAGGGCACGCACCGCCTCGTGCGCATCTCCCCCTTCGACAACCAGGGCCGCCGCCAGACCTCCTTCGCGGGCGTCGAGGTGCTGCCGGTCGTCGAGACCAGCGACCACGTCGAGATCGACGAGTCCGAGCTGCGCGTGGACGTCTACCGCGCCTCCGGTCCCGGCGGCCAGGGCGTCAACACCACCGACTCGGCGGTGCGCATCACGCACATCCCGACCGGCATCGTGGTCTCCTGCCAGAACGAGCGCTCGCAGATCCAGAACAAGGCCAGCGCGATGAACGTGCTCCAGGCCAAGCTGCTGGAGCGGCGCCGCCAGGAGGAGCAGGCCAAGATGGACGCCCTCAAGGACGGCGGCAGCTCCTGGGGCAACCAGATGCGCTCCTACGTCCTGCACCCGTACCAGATGGTCAAGGACCTGCGGACGGAGTTCGAGGTCGGCAACCCGCAGGCGGTGCTCGACGGCGAGATCGACGGCTTCCTGGAGGCCGGCATCCGCTGGCGCAAGCAGCAGGAGCAGACCGCGTAACCCGCGTGCGTGAGGAAGGGCCCGGACACCGACGGTGTCCGGGCCCTTCCCCGTGCGTGTGATCGGTACGTGGTACGCGGCTACGCGGTCTGCTGTGCCACCAGTACCAGAGCTGCCACGAGGATCACCATGAGCGCGATCAGCGCCACGGGGTTCAGGCCGGAGAAGGGGCCCTCCTGCTGGAGGCGCTCCCGGTTCGCCCGGCACACAGGGCAGCGGCCCTGGCTTACGGGTGCGGCGCAGTTCGCGCACACGAGCCGGTCATATGTCATGTGCTCCTCCTCTCGTCCCCATCTCGCTGCGACATCCAATACAACGCGGCAGGGAACGAGACCGTTCCCCCTACCACTGTGCCAGCTTCGACGGGGTTCGGCGCGGCCCGTCCGCTCAATCACACCCCGTACCGTCCGGGACCAGGGGATAAATGGGGCAAGTCCGGATGCCGGGTCCACACCTCGCGCCCGTTCGCGTATGGTCACGCACACCTACTCCCGGCGACCGTGGTGCACCCGTGATCCGATTCGACAGCGTCTCCAAGTCCTACCCGAAGCAGAACCGTCCCGCACTCAGAGACGTCTCCCTCGACATCTCGAAGGGCGAGTTCGTCTTCCTGGTCGGCTCCTCCGGCTCCGGCAAGTCCACTTTCCTGCGGCTCATCCTGCGCGAGGAGCGGGCGAGCCACGGCCAGGTGCACGTCCTGGGCAAGGACCTCGCCAAGCTCTCCAACTGGAAGGTGCCGCAGATGCGCCGCCAGCTGGGGACCGTGTTCCAGGACTTCCGACTCCTGCCCAACAAGACGGTGGCCGAAAACGTTGCCTTCGCGCAGGAGGTCATCGGAAAGCCGCGCGGCGAGATCCGCAAGGCCGTCCCGCAGGTCCTCGAACTCGTCGGCCTCGGCGGGAAGGAGGACCGGATGCCCGGCGAGCTCTCCGGCGGTGAGCAGCAGCGCGTGGCCATCGCCCGCGCCTTCGTCAACCGTCCCGCCCTGCTGATCGCGGACGAGCCCACCGGCAACCTCGACCCGCAGACCTCCGTCGGCATCATGAAGCTGCTGGACCGGATCAACCGGACCGGCACCACCGTCATCATGGCGACGCACGACCAGCAGATCGTGGACCAGATGCGCAAGCGCGTCATCGAACTCGAACAGGGCCGTCTCGTGCGCGACCAGTCGCGCGGCGTCTACGGCTACCAGCACTGAAAGGTCCCTGAGACGCAATGCGCGCCCAGTTCGTCATGTCGGAGATCGGCGTCGGTCTCCGCCGCAATCTCACCATGACCTTCGCGGTCATCATCTCCGTGGCCCTGTCCCTGGCCCTGTTCGGCGGCTCCCTGCTCATGCGCGAGCAGGTGAGCAGCATGAAGGGCTACTGGTACGACAAGGCCAACGTCTCGATCTACCTCTGCAACAAGCAGGACGCCCAGGACGCCGGCGAGGCCGCCGCGAAGTCGGGCGGTACGGGCGTGGGCGCCGCGTGCGGCAAGGGCGCGGTGACCGAGGAGCAGAAGAAGCAGATCGAGACCGAGCTGAAGGGGATGTCCCTGGTCGAGTCCGTCGCCTACGAATCGGCGGACGAGGCGTACAAGCACTACCAGGAGCAGTACGGCCACACCGCCCTGGCCTCCTCCATCACCCCGGACCAGATGCAGGAGTCCTTCCGGGTCAAGCTCAAGAACCCGGAGAAGTACAAGAGCGTCACCTCGGCCTTCACCGGCCGTGACGGCATCTACACCGTCGACGACCAGCGCCAGACCATCGACGAGCTCTTCAAGATCCTGAACTACCTGAACTACGCGGCGCTCGGCATCATGCTGATCATGCTGATCGTGGCCCTGCTGCTGATCGTCAACACGGTGCGCGTCTCGGCGTTCAGCCGCAGGCGGGAGACCGGGATCATGCGGCTGGTGGGTGCCTCCAGCTTCTACATCCAGGTGCCCTTCATCATGGAGGCCGCCGTCGCGGGGCTCATCGGCGCGGTCTTCGCGTGCGCCATGCTCGTCTCCGGCCAGTACTTCGTGATCGACCACGGCGTCGGCCTGCGCGACAAGATCCAGATCATCGACTTCATGGGCTGGGGCTCGGTCATCGGCAAGCTGCCGTTCGTCCTCTTCATCGGCCTCCTGATGCCCTCCATGGCCGCCTTCCTCGCCCTGCGCAAGTACCTGAAGGTGTGACAAGCGCCCCGCGAGCGGTCCGGCCAACCCTCCATGCCGGCGCGGGGCTTGTCCTAGACTCGGCGCCATGCTGGGTCTGCCCGCTTTCTGTCACCGGCCCCGCGACCTGCGTCGCGGGGCCGTTTTGACGTTGGCCTTCCTCGCGGCCGTGGGCACCGCCGGGACCATGGGCTGCTGGGACCGCGAGGACGCCGCGGCCGCCGCGCTCTCCGCCCCTACGGGGGCCACCGCGCCCGAAGCGGCCCGAGCGGCCGGCACCGCCGACCGGGAGGCCGTGGCCCGCGCCGCCGCCGAGGCCGTCGCCGAGGGGAAGTCGGGCAAGAAGGCTGCCCAGGAGGTGGTCAGCCGCAGCGGCGACCGCTGGGGCACCGTCTACGACCAGGGCGAGTACGCCGCATTCGCCGAGGGCCTCGACGGCGCCTGGACCGGCGTCGGGCTCTGGGCCGGGCGCGGCCGGGACGGCATGATCAGGGTCGACAAGGTCCAGCCCGACAGCCCCGCGGCCCGGGCCGGCCTGCGCGCCGGGGACCGGCTGCTCAGCGTCGACGGGCACGCCGTCACCGGCCTGGCCGTCCCCGACGTGATCTCCCTGCTGCGCGGCGAGGCCGGCACCCCCGTCGTGCTGAGCCTCAGCCGCGACGGCGCGGACCTCACCGAGACCCTGCGCCGCGAGCAGCTGCGCACCGAGCCGGTGACCGTGCGGCAACTCCCCGGCGGCATCACCGTCATCAAGGTGGCCTCCTTCACCCGTGGCTCGGGCGAGCGGGTCAAGGCCGCCGTCCGCGCGGCCCCGGCGGGCGCCGGTTTCCTGCTCGATCTGCGCGGCAACCGGGGCGGGCTGGTCACCGAGGCGGTGACCGCGGCCTCCGCTTTCCTCGACGGCGGGCTCGTGGCGACGTACGACGTACGGGGCGACCAGCGCGCCCTCTACGCGGCCCCGGGCGGGGACACCGCCAGGCCGCTGGTGGCCCTGGTCGACGGCGGCACGATGAGCGCGGCCGAGCTGGTGACGGGCGCCCTGCAGGACCGCGGCCGGGCGGTCGCGGTCGGCAGCCGGACCTTCGGCAAGGGCTCGGTGCAGATGCCGACCGAGCTCCCGGACGGCTCGGTCGCCGAGCTGACGGTGGGCACCTACCGCACTCCGGGCGGCCGCAGCCTGGACGGGAGCGGGATCACGCCCGACCTGGCGGCGGGCGAGGGCGCCGAAGAGCGGGCCGCACAGGTATTGGGTGGCCTCGGGGTGGGTCCGTAGTGCGAAAATGACCGCACTATGGCTAAGGAAAAAGGGCGCAAGCTGATCGCCCAGAACAAGAAGGCGCGGCACGACTACACGATCATCGACACCTACGAGTGCGGTCTCGTGCTCACGGGCACCGAGGTCAAGTCCCTGCGCCAGGGCCGGGCCTCGCTGGTGGACGGCTTCGTGTCGGTCGAGGGCCGCGAGGCCTGGCTGTACAACGTGCACGTGCCGGAGTACAGCCAGGGCACCTGGACCAACCACAGCGCCCGGCGCAAGCGGAAGCTCCTCATGCACCGGGAGGAGATCGACAAGCTGGAGCGCAAGGCGGACGAGTCGGGTCACACGATCGTGCCCCTCTCGCTGTACTTCAAGGACGGCCGCGCGAAGGTCGAGATCGCGCTGGCGAAGGGCAAGAAGGAGTACGACAAGCGCCAGACGCTGCGGGAGAAGCAGGACACCCGCGAGACGAACCGGGCGATCTCGGCCATCCGCCGCAAGCAGCGGGGCACCGTTTAACCTCCTGGCACGCGATGGTCCACTTCGCGTAGGATGGCGTCAGCACCGCCCCCCGGGGTGGAGCAGCTTGTTAAAAAAACATGGGGATGATCGGTTTCGACAGCGGATGTCGATGCAGGGGAAGCGAGCCGAGGAAGCGGCAATGATCTCGCTAACCACATGTCGCAAAAAATAATCGCCAACTCCAAGAGCGATAACTCCCGCTTCACCCTCGCTGCCTAATAACAGTGAGCTGAAGCCTCTGTGAGGAGCGTCAGCCCGGAAGTGGTCCCGGTCCGGATCCTGGCGTCAACAAGGGATCTAAACCTCTAGCCCCGGTCACGGGGGTTGGAGGGAAATCAAACAGTGACTGAGCCCGTCGGAGACTTGTCCGTGTGATCTCCGGGGCCGAGAAAAGCGCAGCGGACTGCGCTCGGAGAAGCCCTGCTTCTGCACCGTTGGACGCGGGTTCGATTCCCGCCATCTCCACTCATCCCATGTGGGCGAAGGCCCCCTGACCTGCGAAAAATCTCGCCAGGTAAGGGGGCCTTCGTCATGTGGGAGCACGACGGGAGCACCACCCTTCAGGGAGTGTGATGGATACCGTGGTGTGTCAGGTGCCTGGGTGCGGGGGCTGATCGCTGTCGGCAGTGATGACCTCGATTCGGCAACGCGGCTTCTGAACGCCTCGTTTGATGCGCACGTCCGCCGTCAGCAGGGGGACGCCCAGTGCCTCGGCGAGGGCGACGTACGTGGCGCCGTAGGCGGAGAGGTTGGCGTACAGCTTTCGGATCCGGGGGAGCAGGGGGCCCGTCTCGTGCCGCTGTACGCGCAGCCCCTGGTAGGTCTTGAAGTGCTCGTCGAGGCTCTCGGGGGCGATTTTGGAGCCGCGTGCCATGCCCAGAAGGGCGGAGGCGATCTCGGTGTCCAGCAGGTAGGGAGCCGCGAGAAGGTCTTCCTCGCCGATCCGCCGGCGGGCAGCGGCGCCCCGGGAGCCCCTGTCCGTGAGGAACAGGACCAGGGCGGAGGAGTCCACGACGATCAACGGCCCGCCCTGCCCGCGTCGATGGCGTCGAGGACGTCCTGGATGTCGATGTCCTCCGTGGCATAGCGCTCGGCGCGGTCGGCCATTTCGGCGAGCGTGGGCTGGGTGGCGTCTCGGGTGACCAGGCTTAGCAGGTAGCTCTGGAGGGACTGTCCGGCTTCGGCGGCGCGGACCTTTATGCGGCGGGCGATGTCATCGGGGACTTCCCGGATCGTGAATGCAGTCATGACTGCATTTTAGCGTCAATGCAGTCACTTTGCAGTCGCTCGACAGGTGGGCCGTCCGGTGCTGCCGCTGCCGGTGCTCCCGGCGGGAGCACCAAGGGGTGCCGGATGCTGTCGGATCGTGTCGGATCGTGCCATCTTGTGCGCCCTGAGCTGCGGGAATGTCGCCCTGGCCTGCTGGCGGTAGGGCTTGTGGGCGGGTTCGATTCCCGCCGTCTCCACTCATCCCATGTGGGCAAAGGCCCCGCGGCCTCTCGGCTGCGGGGCCTTCGTCGTACCCCGTCAGTAGTGGTAGCGGGCCTTGAGGATCTTCACTTCCTTGTCGTCCGCCCGGTAGACGAGCCGGTGCTCGTCATCGATCCGGCGGGACCAGTAACCCGACAGCTCACCCTTCAGCGGCTCGGGCTTGCCGATCCCGTTGAAGGGGTCTCGCTGGATCTCGCCGATCAGGCGGGTGATTCTGCGGGCCATCTTGCGGTCGGAGGCGAGCCAGAAGAGAAAGTCCTCCCAGGCGTCGGAGTCGAAGTGGACGCTCCTCACTCCTCGCCCCCTGCCAACTCCCGGAGTTCATCCATGCTCTTGGCGACGGTGGGTGCGCCTGCCCGATCTCGGGCGACGGCCTCCATCAGGCGCTGGGCGTTGGCGGGGGAGCGCAGCAGATAGACGGTTTCCTGCCAGGAGTCGTAGTCGTCTGCGGACATGAGGACGGCGTCGCCATTGCGAGAGGTGATGCGCACCGGGGCGTGATCGGTGTTGACTCGCTCGATGAGCGGGAAGAGGCTCGCCCGTGCTTCGCTGGCGCTTATGGACATGCTCCACACTCCTTTGTCGCTTGTACGGGTTTACGGTACAGGATCGGTACCGGAATCTCGTACGACTCTGGGTGGAGTGGCGCGCATGCCGAGCGGGAGGGCCAGGAGGGCGGCGAAGGCCGGGAGGGCGTAGGCCGCCGTGGGGCCGAGGTGGTCAATCGTGGGGCCTGCCGTGGCCGAGCCGGCCGCTATGCCCGCCAGGATGGCCGTCACCGCGAGGGTCATGCCCTCGTTGAGGCGGCCTTCGGGGGTGCGGGCGTGTACGCGGGACATCGCGGTGACCATCGTCGGGGCCGTGGCCATGCCGGCCAGCAGTAGGGCGGCGGCGAGGGCGGGGACCGAGCCGGTGGCCGCCGCGGCCCACGGCAGGGTCATCAGCGCGGCCAGGGCGCACACGCAGGCCCGCAGCGAGCGGGGCCGCAGGGTGCCGTAGAGCAGGCCGGCCGCGCAGGAGCCCGCCGCCTGGAGGGCGAGCACCGGGCCGGAGCCGGCGCCCAGGCCGTGGGCGTCGAGGTAGGCGATCGAGGTGACCTCCATCGAGCCGAACACCAGGCCCAGGGTGAGGAAGAGGCCGAGCAGCGGTCCCAGCGCGCGGACGGGGGAGCCCCCGCGGGCCCTCGCGGCCCTGGCCACCGGCGGCTCCGTGGCGCGCTGGGCGGTGAAGAGCAGCATGCCGGTGAGGAACAGGGCCGCGCCGGTGAGGGTGCCCGCCTCGGGGAAGACCGCCGTGCACAGGAAGGCCGCCAGGACCGGGCCGAGCATGAAGCACAGCTCGTCGGCGGCCTGCTCGAAGGACATCGCCGTGTGGTGGGCGGCCGGGGCGTCGCGCAGCAGGTGGGTCCAGCGGGCGCGGGACATGCCGCCGATGTTGGGGGTGGTGGCGGTGGCCGCGTACGAGGCGAAGAGGGTCCAGGCGGGGGCCTGCGTACGGACGCACACGATGAGGGAGAGGGAGCCGAGGACCGCGATCAGGGTGGCCGGTACGGCGACCCGGGCCTGGCCGTGGCGGTCGACCAGCCGGGCGGTCCACGGCGCGACCAGCGCGGTGGCGGCGATCCCGGTCGCCGTGACCGCGCCGGCCAGGGTGTACGAGCCGCGCTGCCCGGCGATCATCATGACCGCGCTGACCGCGAACATGCCCATGGGGAGTCGGGCGAGCAGGTTCCCGGCGGTGAAGGCACGGGTGCCGGGCAGGGCGAACAGGCGGCGGTACGGCCCGGGGGCACGGCGGGGGGAAGGGGCCGGCCCCGGGCCTGCGGCCGGAGCCGGGCCCGGGGCGGTGATGACGAGGGTGCCGCCCGTGACGGTCATGCGGGGGGTAGGGGCGGATGTCGTGCGGGGCGCAGGGGCAGCGGTCGTGCGGGACGTGCGGGCAACGGTCAGGCGGGATGTGCGGGCAACGGTCAGGCGGGACGTGCGGGCAGCGGTCGTGTGGGATGCGAGGGCGGCGGTCCTGCGCGGCGTACGGGCGGCGGTCGCGGCGGCAGTGGCGGTGGAGGGCATGAGAGAAGCCTCCGGTTCGGTCCCCGTCACCGTCCAACACCTGTTCGGGAGCCATTCACGCCCCCGCGTTGTTAGTCTCCGGGGGTGAATTCCCGTGACGTGGACCCCCGGCTGCTGCGCGGCTTCGTCGCCGCCGCCGAGGAACTGCACTTCACCCGCGCCGCCGCCCGCCTCTACATCGCCCAGCAGGCCCTGAGCCGGGACGTCCGCCGCCTCGAACAGGCGGTGGGCGCCGCCCTGTTCGTCCGCACCACCCGCACCGTCGAGCTCACCCCCGACGGGGAGCGGCTGCTGCCGCTCGCCCGCCGCGTGCTGGCCGCGCACGAGGAGCTGGCCGCCGCCTTCACCGCGCCCCGTGCCCTCCTCGTCGACCTCAACACCGACGGGCCCTGCACGCCCAGGACCGTGCTGGAGAGTGCCCGTGAACTGGCTCCGGACTGTGAGCTGATGGCCCGGTTCGAGAGCGGACTCACCTACGCCGCCGGCGAGATCGCCGCCGGGCGGCTCGACGTCTCTTTCGGGTACGCCGACGGGCTGGACCCGGCGCTGCGGGCGCGCCTCGCGCACGCGCCCGTACGGTACGAGCCGCTCGCCGTGCTGCTGCCCGAGGGGCACGCCCTGGCCGCGCGGGAATCCGTACCACTGGACGCGCTGGCCGGGGAGACCGTGTACGCGGGCGACGGGAACCCGCGGACCGTCGAGTGGACCGGGCTGGCGCGCGAGCTGTTCGCCGGGCGGGGCATCGAGGTGGCACCGCCCGCGCCGGTGGCCATGGGCAAGGAGGAGTTCCGCCGGGTCATGGCCAAGACCCGCAACCCGGTGCTGGTGACCGTGGACTTCCTCGACATGCCGGGGTGCGTGAAGCGGCCGCTGACCGATCCGGTGCCGCTGTCGCCGCTGTCCATGGTGTGGAGGAAGGGCTTCGCCCATCCCGGGCTGGACGCCCTGCGCGCCGCCGCCGCCGGCCTGGCGGCCCGCCGGGGGTGGCTGGATCCCCTTCCCGGCAGCTGGTTGCCTAAGCGGCTCACACGCGGCCCGGGCGGCGGGTGAGACCAAGGTTTCCCACCGGTCATCCGGCGGGGACCGAGGCCGAAACGCGCCGTTCCTACGGTCGTCACCACGGACGCGACAGCAGTGGAGGCGAGCGATGACGGGTACGAGCGCACCGCGCAAGGGGGGCCGCTGGATCGAGCGGTGGGATCCCGAGGACGAGACGTTCTGGAAGGAGACGGGGGAGCGGGTCGCCCGCCGCAACCTCGTCTACTCCGTGCTCTCCGAGCACATCGGGTTCTCCATCTGGTCGCTGTGGTCCGTGATGGTCCTCTTCATGGGCCCCCAGTACGGGATCGACCCGGCCGGGAAGTTCTTCCTCATCGCGACCGCCACTCTGGTGGGCGCCCTGGTGCGGATCCCGTACACCTTCGCCGTCGCCCGCTTCGGCGGCCGGAACTGGACCGTCGTCAGCGCCCTGCTGCTGCTCGCGCCGACCGTGGCCGCGCTGGTGGTCATGGAGCCCGGGACCTCGTACGGCACCTTCCTGGCCGTGGCCGCCCTGACCGGTGTCGGCGGCGGGAACTTCGCCTCCTCGATGACCAACATCAACGCCTTCTTCCCGCTCCGCAAGAAGGGCTGGGCGCTCGGGCTCAACGCGGGCGGCGGGAACATCGGGGTGCCGGTGGTGCAGCTCGCCGCGCTGCTGGTCATCGGGACCGCCGGGGCCGGACACCCGCGGCTGCTGCTCGCCGCGTACATCCCGCTGATCGTCGCCGCCGCGGCCCTGGCCGCCCTGCGGATGGACAACCTGGCGCCCGTGAGCAACGACACCGGCGCGGTGCGCGAGGCCGTCCGCGAGCCGCACACCTGGATCATGGCCTTCCTCTACATCGGCACCTTCGGCTCCTTCATCGGCTACAGCTTCGCCTTCGGGCTGGTGCTCCAGACGCAGTTCGGCCGCGCCCCGCTCCAGGCGGCCTCGCTGACCTTCATCGGGCCGCTGCTCGGCTCGCTGATCAGGCCGCTCGGCGGGGCGCTGGCGGACCGGTTCGGCGGGGCGCGGATCAGCCTCGCCACCTTCGTGGCGATGGCCGCGGCGACCGGGGTCGTCATCCTCGCCTCGGTACGGGAATCGCTGCCGGTGTTCCTCGTCGGGTTCGTGTCGCTGTTCGTGCTCAGCGGGCTGGGCAACGGGTCGACGTACAAGATGATCCCCGGGATCTTCCAGGCGAAGGCGCTGGCCCGCGGCATGAGCGGCGAGGGCGCGGCCGCCTACGGGCGGCGGCTGTCGGGCGCCGCGATGGGGCTGATCGGCGCGGTGGGCGCGCTCGGCGGGCTCGGCATCAACCTCGTCTTCCGGGAGGCCTTCCTGAGCTCCGGGTCGGGGACGGCCGCCTTCGTGACCTTCCTCGGCTTCTACGCGGTGGCCTGCGCCGTCACGTGGGCGGTATACCTTCGCCGGCCGGCCGCGGTGATCGTTCCGGAGGCCGGGGCGGCCGCGAAGCCGCAGCTCACCTCGGTGTAACCGCGCTTTACCGCGGCGAAATACCGCGGAACCGAGTCTGACACGCCGACTTGTCAGGCTCGGTTCCGCTCGCGCGATGCGCTACCGACCCACTGGGCAAGGCAGGTCACCATGGACGAGGTCAGGAACACCGGCCCGAACACCGGCACGGACACCGGCACCGGCACCGGTCCGCTCGCGGGCTTCACCGTCGGGGTCACCGCCGCCCGCCGGGCCGACGAGCTGATCGCCCTGCTGCGCCGCCGCGGGGCCGCCGTCCTGCACGCGCCCGCGCTGCGGATCGTGCCGCTGGCCGACGACAGCGAACTGCTCGCCGCGACCAAGGAGCTGATCGGCTGCGCGCCCGACGCGGTGGTCGCCACCACCGCCATCGGGTTCCGCGGCTGGATCGAGGCCGCCGACGGGTGGGGGATCGGCGAGGAACTGCTGGAGCGGCTGCGGTCCGCCGAACTGCTCGCGCGCGGCCCGAAGGTCAAGGGCGCCATCCGGGCCGCCGGGCTGGTGGAGGACTGGTCCCCGGATTCGGAATCCCTGGCGGAGGTACTGGAACGGATGCTGGCCGCCGGGGTGGCCGGGCGGCGGATCGCGCTCCAGCTGCACGGGGAGCCGCTGCCCGGCTTCGTCGAGGCGCTGCGGGCCGGCGGGGCCGAGGTGGTCGTGGTCCCGGTGTACCGGTGGATGGCGCCGGAGGACCTGGGTCCGCTGGACCGGCTGCTGGACGCGGTGATCGGCGGCGGGGTGGACGCGGTCAGTTTCACCTCGGCCCCGGCGGCGGCCTCGCTGCTGTCCCGGGCCGAGGAGCGCGGCGTACGGGAACCCGTACTGGAGGCGCTGCGCGGCGGGGTGCTCTCCGCGTGTGTGGGCCCGGTCACCGCGCTGCCGTTGCAGGCGCACGGGGTGGACACGGTGCAGCCGGAGCGGTTCCGGCTGGGCCCGCTGGTGCAGCTGCTCTGCCAGGAACTGCCGGGCCGGGCGCGGGTGCTGCCGGTCGCCGGGCACCGGGTGGAGATCCGGGGGCACGCGGTGCTGGTGGACGCCGAGCTGCGGCCGGTGCCGCCGGCCGGGATGGCCCTGCTGCGGGCGCTGGCCCGGCGGCCGGGGTGGGTGGTCTCGCGGGCGGACCTGCTGCGGGCGCTGCCCGGGGCGGGGCGCGACGAGCACGCAGTGGAGACGGCGATGGCCCGGCTCCGGTCGGCGCTGGGGGCACCGAAGCTGATCCAGACGGTGGTCAAGCGGGGGTACCGGCTGTCGCTGGACGCGGGCGGAGAGGTCAAGTACGGGGGCGCCCCGCTGGGTTGAGCCGGTGCGGGCGGGGCCGCTAGCGTGCCGGGATGATCATTGACGGGGTGGAGATGAGGGGCGTCGCACTCGACGACGCCGCCGGGCTGGCCGAGGCGTTCGCGCGCAACCGGGAGTACATGGCCCCCACGGAGCCGGTGCGGCCGGATTCCTACTACACGGAGCGGGGGCAGCTGGCCCGCATCGAGGAACTGCTCGCGGAGCGGGACGGGGGGCGGCTGGTCCCGTACGTGTTCGTCGAGAAGGCGACCGGAGCGGTCATCGGCGCGATCAACCTCGGCTCGATCGCGCTCGGGCCGCTGTGCAGTGGCGGGGTGGGCTACTGGGTCGATACGGCCTGGCACGGGAAGGGGCTGGCCACGGCCGCCGTGGAGGAGGTCTGCCGGGTCGCCCGCGACGAGGTGGGCCTCCACCGGGTGGAGGCGGGGACCCTGGTCGGGAACCTCGCCTCGCAGCGGGTCCTGCGGAAGGCGGGCTTCGAGGAGTACGGCCTCGCCCCCCGCTACCTGCACGTCGATGGGGCCTGGCGCGACCACCGCCTCTTCCAGCGCTTGCTGCACGACGACCCGCCGGGTCACTAGCGGCCCTGGCGGGCGCCTCGATCGCGGGCAATCCAGCCCGCGTCGTGCGGACGGCAGCAGCCACATCCAGCCCCTCCGGCGTTTGAGGAGCGGGGTGCGGGGCGGAGCCCCGCATCTTCGGCCGGGCGGAGCCCGGCGGGCCCCCGGCGACGGCGCCGCACCCGGCACGTCCGGCCGCCCCGCGCAGCGGAGCGGCAACCGTGGACCCCCGGAGGGAACCGGTTCGGGGGGTTCCGCTGCGAAGCGGCGCGCGGCACTCTGGGGAGGCGCCCCACGACGCGAGGCGGTGACGGGCATGCGGTTCGACTCCGGGCGGGTCTGCCTGGACCTGGTGGCCACATTCGCCCCCCACGAGGGGATCCGGGACGGCGACGAGCTGCGGCTGTGGCTCGCCGGGGCCGGGCTGGTGCCCGATCGGACGCCGCTGGCAAGGGTCGGCCCGGACTGGGCCGAGGCCTTCCGGGCCCTGCGCGCCGATGTGGAGGTCCTCGTACGGGCGGAGCTGCACGGCACCGAGACGGACGAACCGGCCCTCGCCCGGGTCAACGCACTGGCCGCCGGGCCACCCCCGGGCCTGTGTGCCGTACGGGACCAGGAAGGCCACCTCGTACGGGAGCTGTGCGGCGGCGTGGAGTGCGGCGCACTGCTCGCGGCCGTCGCCCGGGACGCCGTGGAGCTGCTGACCGACCCCGGCGAGCGGGCCCTGCTGCGCGCCTGCGAGGGCGACGGCTGCACCCGCGTCTACCTGGACACTTCCCGGGGGCACCGGCGCCGCTGGTGCTCCAGCGAGCTGTGCGGCAACCGCGAGCGCGTCGCCCGGCACCGCCGCCGCACCCGCACGGCGGTGGGGGCGTAGGTCGGTGGCGGGTACGCGTCGTCACGGCGCGGGCGGGTATGCGTCGTCGCGGCGCGGGCGGGCTTCTGCCCCCTCGCGCCCCCGGGGGCCCGAGGGGGGAGAAGCCCGCCCGCGCTGCGGGGGCACGGCGCGTATCCGCGGAACCGGCGTGCGGACAGGGGCTCGGTTCGCGTACGGTTGACGGTCGCCCATGCACGTCAGAAAGGGGCCTTGGTGGCCGCGCAGAATGCCGCTGTCGACAGCACGGCGGATTCCGTCCGAGATCGGGAGATCGCGGTCGAGCAGACGCATCTCGACCAGGTGTACCGACGCCTCGAGGAGAAGATCCACGAGGCCGAGTTCCTGATGAACGACGCGGCCAAGCGCGGCCAGGTGGGGACGCCCGGCGCCCTCGCCGAGCGCGACGCGCAGGTCTTCCGGGCCGGCATCCACCTGAACCGGCTGAACAACGAGTTCGAGGACTTCCTCTTCGGCCGCATCGACCTGGTGCTGGGCAAGGACGGGGAGCGCGGGCCGGACGGCGCCTACACCTCCGTCGAGCCCGCCGACCACGCGATCCGCCCCGACCTCACGGCGGACATCGCCGAGACCCTGCACATCGGCCGCATCGGCGTCCTCGACGCCGACTACTCCCCGCTGGTCATCGACTGGCGCGCGCCCGCCGCCGCGCCCTTCTACCGCTCCACGCCCAAGGACCCCGGCCGCGTCGTACGCCGCCGCGTCATCCGCTCCAAGGGCCGCAAGGTGCTCGGCGTCGAGGACGACCTGATGAGGCCGGAGGTCACGGCCTTCCTCGACGGCCTCGAACTGCCCGCCATCGGCGACGGCGCGCTCATGGCGGCCCTCGGCCGGGCCCGCACCCACACCATGCGGGACATCGTCTCCTCCATCCAGGCCGAGCAGGACCTGGTCATCCGGGCCCCCGCCGCCTCCGTCGCCGAGGTCGCCGGCGGCCCCGGCACGGGGAAGACCGCCGTCGCGCTGCACCGCGCCGCCTACCTGCTCTACCAGGACCGGCGCCGCTACTCCGGCGGCATCCTGATCGTCTCCCCGACCCCGCTGCTCGTCGCCTACACCGAGGGCGTGCTGCCCTCCCTCGGCGAGGAGGGCCAGGTCGCCATCCGGGCACTCGGCTCGCTGGTCGACGGCGCGGAGGCGACCACGTACGACGATCCGGCCGTGGCCCGGATCAAGGGCTCCTCCCGGATGCTCAAGGTGCTGCGCAAGGCCGTACGGGGCGCCCTGGAGCTGGGCAACGCCCCCGAGAGGCTCCGGGTCGTCGCCTTCGGGCGCCGCCAGGAGCTCGAGGCCGACGAGCTGAACCGGATCCGGCAGAACGTGCTCGGCGGCACCGCCCCGGTCAACCTGCTGCGCCCGCGCGCCCGCAAGCTGTTGCTCGACGCCCTCTACGCGAAGACCGGCGGCGCGAGCCGGCACAGCGACCCGGAGCTGGCCGCCGAGCTGCGCTCGGCCTTCGACGAGGACATCTCCACCGAGGACGTGTTCATCGACTTCCTGAACGCGTGGTGGCCCGAGCTGACCCCGCGCGGGGTGCTGGCCTCGATGGCCGACGAGCGCAGGCTCGGCCGCTGGTCGCGCCGGGAGCTGAACCCGCGCGAGACCCGCCAGCTGGCGCGCTCCCTGCGCCGGGTGGGCCCGGACGGCAAGGGCCCCCTGTCGGTGCACGACGTGGCCCTGCTCGACGAGCTCCAGCAGCTGCTCGGCGCCCCCGCGCGGCCGAAGCGCAAGCGGGAGATGGACGTGCTCGACCAGCTCAGCGGGCTGGAGGAGCTGATGCCGACCCGCGAGGAGACCCAGTGGGAGCGGGCCGAGCGGATCGCGGCGGAGCGCACCGAGTACGCGCACGTCATCGTCGACGAGGCCCAGGACCTGACGCCGATGCAGTGGCGGATGGTGGGCCGCCGGGGCCGGATGGGCACCTGGACGGTGGTCGGCGACCCGGCGCAGTCCTCCTGGACCGACCCGGACGAGGCGGCCGCGGCCCGCGACGAGGCCCTGGGGTCCCGCCCGCGCCGGCGGTTCACGCTGACCGTGAACTACCGCAACCCGGCCGAGGTCGCCGAGGTCGCCTCCCGGGTGCTGCGCCTGGCGATGCCCGGCATGGAGCCGCCGTCGGCGGTGCGCTCCACCGGCCTGGAACCCCGTTTCACGGCCGCGCGGGGCGATCTGGGCGCAGCCGTACGGGAGGAGACGCGCAGGCTGCTGGAGCAGGTGGACGGCACGGTGGGCGTGGTCGTGGCCATGGACCGCCGCGCGGAGGCGGCGGGCTGGCTCGCGGACCTCGGCGAGCGGGCGGTGGCGCTGGGCAGCCTGGAGGCCAAGGGCCTGGAGTACGACGCCACGGTGGTCGTCTCCCCGGCGGAGATCGCGGACGAGTCCCCGGCGGGTCTGCGGGTGCTGTACGTGGCGCTGACGCGCGCGACGCAGCAGCTGACGGTGGTCTCGGCGGACCGGGACGAGCCCGACGCGGACGGAGTGCCGGAGCTCCTGCGGAGCGGCCAGGACCGGGGCTAGGGAGTCCCCGGCGGCCGGGGGGGCCGGTACGGCCGATTGGGCCGCAGCCGGATGCGTGGTCCCCGAAGTCGAGCTCGGCACGGGGATGACATCGGGCGATCCTTTGTTAGCCTGGGTACGGCACCGACTCGATCCAAGCCCCCGGGCCCAACCTTCGTCGCTTAGAGCGACCACTTGCCGCGAGGCGAGCATGGCGGGTCGGTGTCATAGACGAATAACCAGGTCCGCGCCCTCCACCAGTGGGGGGCGCGGACCTGTTTTGTACGGACCCCCCATTCCGAACCCCCCTCATATCTCGTATGGTGGAAGAGTTCTTCCGAAATTTGTAGCTGGTTACCTTGTACCGGCTGGTAGGTGGGACGATCGGACAACAGGTCCTGCCACACCTGCCGTGTGCCGGGCCCTGTGCGTACAAGCGAAAACCAGGGACAGAAGAGGAACACGGCCATGGCAACGGCGCCCAGCGTCTCGTATTCGATGACGGTCCGCCTGGAAGTGCCCGCGAGCGGAACCGCGGTCTCCCAGCTCACCACCGCCGTGGAGTCCTCCGGTGGTTCGGTCACCGGCCTCGACGTGACCGCCTCCGGCCACGAGAAGCTCCGGATCGACGTCACCATCGCCGCGACCTCCACCGCACACGCGGACGAGATCGTCGAGAAGCTGCGCGGGATCGAGGGCGTCAGCCTCGGCAAGGTCTCCGACCGAACCTTCCTGATGCACCTCGGCGGCAAGATCGAGATGTCGTCCAAGCACCCCATCCGCAACCGTGACGACCTCTCGATGATCTACACCCCGGGTGTGGCCCGCGTGTGCACCGCGATCGCCGAGAACCCCGAGGACGCCCGCCGCCTCACCATCAAGCGCAACTCCGTCGCAGTTGTGACGGACGGCTCCGCCGTGCTGGGCCTGGGCAACATCGGCCCGATGGCCGCGCTGCCCGTGATGGAGGGCAAGGCGGCCCTCTTCAAGCGGTTCGCCGGCATCGACGCCTGGCCGATCTGCCTCGACACCCAGGACAGCGACGAGATCGTCGCCATCGTCAAGGCCATCGCCCCGGGCTTCGCCGGCATCAACCTGGAGGACATCTCCGCGCCGCGCTGCTTCGAGATCGAGGCCCGGCTGCGCGAGGCCCTCGACATCCCCGTCTTCCACGACGACCAGCACGGCACCGCGATCGTCGTACTCGCCGCCCTCACCAACGCACTTCGCGTGGTGGGCAAGGCGGTTGGCGATGTGAAGGTCGTCATGTCGGGCGCCGGCGCGGCCGGTACGGCCATCCTCAAGCTGCTGCTCGCGGCGGGCGTCAAGAACGCCGTCAGCGCCGACATCCACGGTGTCGTGCACGCGGACCGCCCCGACCTCGTCGACGCGCACGAGGACTCGCCGCTGCGCTGGATCGCCGACAACACCAACCCCGAGGGCTATACGGGCACTCTGAAGGAGGCCGTGGTCGGCGCCGACGTCTTCATCGGCGTCTCGGCCCCCAACGTGCTCTCCGGCGAGGACGTCGCCGCCATGGCGGAAGGCGCGATCGTGTTCGCGCTCGCGAACCCGGACCCCGAGGTGGACCCGGCCGTCGCCCGCCAGACCGCCGCCGTCGTGGCCACCGGCCGCTCCGACTTCCCGAACCAGATCAACAACGTGCTGGTCTTCCCGGGCGTCTTCCGCGGCCTGCTGGACGCCCAGTCCCGCACGGTGAACACCGACATGATGCTGGCCGCCGCGAGCGCCCTCGCCGACGTCGTCGGCGAGGACGAGCTGAACGCGAACTACATCATCCCGTCGGTGTTCAACGACAAGGTCGCGGGCGCGGTCGCGGGCGCCGTCCGCAAGGCCGCCTCGGCCGGGTGACGTCGGCTGTGACCGCGCTCACGGCCGCCTGATACCGGCGCGTCGCGAGATGCGGGCCCGCCGGGCCGCCTCTAGGGTTGCGGGGATGCCCGCGAGGTCTGCGGTCCACAGGGGCGTGTGAGCGAGGGCGTGGACGGAGCGTCACCGCGGCGTGACTGTGGCGCTTTTCGTGTGACCCCGGCGGGTGCCGGATTGGCTTTCCCGCCGCTGGTGGGGGCAGGATGCGTAACCGGGCGAGAGGGTCTGACGTTCAGACCCGGGTCCGGGGACTGTCCGAGGGCCCTGGCAGCATCGGCTTCGATCTCACGCCTCTAAGGCAAGTTGAACACGGGAGTACAACATGAACCGCAGTGAGCTGGTGGCCGCTCTGTCCGAGCGCGCCGAGGTGACCCGCAAGGACGCCGACGCCGTTCTGGCCGCGCTCGCCGAGACCGTCGGCGAGATTGTCGCCAAGGGCGACGAGAAGGTCACCATCCCCGGCTTCCTGACCTTCGAGCGCACCCACCGTGCCGCTCGCACCGCGCGCAACCCGCAGACCGGCGACCCCATCCAGATCCCGGCCGGCTACAGCGTGAAGGTCTCCGCGGGCTCCAAGCTCAAGGAAGCCGCCAAGGGCAAGTAGTCCTGCCCCGGCGCCGAAGGCCGCACAGGCCTTTGGAACGGCAGTAGTACGTAGTACTGGCGAAGGGCGGTCTCCCCACACGGGGAGGCCGCCCTTCGGCCTGCTCCGGGCCGCCCCGCGCCCCTCTGGGGCCCTACGGGGCGCGGGGCGGGGGCCCGGGGACGCCGGAAGCCCCCCGGGCCCTTGTGGGGCCCGGGGGGCTTCGTACGGATAGGCCCGCGGCGTCCGGGAGTTCCGCGCCGCGGGCCACCGGCTCAGACGAGGTCGCCGCCCGGGAGTTCGACCTTCGCGCCGAGCTCCACGAGCTTCTCCATGAAGTTCTCGTAGCCGCGGTTGATCAGGTCGATGCCGTGGACCCGCGAGGTGCCCTCGGCCGCCAGCGCCGCGATCAGGTACGAGAACCCGCCGCGCAGGTCGGGGATGACCAGGTCGGCGCCCTGGAGCTTGGTGGGGCCGGAGACGACCGCCGAGTGCAGGAAGTTGCGCTGGCCGAAACGGCAGGCGCTGCCGCCCAGGCACTCGCGGTACAGCTGGATGTGAGCACCCATCTGGTTGAGCGCCGAGGTGAAGCCGAGCCGCGACTCGTAGACCGTCTCGTGGACGATCGACAGGCCGGTCGCCTGCGTGAGGGCCACCACCAACGGCTGCTGCCAGTCGGTCTGGAAACCGGGGTGTACGTCCGTCTCCAGGGCGATGGCGTTGAGCGGGCCGCCCGGGTGCCAGAAGCGGATGCCGTCGTCGTCGATCTCGAACGCCCCGCCGACGCGGCGGAAGGTGTTCAGGAACGTCATCATCGAGCGCTGCTGCGCGCCGCGCACGTAGATGTTGCCGCCGGTCGCCAGCGCCGCGGACGCCCAGGAGGCGGCCTCCAGGCGGTCCGGCAGGGCCTTGTGGTTGTAGCCGCCGAGGCGGTCGACACCGGTGATCCGGATGGTCCGGTCGGTGTCCATGGAGATGATCGCGCCCATCTTCTGCAGTACGCAGATGAGGTCCTCGATCTCCGGCTCGACGGCGGCGTTGCTGAGCTCGGTGACGCCCTCGGCCAGGACGGCCGTCAGCAGCACCTGTTCGGTCGAGCCGACCGACGGGTAGGGCAGGCGGATCTTGCAGCCGCGCAGGCGCTGGGGGGCCTCCAGGTACTGGCCGCCCTCGCGCTTCTCGATGGTCGCGCCGAACTGGCGGAGCACGTCGAAGTGGAAGTCGATCGGCCGGCCGCCGATGTCGCAGCCGCCCAGGCCCGGGATGAAGGCGTGGCCGAGGCGGTGCAGCAGGGGGCCGCAGAACAGGATCGGGATGCGCGACGAGCCCGCGTGGGCGTCGATGTCGGCGACGTTCGCGCTTTCGACGTGGGTCGGGTCGAGCACCAGCTCGCCCGGCTCGTCGCCGGGGCGGACCGTGACCCCGTGCAGCTGGAGCAGGCCGCGGACGACGCGCACGTCACGGATGTCGGGAACGTTGCGCAGCCGGCTGGGTTCGCTGCCGAGCAGAGCGGCGACCATGGCCTTGGGCACGAGGTTCTTCGCGCCGCGGACACGGATCTCGCCCTCAAGCGGGGTGCCGCCGTGGACAAGCAGGACATCGTCGGTGACGGTCATGAATCTCGCGTTCCGAAGAGATGGGCAGGGGGGCCAGGGAAAAGGGTAAGGGCCACCACCCCCTTGTTCGTAAGGCTGACGCGGCCGTATGACTGTCATGATTGAGACACAGCACCCTGTGTGTCCGCCAGGTGGCGGAGTGTCGCGTTCCGCCCGCGCCGGGCGTGCGCGCTCCTTCCTGCTGCCGTGCGCCCTGAGCTGCGTGCGATCCGATCTCCCCGCCCGCTCCCCGTAACGGGCGAATGTGCGGGATCATGGCGGCATGACCGAGGTGTCCTCCCTCACGGGGCGGCTGCTCGTGGCCACCCCCGCCCTCGCGGACCCGAATTTCGACCGCGCGGTGGTGCTCCTGCTCGACCACGACGAGCAGGGGTCGCTCGGCGTGGTCCTCAACCGGCCGACGCCTGTGGGCGTCGGCGACGTCCTGCTGCCCTGGGCGCCCCTGGCCGGTGATCCGGGCGTGGTCTTCCAAGGCGGGCCGGTGGCCCTGGACTCGGCCCTGGGGGTCGCGGTCATCCCGGGCGAGGATGGCCCCCTCGGCTGGCGCCGGGTGCACGGGGCGATCGGCCTGGTCGACCTGGAGGCCCCGCCGGAGCTGCTGGCCGCCGCCCTGGGCTCGCTGCGCATCTTCGCCGGCTACTCGGGCTGGGGCCCGGGCCAGCTGGAGGGCGAGCTGGGCGACGGCGCCTGGTACGTCGTGGAATCCGAGCCCGGCGACGTGTCCTTCCCGGACCCGGAACGACTCTGGCGGGCGGTACTGCGCCGCCAGCGCAGCGAACTCGCGATGGTCGCCACCTATCCGGACGACCCGTCGCTCAACTGACCCGCACGGGGGTCGGTACCCTGGTCGCATGAGCACTCTTGAGCCCGAGCGCGGGACTGGCACGGGGACCCTCGTAGAGCCGACGCCGCAGGTGTCCCACGGTGACGGCGACCACGAGCGCTTCGCCCACTACGTCCAGAAGGACAAGATCATGGCGAGCGCCCTCGACGGTACCCCCGTCGTCGCGCTCTGCGGCAAGGTCTGGGTACCGGGCCGTGACCCGAAGAAGTACCCGGTCTGCCCCATGTGCAAGGAGATCTACGAGTCCATGGGCCCCGGCGGGGACAAGGACAAGGGCGGCAAGGACAAGTAGTCCGACCCCTCCCGGCGGGACCGGAGGCCCCCGGGGCGCGCAATGACGCGTCCCGGGGGCCTTTCGCGTACTAGGGTCGGCGTCAAGAGCACTCTGCGGAATGAATGTTGCGCAGGGTGCAACAGGCTGCTGCGAAGGGCTGACGCATGGACCTGATTCCCGTACCCCAAGTCGCCGTCTTCGAGGAGGAGGGGCGCCGCTACGCGTTCGGCCCCGAGCCGGTCCTCGCGGCCGGGCCCGGTACGGAGGGCGTGGCGCGGCTGCTGCGCCGGGAGCTGGGCGCGGCCACCGGCTGGAGCCTGCCGCCCGCCGGGTCCGGCGCGGCCGCGGACGTGCGGCTGCGCCTGGATCCGGAGTACGGGGAGCGGCTGGGGCCCGAGTCGTACGGGATCACCGTCGACGAGACCGGCGTCGAGCTGGCCGGTGCGAGCGCGGCCGGGCTGTTCCGGGGTTTCCAGACGCTGCGTCAGCTGCTGGGTCCCGACGCCTACCGCAAGGCGCCGCTGCCCGGACGCGTGTGGAGCGTGCGCCACGCGCGGATCGCCGACAGCCCCCGGTTCGCGTGGCGCGGGCTGATGCTCGACGTCGCCCGGCACTTCATGCCCAAGGACGGCGTGCTGCGCTACATCGACCTCCTGGCCGCCCACAAGCTCAACGTCCTGCATCTGCACCTGACCGACGACCAGGGCTGGCGGATCGAGATCAAGCGCTACCCGCGGCTGACCGGGGTCGGCGCGTGGCGGGCGCGCAGCAGGTGGGGGCACCGGGCCTCGCCGCTGTGGAACGAGACCCCGCACGGCGGCTTCTACACCCAGGACGACGTCCGCGAGATCGTCGCGTACGCCGCCGAGCGGCACATCCGGGTGGTCCCGGAGATCGACGTACCGGGGCATTCGCAGGCGGCGATCGCCGCGTACCCGGAGCTGGGGAACACGGACGTCGTCGACACCTCGGCGCTGGAGGTGTGGGACGACTGGGGGATCAGCGAGAACGTGCTCGCGCCGACCGAGGCCGTGGTCCGGTTCTACGAGGGCGTCTTCGAGGAGCTGCTGGAGCTGTTCCCCGCCGAGGTCTCGCCCTTCGTGCACGTGGGCGGGGACGAGTGCCCCAAGGAGCAGTGGCGGGCCTCCGCGGTCGCGCAGGAGCGGATCCGCGAGCTGGGGGTGGACGGGGAGGACGGGCTGCAGTCCTGGTTCATCCGGCACTTCGACACCTGGCTCGCCGAGCGCGGGCGGCGGCTGATCGGGTGGGACGAGATCCTGGAGGGCGGGCTCGCGCCGGGGGCGGCCGTCTCCTCGTGGCGCGGCTACGCGGGCGGGATCGCCGCCGCCGAGGCCGGCCACGACGTGGTGATGTGCCCCGAGCAGCAGGTGTACCTGGACCACCGTCAGGCGGGCGGGGCGGAGGAGCCGATGCCCATCGGGTACGTGCGCTCGCTGGAGGATGTGTACCGCTTTGAGCCGGTACCGCCGAAGTTGTCCGCGGAGGCGGCGGCCCGTGTGCTCGGTGCGCAGGCCAACGTGTGGACCGAGGTGATGGAGGACCAGGGGCGGGTCGACTACCAGGTGTTCCCGCGGCTGGCCGCCTTCGCGGAGGTGGTGTGGTCGCGGCTGCCGGAGCCGGAGGAGCGTGATTTCGCCTGGTTCGAGGGCCGGATGACGGCGGCGCACTACGCGCGGCTGGACGCGCTCGGCGTCGGCTACCGGCCGCCGGGCGGCCCGCTGCCGTGGCAGCGGCGGCCGGGGGTGCTGGGGCGGCCGATCGAGGGTGCGCCCCCGAACGTGTGACAGGACGGGTGCCGGGACCGGAGGCGAAGAGAAGCGGAACTCTGGCTGGATTTCCGGTGATACGGGGAAAAACGGTCAGCCGGGGGAGTGGGGTGGAGAGCGGGCGGTGCCCGGGCGCGGACGGGGCGGTGCCCGGTGGACGCGTGGCGCGGGGTTCGGGGAGGGGGCGCCCGGTCGACCCTCGCGCCGGACGTCCGCGAAGATGTGCCAGAGTTGCCACCTCCCGGCGGTGAGCACGTACCGTACGGCGGACAGGCGTGAGCGCCGGGACCGGGACATCGGGAAGGGGCAGCTGGGTTGACCACGCACGCACCGCAGGCGGCGCAGTCCGTGACGCTGCCGGCCTCGCTCGAGGAGGCCGTGGCGGCACTCGCCGCCATGCCCGCAGCCGTGCCCGTGGCGGGCGGCACCGACCTCATGGCCGCCGTCAACGCCGGGCTGCTGCGGCCCGCCGCACTGGTGGGCCTCGGCCGCATCAACGAGATCCGCGGCTGGCGGTACCAGGACGGCCACGCGCTGCTCGGCGCCGGCCTGACCCACGCGCGGATGGGCCGCCCGGACTTCGCCGCCCTGATCCCCGCGCTAGCGGCCGCCGCGCGCGCCGCCGGGCCCCCGCAGATCCGCAACGCCGGCACGCTCGGCGGGAACATCGCCAGCGCCGCGCCCACCGGTGACGCCCTGCCCGTGCTGGCCGCGCTGGAGGCCGTGCTCGTCATCGTCGGCCCGGGCGGATCGCGCGAGATCCCGGTGTCGCACCTGCTGGCCGGCCGGGAGATGCTGCGGCCCGGCGAGTTGATCGGCTTCGTACGGGTGCCGCTGCTGCACGCGCCGCAGGTGTTCCTGAAGGCCACGGGGCGTACGGGGCCGGGGCGTGCGGTGGCGTCCGTGGGGCTCGTACTGGACCCCGCGCGCCGGGGCGTGCGCTGCGCGATCGGCGCGGTCGCCCCGATGCCGCTGCGGCCGCTGGAGGCCGAGCAGTGGGTGGCCTCGTTGATCGACTGGGACGGCGAGCGGAGCCTGGCCCCCGAGGCGTTGGAGGCCTTCGGCGAGTACGTCGCGGCCGCCTGTGTCCCGGACCAGGGGGAACCGGTGGCTCCCGGTGTACTGCATCTGCGGCGGACGGTGGCCGTGCTGGCACGCAGGGCCCTGGGGAGGGCGCTGACCTCATGAGCGGGAACGAGAACGAGAACGTGAGCCAGGGCCAGGGGAACGGCGCGGTGGGCTGGGGCTGGGAACCGGTCCCGCAGGGCGGCGAGTACGACTCGGACGCGACGGCCTTCGTCAAACTGCCGCAGGACATGCTGGACGCGCTCGGCACCGGCGAGCCGCTCGCGGCGCCCGGGCACGGGTACGTGCCGCCGCCGATGATCGTGCCGCTCGGCTCGGCCAGTACGGACCCGGCGGCCACGGGCACGTGGACGCTCCCGGTGCAGTGGCCGGAGGCGGGGGCTTCGGTTCCGGCCGACACCGGGGCCGCGGGCGGCGGTGCGCCCGCCGCCGGTTCGGCTCCGGCGCCGGCCCCGGTCGGCGGGCCGATCCCGGCGTCGATCCCGATCCCGGCGTCGGTGGCCGCGGCGTTCGCCGAGGCGGAGCCGGAGCCGGATCCGGGGGCGACCGCGGAGTGGCGGTTCCCGGACGTCGCGCAGGAGCCGGAGGCCGGGGCGACCGGCCAGTGGGCCATGCCCGACATGTCGAACATGCCGAACTTGCCGCATGCGTCCGAACTGCCCGGGCAGACGGGTGAGTTCCGGCAGGGCGCGCCGGCCGCCGACTGGAGCCAGGCCCCGGCGACGCTGCCGGGCGGGGCCCCGGCGCCCTGGGCGAACCACCCCGACTTCGAGGGCGCGCGCGGCTACGCGGCGCAGCAGCCCGCCGGGGACCCGGACGCGGGCCTCCTGCCGGGCACGGACGACGCGGCGGCCTCAGCGGCCGCCGCGACCGCCACGGCCATGGGTGCCGGGCGGCTGCTCGGCGGGCCCGGGGTCGGCGCCCTGGGGCGCGGCCCGCGCGTGCTGGGCGGCCCCGGGGTGGGCACCCCGCTGCCGGAGGGCGAGCCGGTGCATCCGGCTCCGCACGACATCGAGGCCGCCCACGGTCCGGCGGAGACCCCGTTCGAGGGCTCCCGACCCGCGCCGCCGGCGCCGGCCACGGAGACCGACGGGCACGGCTTCACGGCCTTCGGTACGGAGTTCGGGGCCGGTACGGAGTTCACGGCCGGGCCGGAGTTCGCGGCGGGGCCGGGGGGCGCGGCCGGGGCGGAGCATGCGACGGGGGCGGAGTTCGCGGCCGGTGCGGAGTTCGCGGCCGGGTCGGAGTTCGCGGCCGGGTCGGAGTCCGCGGCCGGGCCGGAGTCCGCGGCCGGGCCGGAGTCCGCGGCCGGGCCGGAGTCCGCGGCGGGGTCGGAATTCGGGGCCGGGCCGGACCCGGACGCGGAGTCCGTGGTCGCAGCCGAGGCCGCGCCCGAATCCGAGGCCGTGTTCGCGCCCGAGTCGATGGCCGCGGTCGAGGGGCTGTTCACACCCGGGCCCCCGCACACGCCCGCGGCAGCGTCGGCACCGGAGCCGACCGACACGGACGGGCACGGCTTCGCCGGGGTCGGGTCGGAGCCGACGGCCGCACCGGAGGTCATGGTCACGCCCGCGGCAGCGTCCGTACCCGACGGAACGCGGCCCGAGCCCGCGCCGATCGAGGACACCGCCGACACGGCCGTGGTGGTCCCGGACGAGGACACCGCCGAGGGACTCCCGGCCGAGGGGCCGACGTATGGGCGATTCGAGGATGAGGCGGCCGCCGAGCCCGTCGCCCACCACGAGCACCCCCAGGCCTCCTACGTCCTGCGCGTCAACGGCGCCGACCGGCCCGTCACCGGCGCCTGGATCGGCGAATCCCTCCTCTACGTGCTGCGCGAGCGCCTCGGCCTCGCCGGCGCCAAGGACGGCTGCTCGCAGGGCGAATGCGGCGCCTGCGCCGTGCAGGTCGACGGCCGGCTCGTCGCCTCCTGCCTGGTGCCGGCCGCGACGGCCGCCGGGAGCGAGGTCCGGACCGTCGAAGGTCTCGCGACGGACGGGGAACTCTCGGACGTGCAGCAGGCGTTGTGCAGGTCGGGTGCGGTGCAGTGCGGGTTCTGCGTACCGGGCATGGCCATGACCATCCACGACCTGCTGGAGGGCAACCACGCCCCCAGCGAGCTGGAGACCCGCCAGGCGCTCTGCGGCAACCTCTGCCGCTGCTCCGGCTACGCGGGGGTCATCGACGCCGTGCGCGAGGTCGTGGCCGGGCGCGAGGCGGCGGCCGCCGAGCCCGCGGCTTCGCCCTCGCCGGAGCTGCACATTCCGCATCAGGCAGCGCCCGGCGAGGGCGGCATCCACCACGGAGGCACGGTGTGAGCGGGCAGGACGCGGCGACGGCCACGACGACGGTGAACACCACGGTGACGGCCCTGGCGGCGACCCCCGAGGCCGCGGACCCGCAGGTCCCGCACGGAATCGGCGCCTCCGTCCCCGCCGCCGACACCCGCGCCAAGACCGAGGGCACCTTCCCCTACGCCGCCGACCTGTGGGCCGAGGGCCTCCTGTGGGCCGCCGTGCTCCGCTCCCCGCACGCCCACGCCCGGATCCTCTCCATCGACACCTCGGCCGCCGCCGCGATGCCCGGCGTCCGCGCCGTCGTCACCCACGCCGACGTCCCCGGCGCCACCACCCACGGCCGCCGCATCGCCGACCGGCCGGTCTTCGCCCACGACGTCGTACGCCACCACGGCGAGCCCATCGCCGCCGTCGCCGCCGACCACCCGGACACCGCACGCCTCGCCGCGGCCGCGATCGCCGTCGAGTACGAGCTCCTCGACCCGGTCACCGACCCCGAGCAGTCCTTCGGCGCCGCCCCGCTGCACCCCGACGGCAACCTGATCCGGCACATCCCGCTCCGCTACGGCGACCCGGAGGTCACCGGCGAGGTCGTCGTCGAGGGCCTCTACCGCATCGGCCGCCAGGACCCCGCGCCCATCGGCGCCGAGGCCGGGCTGGCCGTGCCGCGTCCCGACGGCGGCGTGGAGCTGTACACCGCCTCCACCGACCCGCACACCGACCGCGACCTGGCCGCAGCCTGCTTCGGCCTGGAGCCGGACCGCGTGCGCGTGGTCGTCACCGGGGTCCCGGGCGCGACGGCCGACCGCGAGGACGCGGCGTTCCAACTCCCGCTCGGGCTCCTGGCCCTGCGCACCGGCTGCCCGGTCAAGTTGGCCGCCACCCGCGAGGAGTCCTTCCTCGGCCACACCCACCGCCACCCGACGCTGCTGCGCTACCGCCACCACGCGGACGCGGAGGGCCGCCTGGTCAAGGTCGAGGCCCAGATCCTGATGGACGCCGGCGCCTACGCGGACGCCTCCTCGGAATCCCTGGCGGCGGCGGTGGCCTTCGCCTGCGGCCCGTACGTCGTCCCGCACGCCTTCGTCGAAGGCTGGGCGGTACGCACCAACAACCCGCCCTCGGGCCACGTCCGGGGCGAGGGCGCGATGCAGGTCTGCGCGGCGTACGAAGGCCAGATGGACAAGCTCGCGGCCGCATTGGGCATCGACGGCGCGGAACTGCGCCTGCGCAACGTCCTGGCGACGGGCGACCTCCTCCCCACCGGCCAGACGGTCACCTGCCCGGCTCCGGTCGCCGAACTCCTCCGCTCGGTCCGCGACTTCGAGCTGCCCGCCCTCCCGAAGGACGCCCCGGAGGACGAGTGGCTGCTCCCGGGCGGCCTGGAGGGCGCGGGCGAGCCGGGCGCGGTGCGGCGCGGCGTCGGCTACGGCGTCGGCATGGTGCACATGCTCGGCGCGGAGGGGACCGACGAAGTCTCCACCGCCACCGTCAAGGTGGTGAACGGCGCGGCGACGGTCATCTGCGCGGCCGTCGACACCGGCCAGGGCTTCGCCACGCTCGCGCGTCAGATCGTCCAGGAGATCCTGGGCGTCGACGAGGTGACCACGGCCCCGGTCGACACCGACCAGCCGCCGGCGGGCCCGGCGACGCACGGCCGCCACACGTGGGTCTCGGGCGGCGCGGTCGAACGGGCCGCCAAGATGGTCCGCACGCAGCTCCTCCAGCCGATGGCCCACAAGCTGGGCATGTCCACGGAGCTCCTGCAGATCGCGGATGGCCGAATCACGTCGTACGACGGCGCGTTCTCCATGACGGTCGCCGAGGCCATAGAAGGCAAGGAACTCTGGGCGACGGCCCAGTGCCGCCCCCACCCGACGGAACCCCTGGACGCGGACGGCCAGGGCGACGCCTTCGTGGGCCTCGCCTTCTGCGCGATCCGCGCGGTGGTGGACGTGGACATCGAACTGGGCTCGGTCCGCGTGGTCGAACTGGCCGTGGCCCAGGACGTCGGCCGCATCCTCAACCCCCGCCAGCTGGAGGCCCGTATCGAAGCGGGCGTCACCCAGGGCGTGGGCGCTGCCCTGACCGAAAACCTCCGCACGGTCGCGGGCCTGGTCCGCCACCCGGACCTCACGGGCTACGCCCTCCCGACCGCCCTGGACGCCCCGACGGTCCGCATCGTCAAACTGGTCGAGGAACGCGACGTGGTGGCCCCCTTCGGCGCGAAGGCGGCGAGCGCGGTCCCTGTGGTGACGGCGCCGGCAGCGGTAGCCTCGGCAGTACGCGCGGCCACGGGCCGCCCGGTCAACAGGCTCCCGATCAGGCCATCGGCGGCGGTCGCCGTGCCCAACTCATGACCTTGTGACCCGCATTGCACCTGCAACACCGGACTTGGGACTGTCGGTGCCGGTCGCTAGAGTGATCGGTAAGAGTGTTTACGTGCGCGTGCGAACGGGTGCGAACGGGGACGGGGAGTCGGGGAGGCCAACGTGGCAGTGGAGAGTGGGCTGAGTCTGTTCGGAGTCGACAACTCGGCGAACGTCGCGGCAGCGATCAAGGCGCAGGCCGCGTCCCAGGCGGCCGCGGCGGCGACAGCGGCAGCGCTGAAGGTCGAGTACGACTCGCTGACGGAATACAAGAAGATGGTGACCGACCTCCTGGACGACCTCACCGGCTCGAACGCGGACCACAAGAAACTGGCCCACGGCACCCTGCCGGCCGGCAAGCTCGGCCACGGCTTCCCGGAGGCGGAGGCCCTCTTCAAGTCCTACGACACCGTCATCACGGAGCTGCAGAAGCTGTCGAAGGGGTTGGCGGACCAGATCGAGGCGCTGGGGATCGCGATCTCGACGGCGGGCAAGGGTTTTGGTGACGTGGACGACGACACCAAGCGTCGGATGGTCGCCATCGCCGAGACGGCGAAGGAACACTACGTACCGGAGCGCGACCCGTATCTGGAGGAGCAGCGCAGGCTGGCGGCCTCGCAGCACCCTGGTACCGCGACTCCTGGTGCCGGTGGCAACGCGACGGGGGGTAACCACTGATGGCAACGGCAACGCGTTTTGATGGCTATTCGCACCAGAAGCTGCGCGAGATGATCGCTTCGCTGGACCCGGTTGCGGTCAAGGATCGGGCCGATCAGCTGGCGAAGGCGTCCGAGGACATCAAGAAGATCGGCGAGAAGCTCAAGAACCACCGTGTCAGCGGCTGGGAGGGCCAAGCCGCCACGGACTTCCAGGAGTGGGTGGGCCGGGCGGGCAATGCGACGCTCCGGCTGAGCGAATACAGCGCGACAGGCTCCAAGTGGATGGCTGACGCCGTCCAGACGATGACCGAGGCGACGAAGATGCCCGTGTACGACACGGCCGCCGCCAAGAACCTCGAGGCCGCCAAGCAGGCCCACAACGACCCTGACGCGCCGATGGTCGCCAAGCAGGAGGAAAAGAAGCTAGAGGACGACCACCTCGAGGCCGTCAGGCTGATGAACAACCTGGCGCAGAAGTACGAGCAGTCGTCTACTCACATGAACGCGGCGGAGATCCCGACGTTTCCGCCGCCGCCGCAGGCGTTTGTTCCGAGCGATCACTTCGGCGCCGCAGACATGGCGAGGCCAGGCGGAGAATCCGGCGGAGCTGGTTCCGCCGGCTCGTCATATGTGTCCTCGGCCCCTGGTGGCGGCAGCTCTAACGAACCAGGCTGGGTCCCTGGCCATCAGGCGCAGCCCGACAACACGCCGCCTCGAACGACGGGTCCGGCGCCTCTGCCCCTGCCCGGAATTCCGGATCCTGACGTGGACGTGGACCTCGACCACGTGGCGACGCTGCCGCCGCCCACGACGACCTTGCCCCCGACGACGGGTACGCCCCTTCCTCAGGTGCCCGTGGGTCCCGGCGGACCCAGCCCCGTTGTCCCGATCCCGCCCGTCACCCTCCCGCCGATCAGTGGGCCGATGCTGCCCAACATCGGTCCCGGTGGCCAGGGACCGTTGCAGGGTCTTGGCAAGGTCGGGCAGGTCCCCGGCCTGCCCCCGCGGGACAGCGGGATCCTGGGCGGCCGCCAGGTGCCGACCAGTGGCCCCAACGCGGGCCTCCCGCGTGGCACGGTCATCGGTACGGAAGGCACTCAGGCCGGACGTGCCATGGGCGGCACTCAGGCCGGCCGTGCCATGGGCGGCATGACGGGTGGTGGCATGGGCGGCGGCGCCCACGGTGGCGTCGGTGGCTCCCCGGTGGGCCGTCGGCTGGCATCGGAGCCGGGAGGTATCGTCGGCGGGCGTCAGTCCGTCGTGGGCGGTGTCCCGGCCAAGGGTGGTCAGCCGTTCACGCAGGGCGGCTCCGGGCTGGTGCGGAACACCGCTGCTGGTACTGGCGCAGGCGCGCACACGCCGAGCAGGCAGCGCGAGGACCGGGGCGGCGACCGCCCCGACTACCTGGCCGAGGACGAAGAGACCTGGCAGGGCAACCGTCGTGTTGTTCCGCCGGTGGTCGATTGAGCAGAACGGACGTTGTACGGGATGCACATGCGTAAGGCGACCTCGGCCCTGGTGGGCCTGCTGTTGGCCGGGGTCGCCGCGACCCCGGCCCACGCGGAGACCATTCGGTCCAAGCAATGGCATCTCGACACGATGAAGGCTGACGACATCTGGAAGGTCAGCACCGGGAAGGGCATCACCGTTGCGGTGATCGATACAGGCGTCGACCAGATCCCGGAACTCCAAGGACAAGTCCTTTCAGGTAAAGCCTTCCCCGTCGGCGATGTCGAAGTAGGCCGAGACAATGACTACTTCGGCCATGGCACCGGCATCGCTGCCATGATCGCAGCCACTGGGAAGCACCCAAGCGGTGATGGGGCTTACGGTCTTGCGCCTGGAGTTAAGATCCTCCCGATCCGGGTGCCTGACATGCTTGAAGGGGCAAACACCCCCGCTTGGGTCGCGGCCATTCGGTATGCGGCAGACTCGGACGCCAAGGTCATCAATATTTCCCAAGGTAGATCCGGCACGCCGGAGGACGACCGGGAGCGCGCCGAGGCGGTGAAGTATGCGCTCTCGAAGGGGAAATTGATCTTTGCTGCTGTCGGCAATTCTGGTGATTCGACCAACGAGATCGAATATCCGGCTGCGACACCCGGAGTGGTCGGCGTAGGTTCCGTGGACGCCAAGGGTGAGCCGACCAAGGAATCCCAGCACGGACCGCAAGTCGACATGGCTGCACCTGGAATCGACATCGTCACTGCGTGCAAGGGTCAGACAGGGCTGTGCAAGACCCACGGCACCAGTGACGCGTCAGCCCTCGCCTCCGCCTCAGCCGCCCTCCTCTGGTCCGCCCACCCCAACTGGACCAACAATCAGGTCCTCCGCGTCCTCCTGAACACCGCCGGCAAGCCCACCGACGGCGCCGAGCGCAACGACTACATCGGCTACGGCATCGTCCGGCCCCGGATCGCGGTCCCCAACCCCGGCGACCCCGGCCCGGCCGACGTGTATCCGCTGCCCGACCTGGCAGCCGCCGAGGGTGCCAAGAACCCCTCGCCCTCCACCGACGGCAAGGCCCCCGACTCGGCGGCCACCAAGCCGGCGCCCCAGGCCGAGGAGAAGAAGAGTGGCAGCACCCTTCCCTGGATCGCCCTCGGTCTGGGAGCCTGCGTGCTCATCGGCGGAGCCGTCACCGCGGTCGTCGTGAGCCGCAACAGGCGATGACCGCTAGCCGCTAACTGATAACCGCTGACCGATCCTGCCCCCCCACGTACAGGAGTTCACGCGATGTCGTTCGACGAGGAATGGTCGGCGGCACGCGCCACGGCCGCCGCCAACGTCTCCATGCGGCTCAACCACGTACCCGTAGAGCCCGGCGGCGGTGGCGGCGGTGACCTGGAGCTCAACCAGGACCACATCGGCGCCATCGGCTCCGAGGCTTACAAGCTGCACACCCGCCTCCAGAACGACGGCAAGCACGCCGCCACCGCCACCACTGAAGCGGCGGGCGCGCTCACGAAGGAGAACTTCGGGAGCGGGGCGGCGCTCCTGAAGGCCAACACCACCTGGGAAAGCCAGGTGAAGACCCTCGTGGCGGCCCTCGCGAGCATCTCCAACGGCCTGAACTACTCGGTCAAGTCCCACGCCAAGGACGAGCAGCAGCTCCACGCGGACTTCACCGCGTCCGCCATCGACCAGTACCTGAAGTAGGCCGCCCCCATGCTGACGTACGAGAATGTGATGCACGCCCCGCTGGACAAGCTCCAGACGGCGGTCACCGACTGGAAGGCCATGGCCGACAAGCTGGACGAGATGGCCGAGGCCGCTCGTAACGGCATGAAGGCCAAGGCCGACAAGGCGGAGTGGAGCGGGGTTACGGCCGGTGTCGGGCGGGCGTTCGTCGACAAGACGGCCAAGGAGTTCGAGGACGCGGCCAAAGAGGCCAGGGGCGTGCACCAGCTCCTCAGCGACGGCCACGCCACCATCAAGACGGCCCGGGACGCGCTGAAGAAGGCTGCCGACGAGGAGGCCCCGGCAGCCGGGTTCCGCGTGGACGCGGCCGGGAAGGTCTCGGCCATCCCGATGGACCCGAAGACCGAGTTCGCGGCCCGGCACGACCCGGACTACCAGGAGTGGAAGCGGAAGGAGGAGGAGAACCGCAAAGCCTGGCAGGCGAGGGTGGACCGGCTCGTCGAGGACTGCGCGGACGCCGATGACTCCCTGGCCCGCGCACTGCGCGCCAACGTCTCGGACGACCACAACTTCACGGCGCCGAAGTACACCACCCTGGACGGCGAACAGGCCGACCGGGCGGCCGAGCTGATGAAGAAGCTCAGCAAGGAGCCGGGCGGCGTGGCCCGCAACCCCGAGGCCCTGCGCGAGCTGGAGGAGCTGCTCGACGACAACCGCAACGACGCCGAGTTCGCACCGGACTTCTACCGCAAGCTCGGCCCCGAGGGCACGCTCGAGGCGTACGCGAGGCTGTCCATCGACGCGTCGTCCCTGGGTGAGGCGGGCAAGGACCGCCTGGGGATGGTCGGGAACATCCAGAACGACATGGGCGCGATGCTGGGGCTCGCCACGCAGAAGAGTTCGCCGAACCACCTGGATGCGGCGTGGACGACCGAACTGATGAAGGCCGGCCGCAAGGAAATGCAGGTCACCGGCGATCTGACCAGCAAGATCTACGGCTACCAGGCACTGGGCGCGCTGCTCCACGAGGGCAAGTACGACAAGGACTTCCTGACCTCGGTCGGCCGGGACATGGTGGCCTTCGACCGCGAGAACCCGAAGGCCTGGGAGCACGGGTCCCCGTATGACCCGAAGACGGTGCTGAGCCAGGGCAAGGACGGCAGCCGGGGCTTCTACCCGCTGACGGGCCTGATGGACGCGATGTCCCACAACCCGGACGCGGCGACGGCCTTCTTCAACGAGCCGGTCCGCCAGGACAGCAACGGCGACGGGATCGTGACCACGGCCGACAAGGCGGTGGACGGCCAGCACGGCAAGGCCCGGGGCATGGTCGACTACATGCTCGACAAGGAGTCGTGGGCCGACGCCTTCGACCGGAGCCCCAGCCACCCCTACGGCGAAGCGGGCCCGGCGCAGGACGCTGTGGGCGCTGCGCTGGAGGCGGCGGTCAGCGGCCGCGCGGCGGGCGACGAGGACGCGAAGCCGGTGCCGCACACCAAGGAGATGACGGCGATCATGGAACGCGTCGTCGAGAAGATCGGTGACAAGCCGGAGCTGGTCGTGGCGAAGCCGGGTGAGCCCGACGGCCCGCTGAAGGGGCTGTCCGGCCACTTCGGCCAGATGGCGGCCGAGTACATGCCGGACATCCAGGCCTCGGCGGAGAACAGCAGCGGGATTATCAAGGTCAGCGGTGACATGGCCGAGTTCCACAAGGCCGACATGGCGACCTTCATCGGGGCCGTCGGCCAGGACCCGGACGCGTACGGTGCCATCACCAACTCCCAGCGGGCGTTCACGACCACGCTCATCAACGACGTCGTCGCGCACCGGGGCGAGTACGAGGACTTGGACGCGGCGATCAAGACCGCGGTGCACCCTGGAGGCCAGATCGCCGGAATCCTGTCCGAGGCTCGGGCGGAGGGCACGTTCGCCGAGAACGGGCACAAGGCAGAGGAGTACGTCAAGGGCGTCGAGGATAACGCCAAGTGGATCAACCGGGGCATCAGCGCGGCGGGTGGCAAGTACCTGGAGATGGTGCCGCTCGCAGGGGACGTCGTGGAATGGCTCCAGGAAGACATCACGGAGAGCGTGGTCGAGCGGGCGAAGAAGGACCAGGGGGAGAAGACCGGCGAGGCTGATCACAAGGCGGTGATCAGCTATACGGACGCACAGGTGGCGGCCGGTGAGTCCGCTGCGCAGTCGGTCCGCAAGGCCGTGGCGGGGACGGGCATGAGCCAGAGGACGATCGATGCCCTCGCAGGTGTGGCTTCGACGGAGACGGCGAACGCTCACGCGGTCGGTCGAGGGCAGGTCGCCACTTCGAACGGCGGTTCCTGATGCGCAATGTTCGTATCCCCCTCGCATGCGCGGCGACCTTGCTCGCGGCGACAGCAATGACGGGCTGTGGCGACGAGAAGAAGGCGGCGGCCCCGCAGCTGCCGGAGCGCACCTGCTTCGGCGTCTTCACGCGGTCTGACCTGGAACCGCTGATGGGTTACGGGGAGACGGTGAAGGTGGATTCGCCGGTCGATCTCCGACTGACCGCGGAGCGCCGAGGGGCGACCTGCAACGTTTACGTCGACGGCAGGGGCAGGGTCCTCGTCTCGGCCACGCGGCAGCCCCTGGGGCAGCACTTCACCTGGCCCCCCACCGATGCGAACCAGCCCGCGCCGGATCCGCTGCCCCTCGGTGACAAGGGGCTCGTGAGGGACACGGGCGCCCGCGTCACTCTCACGTGCGAGGGCGCCAAGGACTCCTTCGAGCTTGAGATGGTGATCAGTGGATCCGTCGAGCACATGAAGCCTGGTACCTCACGGGCCCTGTTCACCAATCTCATGACGAAGTACGTAGACGTGGCCAAGCAGCAGACCGGCTGCGGCAGCCAGTGAGCACGGCGGCACGCATCACCGGTTTGCGTGGACCGGTGGACGCGTGCCCAGGGTTGATCACGGATGCCGCCGGTGAGGCGCTGAGTGACCTGCTGCAGTCCTCGTATCTGGTCAACGACGAGGGGCAGACCGTCGGCCTCAAGGCCATGGGCAAAGGGCTGGAGGAGGCCTACCGGGCGGAACCGAAGGGCCGGGAGTTCGCGGCCCCTGCATGCACCGTCACCGGGAGCGTGGTCAGGGGCATCGGGGGGAATTCGGCCTAGCCGGGAGCCGGGCCCCCGACGCCGAGAAGCGACCAGACCGGCGAGGACTACCTGGTCCTGGCCCACTCCGCGGCTCTGGCGATGGCGCAAGAGCTGGGGTGTGCGAACAACGGCGGACTGCCGGCCAAGGCAGGGGAACTGCCCGCGGTGTCGTAGCGGCGGTGCTGCCGCGCCCCGGCATGGCGAAGGCCGCTCAGGGGTGCGCCTGATCCTGAGCGGCCGCGCCGCGAAGCCGTGACCGGAATCGAACCGGCGTAACTCCCCGTGGGCGGAGCCCGCTGTCAGACGCGGTGCGGGCGAGTCTCTCAACCACTCGGGCACACGGCTGTGAGGTGGTGACGAGTACGACCGTACGGAGGTGCGCCGGTCGCCGGAAGGGATTCTCGCGGGTCGCAACACGACTGCCATGACGCGTTCACAGTCCTAGGTCCGTCGGCCGAGGGGGGATCCGTCTAATTGACAGGGGTGAATCAGGGCTGCGCGCCTTACTCTGGGGCGATGAGTGCCCTGGAGCCCCGGACCCCCGAGAAGACCGACCCCCTCGCCCCGACGACACCGCCTACCGGCGGGATCATGGGGGCTGCCTACCGGACGCTCAGCTTCGGGATCATTTCCGTTGTTTTTCTGATCGCCTTCGAGGCCACCGCCGTGGGGACGGCCATGCCCGTCGCCGCGCGTGAGCTGGAGGGGATCGGGCTCTACGCCTTCGCCTTCTCCGCCTACTTCACCACCAGCCTCTTCGGCATGGTCCTGTCCGGGCAGTGGGCCGACCGGCAGGGCCCGCTGCGGCCGCTGACCGTCGGGATCGCCTCCTTCGCCTCGGGGCTCGTGGTCGCCGGGACGGCCGGGGCGATGTGGGTGTTCGTGCTCGGGCGGGCCGTGCAGGGTTTCGGGGGCGGGCTGGTCATCGTCGCGCTCTACGTCGTCGTCAGCCGGGCCTACGAGGAGCGGTTGCGGCCCGCGATCATGGCCGCCTTCGCCGCGAGCTGGGTGGTGCCGTCGATCGTGGGGCCGCTGGCCTCCGGGACCGTGACCGAGCACCTCGGATGGCGGTGGGTGTTCCTCGGGATCCCGGCCCTCGTGGTCGTGCCGCTCGTCGTCGCGCTGCCCGCGATACGGCGGACCGCCTCCGGCCCCGTCGACACGGGCGCGCCGCCCGCGGCCTTCGACCGGCGGCGGATCCGGCTGGCCTTCGGGATCTCGCTCGGCGCCGGGCTGCTCCAGTACGCCGCCCAGGACCTGCGGTGGCTGTCCCTCCTCCCCGGCGTCGCCGGCGCGGCCCTGCTCGTCCCCGCCGTGCTGGGGCTGCTGCCGAGCGGGACGTACCTGGCGCGGCGCGGGCTGCCGTCCGTGGTGCTGCTGCGCGGGGTCGCCGCCGGGTCGTTCATCGCGGCCGAGAGCTTCGTGCCGCTCATGCTGGTCACCCAGCGGGGGCTCAGCCCGACCCTGGCCGGCTTCTCGCTCGCGGCGGGCGGGCTGACGTGGGCGGCCGGCTCGTGGGTGCAGTCGAAGGGGCGGATGGCTCCGTACCGGGAACGGCTGATGGTGGCCGGCATGGTGATGGTGGCCCTGGCCATCGCCACCGCCCCGGCCGTGCTGATCGAGTCCGTGCCGGTGTGGACGGTCGCGGCGGCCTGGGCGGTCGGCTGCCTCGGCATGGGCCTCGTCATCGGCTCCACGAGCGTGCTGCTGCTGAAGCTGTCCGCGCCGGAGGAGGCGGGGGCGAACTCCGCCGCCCTGCAGATCTCGGACGCGCTGGCCAATGTGGTGCTGCTGGCCGGTGGCGGGGCCGCGTTCGCCGCGCTCGGGGGCGGGGCCGTCGGCGCCTCCCACGCCCTGACCGAGGGGGCCTCGGCCTCGCACCCCGCCGCGTTCGCGGTCGTGTTCCTGCCGATGGCCTGCGTGGCGCTGGTGGGGGCCTGGGTCGCTACCCGTCTGGAGCCTGCCCCCAAGGAGTGAGGGCCCAAAGAATTCCGGTGTGGCGGGAGGGCCTGACGCGCTAGCTTTCCGGCCATGAACGAGCTGACCGTCCCGCTGTCCGACGCCGAGCACGCCGAACTGGCCGATCTCGCCGACGCCACCGGGCAGACGCCCGAGGAGCTCGCCCTGGACGCCGTACGGGCACGGCTGAGGGCGGAGCGGGCCCAGGCCGGGGCGCAAGCGGAGCGGCTCGCGCGGCGGCACGCGGCGCTGCTGAAGCGGCTCGGCGCATGAGCGCCCAGCCGCCCCAGGTGCGACACCTGACGCTCGCCGAGGTCCTCGACCTCGCCCGGCACGCCTGCCTGGCCCAGGACCAGCCCGTAGAGCTGCGCGCCCCCGGGCTGTTGGAATCGGCGGTGCACCGGCCGCGGGCCCGGATGTTCGGCACGCCCGCGTACGTGGACCCGTACGAGCAGGCCGCCGCGCTGCTCCACGGCATCGCGATCAACCACCCCCTCGTCGACGGGAACAAGCGCACCGCCTGGCTGGCCGCCGCGACCTTCTTGGCCGTCAACGGGGTCGACCTCGCCGATGTGGATCAGGACGCCGCCTACGCACTGGTGATCGACGTGGCCGCAGGGCGCGAGGTGGAGATCGCGCGGATCGCCGACCGGCTGCGGGCATTGAGCGAAGAGATGTGACGCTCGCCGCACCCCGCAAGGTCACGGGCCTGTCCCGCCGCGAGGGGCGGGCCCGCACCGGTAAGGTGGCCCGGTTGTCCTACGTACGACTGCCGAACTGCCGAGAGCGACGAACCGGAGACCGTGACTACTACCGCCTCCCACCACCTCTCACCCGCCTTCCCCGGCCGTGCGCCGTGGGGCACCGCCAGCAAGCTGCGTGCCTGGCAGGAGGGTGCCCTGACCCGGTACATCGAGACGCAGCCGCGGGACTTCCTCGCCGTCGCCACGCCCGGCGCCGGCAAGACCACCTTCGCGCTGACCCTCGCCTCCTGGCTGCTGCACCACCACGTGGTCCAGCAGGTGACCGTGGTCGCGCCGACCGAGCACCTCAAGAAGCAGTGGGCGGAGGCCGCGGCGCGGATAGGCATCCGGCTCGACCCCGAGTACTCCGCCGGGCCGCTCAGCAAGGAGTACCACGGGGTCGCCGTCACCTACGCGGGTGTCGGCGTACGGCCGATGCTGCACCGCAACCGGTGCGAGCAGCGCAAGACCCTCGTGATCCTCGACGAGATCCACCACGCCGGCGACTCGAAGTCCTGGGGCGAGGCCTGCCTGGAGGCCTTCGACCCGGCCACCCGGCGCCTGGCCCTGACCGGAACGCCCTTCCGGTCCGACACCAACCCCATCCCCTTCGTGACCTACGAGGAGGGGAACGACGGCATCCGCCGCTCCTCCGCCGACTACACCTACGGCTACGGGAACGCGCTGGGCGACGGGGTCGTCCGGCCCGTCATCTTCCTCTCCTACAGCGGCAACATGCGCTGGCGTACCAAGGCCGGCGACGAGATCGCCGCCCGGCTCGGCGAGCCGATGACCAAGGACGCCATCTCGCAGGCCTGGCGCACGGCGCTGGACCCGCGCGGCGACTGGATGCCGAACGTGCTGCGCGCCGCCGACCAGCGGCTGACCGAGGTACGCAAGGGCATCCCCGACGCGGGCGGCCTCGTCATCGCCTCCGACCAGGACTCGGCGCGCGCCTACGCCAAGCTGATCCGGGAGATCACGGGGACGAAGGCGACCCTGGTGCTCTCCGACGACACCGGGGCGTCGAAGAACATCGACACCTTCAGCGGGAACAGCGACCGCTGGATGGTCGCGGTCCGGATGGTGTCCGAGGGCGTCGACGTACCGCGGCTCGCGGTGGGGGTGTACGCCACCACCATTTCCACCCCGCTGTTCTTCGCCCAGGCCGTCGGGCGCTTCGTGCGATCGCGCAGGCGCGGCGAGACCGCCTCCGTGTTCCTTCCGACGATCCCCTACCTGCTCGGCTTCGCCAACGAGATGGAGGTCGAGCGCGACCACGTCCTCGACCGGCCGAAGAAGCAGGGCGAGGAGGACCCGTACGCCGAGTCCGAGAAGGAGATGGACGAGGCGAACCGGCAGGAGGACGAGGACACCGGCGAGGACGAGCAGATGTCCTTCGAGGCGCTGGAGTCCGACGCGGTCTTCGACCGGGTGCTGTACGACGGCGCCGAGTTCGGCATGCAGGCCCACCCGGGCAGTGAAGAGGAGCAGGACTACCTCGGCATCCCCGGGCTGCTGGAGCCGGACCAGGTGCAGATGCTGCTGCAGAAGCGGCAGTCCCGGCAGATCGCGCACAGCCGGCGCAAGCCGGACGCGGAGGCGGACCTCCTGGAGCTCCCGGCCGACCGGCGGCCGGTCGTTTCGCACAAGGAACTGCTGGAGCTGCGCAAGTCGCTCAACACGATGGTGGGTGCGTACGTCCATCAGAGCGGCAAGCCGCACGGGGTGATCCACACGGAGCTGCGCAGGGTGTGCGGCGGGCCGCCGAGCGCGGAGGCGACGGCGGGTCAGCTGCGCGAGCGGATCAAGAAGGTGCAGGAGTGGGCCACCCGGATGCGGTGAATTCCCACAGGGGGTGGCACGGGTCCGTGCGGAGGTTCACACGGACTTCGCTCGCTTCGGGGTCGTGTGACCGCATTCGCCCCCGTCGCCGCCGGTCCTGGATCTTGTCGAAGGCGGCGTGGCCAGACGGCTGTCGGGTTTGCGCCACCGCGCACGCACGTGGCTGGTTTCCGGCACCGGAGCCCTTCTGGAACCGGCATAAACAGGTGGCAGGCGCCCGGATTCTGGACGAGCCCTTCCGCTGAGCGGACCTGCTCGCTACTGTCCCCGCATCGAACGCACCGTGGCAGCGCCGCCGCGGGAGCGCAGCCGGTGCCATGGCCGCTACCGGCGGCCTCTCCGTGCGTCGCCACGGGACCGGCGGCGCGCCAAGCAGAGAGTCACCGCCGCTCACCGAAAGAGGGAGAGGCGTCGTGACCGCGGAAACCTCCCAGACTCTCGACAGAGGGCTCAGAGTCCTCAAACTGCTCGCCGACACCGACCACGGTCTGACCGTCACCGAGCTTTCCAACCGCCTCGGTGTCAACCGCACCGTCGTCTACCGTCTCCTCGCCACCCTGGAGCAGCACGCCCTGGTCCGCCGTGACCTCGGCGGGCGGGCCCGGGTCGGGCTCGGGGTGCTGCGGCTGGGGCGGCAGGTGCATCCGCTCGTACGCGAGGCGGCCCTGCCGGCGCTGCGGTCGCTCGCCGAGGACATAGGTGCCACCGCGCACCTGACCCTCGTCGACGGCACCGAGGCGCTGGCCGTCGCCGTCGTGGAGCCGACCTGGACGGACTACCACGTGGCCTACCGGGCCGGTTTCCGCCACCCGCTGGACCGCGGGGCCGCCGGGCGGGCCATCCTCGCCGCCCGTCAGGGCCAGCTGATCGAGCCGGGGTACACGCTGACCCACGGGGAGCTGGAGGCGGGCGCCAGTGGCGCTGCCGCGCCGCTCGTGGGGATCACCGGGCTGGAGGGCAGCGTGGGTGTGGTCATGCTGGCCGACGCGGTGCCGGAGCGGGTGGGGCCGCGGGTGGTGGACGCGGCGCGGGAAGTCGCCGACGCCCTTCGCTAGGCGCGGCCTTGGCGGTGTCCCCGGTGCCCGTGTCGGGTGCCGGTGCGGCGCCGTTGCCGGGGGCTCCGCCCCCGGACCCCCCGCGGGGCTCCGCCCCCGACCCCGCGCCTCAAACGCCGGCGGGGCTGGGTTTTGCCGCGGGCGGATAGATTGGGGCCGTGCTCTCTCGTCTCATGCGTTTGCCGCGTCCCACCGCGCTGGCCGTCTGCGCCGTGCCGGTCATCGGGTTGTTCGCCGTCGCGGCGTTCGCGCCGCTGCCCTTCGTGATCGCGCAGCCGGGGCTCACGGCCGACGTGCTGGGTGAGCGGGACGGCAAGGCCGTCATCGCCGTCTCCGGGGCCGCGACCCGCCCGACTAAGGGACAGCTCCGGATGACCACCATCCAGGCGACCGGGCCCTCCACCACCGTGAACCTGCCCGAGCTCGTCGGCCACTGGTTCGACACCACGCGGGCCGTCATGCCCAAGGAGGCCGTCTACTCCTCCGGTGGAAGCGACAAGGAGATCGAGGCGCACAACCTGGAGGAAATGGCCAAGTCCCAGTCGACCGCCACCCAGGCCGCTCTCGGCTTCCTCCACAAGGACCCCAAGGACCTGAAGGTCCAGCTGAACCTCGCCGACGTCGGCGGTCCGAGCGCCGGGCTGCTCTTCTCCCTCGGCATCGTCGACAAGCTCGACGGCGACGGCAGCGGCGGCGACCTCACCGGCGGGCGCACCATCGCCGGTACGGGCACCATCTCCCCGGACGGAGAGGTCGGCGCGGTCGGCGGGGTGGCCCTGAAGACCCAGGCCGCGAAGCGCGACGGGGCGACCGTGTTCCTCGTACCGAAGGCGGAGTGCTCGGACGCCCGGTCGGAACTTCCCGAGGGGCTTCAGCTGGTCCCGGTCACTTCGCTGACGGACGCGGTGAACGCTCTGCGCGCGCTGAACCGGGGAGAGACCGTACCGGCCTGCTGAGCGGTGCGCGGTCCAGGCCGCGCCAGGCCGGGAAGACCAGCGGGGTGAGGGTCGTCAGCAGGTACGTGCCGCCGAACAGCAGGAGCGCCCGGGTCGGGCCGAAGCCGTCCACCAGCAGCCCCGCCGCCAGTCCGCCGAGCGGCATGGTCAGTTCGCAGCCGGCCGTGGTCACCCCCGAGACGCGGCTGCGCAGTTCCTCCGGGATCCGCTCGTACATGACGGTGGTCAGGATCGGGTTGAGCAGGCCCGCGCCCAGGCCGGACAGGGCCATCGTCACCGCGAGCGGCAGTGGTGTGTCCGTGACGGCGGCGGTCACGAAGCGGGGTGCCCCGCAGACCAGGAAGGCCGCCGCGAACACCGCCCGGCGCGGGAACCGCTCGCCCCACGCCCCGTAGAGCAGGGCGCCCAGCAGCGCGAAGCCGCCGAAGAGGGAGATCGTCAGGCCCAGGGTGGTGGCGCCGCCGAGGGCCTCGCGGCCGTGTACGGGCAGCAGGACCGAGGACCAGCCCTGGTCCAGGCCGTTGGTCACCATCACCATCAGGGTGATGCCGGTCAGCAGCCGAGACCGGGTCAGGAAGCCCCAGCCCTCGGCCAGTTCCGCCCGGTAGGCCGCGAACGAGACCTTCCCGGAGGCGCGTTGCGGCTCGGCGGCCGGGATCCCGCGCAGGAAGGCGGAGACCAGCAGGGCGGAGGCCCCGAACGTGGCCGCGTCCAGCAGCAGTACGGTCTCGGCGCCGACGGCCGCGATCAGTACGCCGGCCAGCGCCGCCCCGATCATCCGGGCTCCGCGCGAGATCGCGTCGTAGAGGCTGGCCGCCCGGGCGAGGGTGGTGCCCGCGTGCTCGGCGAGGTTCGGGAGCAGGACGTAGCGGGCGGTCAGGCCGGGGGTGTGCACGAGGCCGCCGACGGCCATCAGCGCGCACAGCATCCAGAACTCCAGCACGCCCGCGAAGTGCAGCAGCGGGATCGCGCCGACGGCCAGGCCGCAGATCAGGTCGGAGGCGGCCGACACCCGGCGGCGGCCGATCCGGTCGATGACCGGGCCGCCGACGAGCGCGGCGATGACGACGGGCAGGGTGGCGCAGAAGGCGACGACCCCGGCCCGGCCGGCGCTTCCGGTGGTCTGGAGCACGAACCACGGGACGCCGATGAGGGTGAGCGAACTCCCCGCTATGGAGATGGTGTTGGCGGCCAGGACTGCGGTGAACGGCCGCCTGCTCATGCCGCGTGCGGGCGCTGGACGCGGGTGTGGGCCGACTGCTGCAGGCGCGTGCCGGCGCCGATCAGGGCCTCGCCGAGCCGGATGCGCAGGGTGGGGGCGGTGTCCGCCTCCCGGGCGAGGCGCCAGGCGGCGGCCTCGGCGGCCAGTTCGGTGGTGCGGGTGGCGTGTTCGCGGAGGTGGGTGAAGGCGTGCATGGCAGGACTCCTTCTGCGAATGGGGGGAGGGGAGGAATTGCTATTCGGCGGCGCGGCGCGGGAGGACGTGCGTGTGGACGCGGACGGACTCGGCGCCCTCCTCCGGCGGCACGTCGCGGTAGCTGTTGACGAGTTCGTGCATCCTGCGGACCAGTTCGAGGGTCTGCCTGGGCGTCAGGCGCAGCGTGAAGTCGCTGAGGTCCGAGCCGCGCCGCCACTCCCGCGACCACTGGTGGGCGGTGCCGAGCCAGGTGCTCATCTCCTGCGTGTGGATCGTCGCGATCTCGTGCAGGAAGAGGTCCGCAGCGCCCCGGGTCTCCGGATCCTCGTCGTAGATGAGCGACTCGTCGAAGGCGGTGCCGTCGTGGGCGGCCTTCCACCAGCGCTCCCGGCCCTTGCCGTGCTCGGGCGCGTCCTCGACGAAGCCGTGCGCGGCGAGCTGGCGCAGGTGGTAGCTGGTGGCCCCGCTGGACTCCCCGAGCCGCTGGCCCAGTTGGGACGCGGTGGCCGGGCCGTCGTGGCGCAGGGCGGCCAGGAGGCGCATGCGCAGCGGGTGGGCGAGGCCGCGCAGGGAGCGGGCGTCGAGCAGGCGCTCCCCGGCGGCGGGCGCCGGCCGCTGCTGCGGTTCGCGGGCTTCCTGGGGTTCGCGGGCTTCCTGGGGCTCCGGGGCTTCCGGCTTCTCGGGCATGGCACAACCGTAAGCTTGCAAAGACTCCTATGCAAGGGTTTCTTTGCAAGCTCTTCTTTGCATCCTTCGGGGCCGGGTCAGCGGCTGTCGTCCCCCGCCGCCTGCTCCACCAGCGGGATGATCCGCAGCGGCACCGGGTTCTCCATCACGATCGCCGTCGAAGCCCGGACGATCCCCTCGAACGCGACGACCCGGTCGATCACCCGCTGGAGGTCGGCGTTGGACCGGGCCACGAGCCGGCACAGCATGTCCCCGTGCCCGGTGGTGGTGTGCAGCTCCAGCACCTCGGGCACCCCGGCCAGGTGGGCCCGTACGTCGGCCCCTTGCCCCTGCTTGATCTCCAGGGTGGCGAAGGCGGTCACCGGGTAGCCGAGGGCCGCTGGATCGACCTGCGGGCCGAAGCCGCGGATGACCCCGTTCGACTGCAGCCGGTCCAGCCTGGCCTGCACGGTCCCGCGGGCCACGCCGAGGCGGCGCGAGGCCTCCAGGACGCCGATGCGCGGCTCGCGGGCGAGCAGGACGATGAGCCGGCCGTCGAGGTCGTCGATGCCCATGGGTGCCTCCCGGGCTCGGGGGTGGTCATAGTGCACAGATGTTTCAACCATCCTCCCGCCATGCTGGTCATTCTGTACAGCAGAAATGGAAACTATTGCGCAGCTTGTGGATCAGCGGGACTCTGCGCTCATGACTGAGACCCTCGACACCACCCCGCACACCGCGCGTGAGGCAGACCCCTTCCCGGTGAAGGGCATGGACGCGGTCGTCTTCGCCGTCGGCAACGCCAAGCAGGCCGCGCACTACTACTCGACCGCCTTCGGCATGAAGCTCGTCGCCTACTCCGGACCGGAGAACGGCGTCCGCGAGACCGCCAGCTACGTCCTGACCAACGGCGCCGCGCGCTTCGTCCTCACCTCGGTCATCAAGGCGACGACCGACCGCGGCCGCTTCCTCGCCGAGCACGTCGCCGACCACGGCGACGGCGTGATCGACCTGGCCATCGAGGTCCCCGACGTGCGGGCGGCGTACGCGTACGCCGTCGAGCACGGTGCGCGCGGCCTGGACGAGCCGTACGAGGTCAAGGACGAGCACGGCACGGTGACGCTGGCCGCGATCGCCACCTACGGCCAGACCCGCCACACGCTCGTGCAGCGCGGCGACTACACCGGCGTCTACCTGCCGGGCTTCGTCCCCGTCGCCCCGATGGTCGAGCCCCCGGCCAAGCGCACCTTCCAGGCCATCGACCACTGCGTGGGCAACGTCGAGCTCGGCCGCATGAACGAGTGGGTCGCCTTCTACAACAAGGTCATGGGCTTCACGAACATGAAGGAGTTCGTGGGCGACGACATCGCGACCGAGTACTCGGCGCTCATGTCGAAGGTCGTCGCGGACGGCACCCTGAAGGTGAAGTTCCCGATCAACGAGCCGGCGATCGCGAAGAAGAAGTCGCAGATCGACGAGTACCTGGAGTTCTACGGGGGCGCGGGCGTCCAGCACATCGCGCTCGCGACGAACGACATCGTGGCCACGGTCCGCTCCATGCGGGCGGCAGGCGTGCAGTTCCTGGACACCCCGGACTCGTACTACGACACGCTGGGGGAGTGGGCCGGCGAGACCCGCGTCCCGGTCGAGACCCTGCGCGAGCTGAAGATCCTCGTCGACCGCGACGAGGACGGCTACCTGCTGCAGATCTTCACCAAGCCGGTGCAGGACCGGCCGACGGTCTTCTTCGAGATGATCGAGCGGCACGGGTCCATGGGCTTCGGCAAGGGCAACTTCAAGGCGCTGTTCGAGGCCATCGAGCGCGAGCAGGCCAAGCGCGGCAACCTCTAGGCTCCCGCCTGGGGTCTGGGGCGGAGCCCCCGGCTTTTGAACCGGTCGTCCCCCTAGCGGGGGGAGGGGGACGGCTTCGGCTTCGGGGTGGCGGGCTGCGCCGCAGGTTTGGAGGCCTTCGGGAGTTCCGGGGCCACCCACGGCGTGGTCGGGAGGAGGTTCTCCGGGCCGCCCGGGGGCGGCTGGCCGATGGCCGTCAGGGCCTGCTTCGCCAGCGGCGCCCGCAGCGGCGAGAAGTGCGGGTTCGTACGCATCGCCTCCTGCAGGTGGCGCCGCGTCGCCGCCTCGTCCCCCAGGCCCCGCTCGATCATCGCCCGGTGGAAGGCGAAGTCCGCACTCCGCAACCCCAGTTCCGTCGCCTTCTTCGCGTACTCCAGCGCCGCCGAGTCATCGCCCGACCGGTGCAGCGCCCACCCCAGCGCATCCGCCACCTGCACGCTCTTGTGCCGCGTCCACTCCTCCGACAGCCTCCGCACGGCCGCCGCCGGATTCCCGTGGTCCGCCTCGTACAGGCCGAGCACCACGTCGTCGTCGACCCCGTTCGTGCCCTCCCGCGCCGCCAGCGTGCTCAGCATGTCGTACGGCGCGCGGGCCTCCTGCCCGCGGCCCAGCGCGTCCAGCAGCTCGCCCAGCTCCAGCGCCAGCTGCGGCACCGGGGTCCGCCCCAGCGCCAGCCGGTAGTCCCGCACCGCCTCCCCGCCGCGCCCCAGCGCGGCCAGCGCCCGGGCCCGGCCGCCCAGCGCCTCGGCCTGCGCCGGGTCCGTCCGCAGCGCGGCCTCGTACAGCCGCAGCGCCTGCGCCGCGTCCCCCCGCTCCCAGGACAGCTCCCCGAGCCGGAACAGCGCGTAGGCCTTCTCCGCCGGGGCCTTCGCCACGCCCGCCGCGTGCTCCATCGCCACCGCCGCGTCCTCGCGCCAGCCGCGGTCCCGGTAGACCTGCGAGGCCCGGACGTACGCCGCCAGCCCCGTCCGCAGCTCCAGCAGCCGCTCCATCGACTTCTGCGCGGCCTTGTAGTCGCCCAGGCCCGTGTACGCGTCCACCAGCACCGGGTACGCCGTCCACCGCCGCGGCGCCTGCGCCCGTACGAGCTCGCCCCACTTCTTCCCGGTCCCGAAGTCCCGCCGGGCGTTGGCCAGCGTGCCCATGCCCGTCATCGCGTCGAAGTTGCCCTTCTCGGCCGGGCGGACCTCCAGCGACCGCTTCAGCGCCTTCTCCGCCTTCGGGAACCAGGCCGGATCCGCCGTGCGCCGCGCCTGCTCCAGATAGGCGGCGCCGAGCACCGCCCACGAGGCGTCGTCGTCCGCGTGCGCCGCGACCCACTTCTCCCGGTCCGCGACCAGCGCCGTCAGGTCCACCGCCGCCGCGGGCGCGCCCATGCCGACCGCCTCCGCGGCCCGCTCGCTCGGCCCCGGCGGGCGGGCGTCGTCCCCGGTCCGGGCCGGGCGGATCAGCAGGGCCCCGGCGATCAGGACCACGGCGACCGCGGCCGCCACGAGCGTCTTGCGGCCGGTGAAGGTCACGGGCGGCGCCGGCGTCTGCGATTCCTCGTCGTTACCGTCGATGCGGTCGGTACGGTCCATGGGGTCACTGTGCGTCAATATGAAGAGCCCGCCGAGGTGTCCGAAGAGGGTCGCGGCCGTGTTCACACCGATGGCCCCGGCTGTCACTCTGACCTCATGGATGAAGACGTCTCCGCACGGCTCACCGCCCGCCTCCTCGAAGAGCTCCCGCCCGAGGCCCTGATCACCGACCCGCAGGTGGCCGTCTCCTACGCCTCCGACATGGCCAGCTTCTGCCCCGCCGGCACCCCGGCCCTCGTCGTCCTGCCCCGGACCGTGGAACAGGTCCAGCACGTCATGCGCACCGCCACCGCCCTACGGATCCCCGTCGTCCCGCAGGGCGCCCGTACGGGCCTGTCGGGCGGCGCGAACGCCTCCGACGGCTGCATCGTGCTGTCCCTGGTGAAGATGGACCGGATCCTGGAGGTCTCCGCCGTCGACCGGATCGCCGTCGTGGAGCCGGGCGTGGTCAACGCCGTCCTCTCGCGGGCCGTCGCCGAACAGGGCCTGTACTACCCGCCGGACCCCTCCAGCTGGGAGCAGTGCACCATCGGCGGCAACATCGGCACCGCCTCCGGCGGGCTGTGCTGCGTCAAGTACGGGGTCACCGCCGAGTACGTGCTCGGCCTCGACGTGGTCCTGGCCGACGGGCGGCTGCTGCGCACGGGCCGGCGTACCGCCAAGGGCGTCGCCGGATACGACCTCACCCGGCTCTTCGTGGGCTCCGAGGGCAGCCTCGGCGTCGTCGTCCGGGCCGTCCTCGCCCTGAAGCCGGCGCCGCCCCGGCAGCTCGCGCTGGCCGCCGAGTTCCCCTCCGTCGCGGCCGCCTGCGAGGCCGTCTGCGCCGTCATGGAGGCCGGACTGACCCCCTCGCTGCTGGAGCTGATGGACCGTACGACCGTGCGGGCCGTCAACGCCCTCGGCAGGATGGGGCTGCCCGAGACCACCGAGGCGCTCCTGCTGGCCGCCTTCGACACCCCGCACGCCCCCGAGGACCTCGCGGCGGTCGGGGAGCTGTGCACGGCCGCCGGGGCCACCGCCGTCGTGCCCGCCGAGGACCAGGCGGAGTCCGAACTGCTCCTCCAGGCCCGCCGGATGGCCTTCCCCGGACTGGAGGCGCTCAGGCCCGCCACGATGATCGACGACGTGTGCGTACCGCGCTCGCGGCTCGCCGAGATGCTGGACGGAACGGCCGCCATCGCCCGCGCGCACGATCTGCTCATCGGGGTCTGCGCGCACGCGGGCGACGGCAACACCCACCCGATCGTCTGCTTCGACCCCGCCGACGAGGACGAGACGCGGCGGGCCCGCGCGTCCTTCGGCGAGATCATGGCGCTCGGCCTGTCGCTCGGCGGGACCATCACCGGCGAGCACGGGGTGGGCGTGCTGAAGAAGGAGTGGCTGGCCCGAGAGCTGGGGCCGGTGGGACTGGAGGTGCAACGGGCGGTCAAGGCCGCCTTCGACCCGCTGGGCCTGCTCAACCCCGGCAAGCTCTTCTGACGGGGTCCCCGACGGCATCACAGGTCCCCGTCGGCCGACTCGTCCGACGGCCACGGGTCGCGCAGCCACAGCTCGTCGGCCGGGGTCGGCGCGAGCAGCTCGGCCAGCGCGTCGTCCAGGCCCAGCCGCTCGGCCTCCGTACCGGGCGGGACGACGCGCAGGGTGCGCTCCAGCCAGGCGGACACGGCGCCGGCGGGGGCCTCCAGCAGGGCGTCGCCGTCGGGGGAGCTGAGCGCCATGCAGAGCACGGCCTCGTTGTCGACCTTGGTGGGCCAGATCCGCACGTCGCCGTGGCCGCACGGGCGGAACACCCCCTCGACCAGCAGCTCGCGGGCGAAGGTCCAGTTCACGGGCGTGCTGGAGCCGGTGTGGAAGGTGATGTGGACGGCGTACGGGTCGTCCGTGAGGTAGAGGAGCCGGGCGGGTACGGGGATGCTGCGCTCGGGGGACAGGACCAGCTTCAGTTCCAGCTCGCGCTCGACGACGGGGTGGTGCATTGCGGCCTCACTTCGCTTCGGTGTGCGGCGCCGGATCGCGCCCCACATCCGGAGAGAGCTCCGTTGTGCCCGGGTATGACGCGACTTCGTGCCGCGAAAAGGAGATTGGCCGAATTCTGTCGGCTGACCGAAAACCGTCGTATGGGCGGCGGTTCGCCCGAAGGCTTGGATTCTCCCGTTACCGGACCTGTCGGAGGGAGGTTCTTGGCTATGGTCCTCCCTTGCACAGCCTCAAGCCACGATCGGAGTTGGGGACATTGACGGCCTCCCCTGGTGACGGCGAGCACGCGGCCCGCGAGGGCTACTACCCCGATCCGTCCATTCCCGGGTACGTCCGGTACTGGAACGGTGCCGCCTGGGTTCCGGGTACGAGCCGCCCCGCGCCCGCGCCCGCGCCTCCGGCGGAGCAGACGGGTCCGGTTTTCCTCGACCAGACCTCCGTGACGGAGGCGCTGCCGGAACCCGATCCCGAGCCGGTGGTGTGGCAGGCCGACCCCCTCCACCAGGCGGGCTTCGGCGGCCCGCGCGACCGCCGGGTGTCGTGGGGCAGCCCGCCGGAGCCGGAGGCCCGCCCGGCGGGCATCTCCCTGGCCCGTACCCCCGAACCCCGACTCCCCGCCCAGGCCGCGGCGGGCATCCTGTCGGCCCGCTCCGCGCAGGATGCGCACGACCCCGGTTCCGGCGGGGACGGGTGTGTGCCGGGGCGCCCCCGCAGGGCGCCGAACGCAGTGCCGCTGTCACCCTCCGACCCCTGGTCACGTTCGGCGCCCGAGGAGGTGCCCCGGCGCGCGCCCGGCCTCGCCGCAACCGCCCCGGCAGCCCCCGCCCCGGCGTGGCCAGAGGCTCCCGGGGCCGGGACCTCCGGGGCCACGACCTCCTGGCCCGAGGGCTTCGCCGCCTCCGCGGCACCCTCGGCCGAGGCCCCCCGGCGGGAACCCCCGGCCGAGGCCCCCCGGCGGGAACCCCCGGCCGAGGCCCCCCGGCGGGAACCCCCGGCCGAGCCGTCCCGCCCCGAGCCGTGGGCGCCCCGCAGCGGCGCCTACCTTCCGGAGGCCCGGCCCGAGGCCGCCGCCCCGGCCGCGGCCCGGCCGTGCCGTTCCGAGCCGTGGGAGCCCCGTACCGGCGGCGCCCGCCCCTCGCTCCCGGCGGACCGGGCCGCCCGCCCAACCGCCCCCCGCCCGGAGGGCACCGGCACCCCCAGAGCCGTGTTCGAGCGGATGGCCGAGCGCGCCGTGCGCCCCGCCGGGCTCGTGCGCCGGACGCTGGCCCGCGCCCTGGACTCCCTCATCCTCGCGGCGGTCGCGGCGGCCGCCGCCTGGCCCCAAGTCCCCGCCGCCACCGCCCACCTGGAGACCAAGGTGGACGCCGCGCGCGCGAGCGGCCGCACCACCACCGTCTGGCTGCTCGACGGAACCATCGCCGGCCACCTGGGCCTGGTCCTGGGCGCGGTCCTCCTCTTCGGCGTCCTCTACGAGGCCCTGCCCACCGCCCGTTGGGGCCGGACCCCGGGCAAGAAGCTCCTCGGCGTCCGGGTGCTGGCCACCGCCACCCTCCGCCCGCCTTCCTTCGGCGCCGCGCTGCGCCGCTGGCTGGTGTACGCGCTGCTGGGCCTGCCGGGTAGCCTCTGGTGCCTCGTGGACCGCCCGCGCCGCCAGGCCTGGCACGACAAGGCGGCGAAGACGTACGTGGCCCGCTGAGGCGGCGGGGCCGGGCCCCTCCCCCGAACGGACGCGGTCCCGTTGCGGGGCCGCCGGAGCCGGGTTCGACTCGGGCCATGAGTACCGATCAGCCGCCGCCGGGCGAACGGCCCGAGGACGACCCGTTCCTCAAGAAGCCCCAGGAACCGACGCCGCCCGGCGGGACCCCGCCCCCGCCGCCGGGTGGTCCGTACGGCGGCTCCGGCGCGGGCGGCGGCGGATACCCGCCTCCGCCGCCCCCGTACGGCGGAGGCGGCGGCCCGGGTGACCCGTACGGCGGGAGCGGCGGCTACGGCATGCCCGACCCGCTCGCCGGCATGCCCCCGCTCGCCGACTTCGGCAAGCGGCTGGCCGCCCGCATCATCGACGTGCTGATCGTGGCCGTCCCGCTGTTCCTCATCCAGCTGGCCTTCGGCACGAACCGCTACATGGTCGAGACCAACAAGGGCGAGGACGTCAGCGAGGTCATCACCAGGTCCTACAGCGGCAGCGGTCTGGCCATGACCCTGATCTCGATCGTCGCGTACGTCGGCTACGACTGGTGGTTCACCCACAAGAGCGGCCAGACGATCGGCAAGAAGGCGATGGGCCTGCGCGTCGCGATGCTCAACGACGGCAGCGTCCCGCCGTCCGGCGCGGCCCTCGGCCGCGCCGCCGTCCTCTGGCTCCCGACGCTGATCTGCTGCTTCTGCCTGTGGCCGATCGCGCTGGTCATCTCGATCCTCGTCGACAAGCCGTACAAGCAGGGTCTGCACGACAAGGTCGGCAAGACGGTGGTCGTCCAGTCCACCTGACGGGCCGACGGGCCGACGGGCAGCACACAGCGGGCGGTCTCCCTCCGGGGAGGCCGCCCGCACCGCGTCGTTCAGTGGTGCACGGGATGTTCGGCGGGGGCCGGCATCGGCTCCGGCACCCGGACCGCCTCGGTGCGGGCCGCGCGGGCGGTGCGGGCGGCGGCGGGGGCCGCGTGGCGGCCGCGGCGCCGCGGGAGGGGAACCGTTACGGCGACGAGCAGGCCGAGGGCGAGGGCGGCCGCGCAGATGACGGCGATCCCGAGCCCCGTGCTCGTCTGCGAGAGCAGCAGCATGGCGATCGTCGACGCGACGACGGTGGCGGACCCGTACGCGAGCTGTGCGGCAGTCGGACGCGGCATGGCGATATCCGTCCTCGGAGAGGGGAGGGGGAGTCGGCTCAACTAGGTCGCGCGTCAAGTGACTCTACGACGGGGGATGCCCGAGCGGAACAACCGGTAAGCGTGACCTAACCCACGGTGCCGGAGCACGGGGGGCGCACAGGATCACATCGCGTGTCGCGGAGCGGCCGCATGCGGCTCGCACGCGGCACACATGCAGCCCAAATACGCCAATAATGCTGCCCGGAGGCCCTCGCGAAGCCCTCGTGGGGCGCTGGAGAGCGGTCGGGAAGCGCCCTTCGCCCCATATGGCAGCGGAACGTCCGATTACCGGAACTGACTGACCGCATAGTGCAGTTGTAAGGAACAAGTCAAGGTCTGTCTTTTCTCTCGACTCTCCGGTCAAATGTCGTCACTTGAGACGCGCGCCGCGCGGAACCCCCCGCTCCTATGGAGACGTTCCGACCGTCCATGCGGCCGCGGGAGGGGAACGACATCAAGTGACCAGCAATTCCGCCAGACGGCGTGCGATCCGCGCTGCCGCCGTCACCGTGACCATGGCCGCGTGTGCGACCAGTGCCACCTTCTTCGCCGTCACCGCGGCCCAGGCCGCCGAGGACCGGGGTGCGACCGCCCCGGCCGCCGACCGCCAGGACCCGACGGCTCCCTCGAAGGTCGTCGAGCACGACCTCAAGGGTCCGTTCAGCGACCAGCAGGCGAAGCAGAAGAAGGCCGCCCTCGAGCAGGTGCTGAGCGGCAAGAAGGACGTCGAGCAGCGCGGCGCCTCGAAGGTCGTCAAGCTCGACGACAAGAAGTACGTCGAGCTCGGCCGCGAGAAGACCGACAAGATCTTCACGATCCTCGTCGAGTTCGGCGACCAGGTCGACAACACCACCATGTTCGACCCGGACGGCCCGGGCCCGAAGCCCTCGGTCCCGAAGTACGGCGGCACCCCCGGTCCGCTGCACAACACGATCAAGGAGCCTAACCGCGCTGTCAACAACAGCACGGCCTGGCGCAAGGACTTCAGCCGGGACTACTTCCAGGACCTGTACTTCGGTACCGGCCAGGGCAAGAACTCCCTGAAGACCTACTACGAGAAGACCTCCTCGGGCCGTTACTCGGTCGAGGGCGAGGTCGCCGACTGGGTCAAGGTCCCGTACAACGAGGGCCGTTACGGCTCGAACTACTGCGGCCAGACCAACTGCTCCAACGTGTGGGACACCGTCCGCGACGGCGTCACCGCGTGGACGGAGGCCCAGAAGAAGGCGGGCAAGACCGACGCGCAGATCAAGGCGCAGCTGGCCCAGTACGACCAGTGGGACCGCAACGACTTCGACGGCGACGGCAACTTCAACGAGCCCGACGGCTACATCGACCACTTCCAGATCGTCCACGCGGGCGAGGACGAGTCGGCCGGCGGCGGCGAGCAGGGCACCACCGCGCTGTGGGCGCACCGCTGGTACGCGTACGGCACCGACGTCGGCAAGACCGGCCCGGCGAACAACAAGGCCGGCGGTACCCAGATCGGCGACACCGGCATCTGGGTCGGCGACTACACGATGCAGCCGGAGAACGGCGGCCTCGGCGTCTTCGCGCACGAGTACGGCCACGACCTCGGCCTGCCGGACCTCTACGACACCTCCGGTGGCGGCGAGAACTCGGTCGGCTTCTGGTCCCTGATGTCGGCCGGCTCCTGGCTCGGCAACGGCAAGGACTCCATAGGCGACCTCCCGGGCGACATGACGGCCTGGGACAAGCTCCAGCTGGGCTGGCTGAACTTCGACAAGGCCAAGGCCGCGACGAAGTCCACCCACAAGCTGGGTGTGTCGGAGTACAACACCAAGGACAAGCAGGCGCTGGTCGTCGACCTGCCGAAGAAGCAGGTCAAGACCGACATCGTCGCTCCCGCCGAGGGCTCCTCGCAGTGGTGGAGCAACATGGGTGACGACCTCAAGAACACCCTCACCCGCTCGGTCGACCTGACGGGCAAGAAGTCCGCCGCCCTGTCCCTCAAGGGCTGGTGGGACATCGAGGCCGACTACGACTTCCTCTACACCGAGGTGTCCACGGACGGCGGCGCCACCTGGACCGCCCTCGCCGGCACCGCCGACGGCACGGCCATCCCGGCCGACGCCTCCGGCAGCCCGTCGCTGACCGGCGTCTCGGGCGCCTGGAAGTCGCTGAACTTCCCGCTCGACGCCTACGCGGGCAAGAAGGTCGACCTCCGCTTCCGCTACCAGACGGACGGCGGCGCGGGCGGCAAGGGCTTCACGGCCGACGCCGTCACCCTCACCGCGGACGGCTCCGCGCTGTTCACCGACGGCGCCGAGAACGGCGACAACGGCTGGACCGGCAAGGGCTTCTCGCGCATCGGCGCCGGCTTCACCAAGGAGTACGCGCAGTACTACCTGGCCGAGAACCGCCGCTACGTCTCGTACGACTCCACCCTCAAGGTGGGCCCGTACAACTTCGGCTTCGCCAACACCAAGCCGAACTGGGTCGAGCACTACCCGTACCAGGACGGCCTGCTGATCTGGCTCTGGGACACCTCCCAGAAGGACAACAACACCAGCCAGCACCCGGGCTCCGGTCTGATCCTCCCGATCGACGCCAACGCCAAGCCCATGAAGTGGGCCGACGGCACCCTGCTGCGGAACAAGATCCAGCCGTACGACGCGCCCTTCAGCGCCTACTCGACGGACGCGTTCACCCTGCACAAGAACGGCGAGGAGCTCTTCCTCAAGCCGAAGCCCGCGAACCTGGTCTTCGACGACCACAAGGGCAAGTACTACTACGACGAGAACCCGACCGGCTCGGTGAAGGTCACTGACACCAACACCAAGATCAAGATCGCCAAGGAGACCTACGACGGTCTCGTCATGACGGTCGAGGTCGGTCCCGCCGTTAAGTAATTCGGTAAAATCGCAGGTCAGAGCATGATCGGCCGTCGCCCTCTAGCGGGCGGCGGCCGATCGCGTTTAGATGCCCCGGTACGAGGTTCTTATTGACGGGGGAGATGACCGACATGCCAGGTGGAGGTTTCGTCAGATTGCCGGGCGGCAGCGTGGTGGTCGCGCTCACGCTGCCGAGGCCCTCCGGTGAGGGCGGAAATGTCCGTGTGCTGGTGCACGCCGCGAACCGGGCCCGCGCCCTGACCAGGCTGCGGAACCTCGGCATGCGGGCGGTGTACCTGCGGGGCAACGCGCAGCCGCCCACGCCCGACGAGGTCACGGCCGTCCTGCACCACCCGGACGGCCTGCTGTGGCGCGGCGCCCCCGACCGGGCGCAGGAGCTCTGGCACCCGATCCGGGCCCTGCTGGCCCCCTAGGGGGCCTAGGCGGCCTTGCCGCCGACCAGGGTCACCCCGGCCGCCCGGAGCTCCTCCAGCGCCTTCTCGGTGGTGTGCGGGGCCACGGCGGCCGTCAGGTCCAGCAGTACGCGGGTGGCGAAGCCTTCGCGGGCGGCGTCCAGGGCGGTGGCCTTGACGCAGTGGTCGGTGGCGATGCCGACCACGTCCACCTCGGTGACGTGCCGGTCGCGCAGCCACCGGGCGAGCGTGGCCCCGTTCTCGTCGGCGCCCTCGAAACCGCTGTAGGCGGCTTCGTACGCGCCCTTGTCGAAGACGGCGGCGACGGCTCCGGAGGAGACGGCGGGGGCGAAGTTCGGGTGGAAGCCGACGCCCTCGGTCCCGGCGACGCAGTGGACCGGCCAGGAGGTCTCGTAGTCCGGCTCGGCCGGGGGGTGCGCGAAGTGCGACCCGGGGTCGACGTGGTGGTCCCGGGTGGCGACGACGTGCCGGTAGCCGGCGGTGGCCTGGCCGATGAGCTCGGTGATGGCGGCGGCGACGTCGGCCCCGCCGGTGACCGCGAGGCTGCCGCCCTCGCAGAAGTCGTTCTGTACGTCGACGACGATCAGTGCGCGGTGCATGACGTTGTCCTTCGGCTCGATGGTGTTCTGCGGCGGCGGGGCCCTGCGGGGGCTCTTCCCCCACCCCGCCCCTTCCCGAAACTGGAGCTCCGCCCCAGGAGCCGGGCCGCGGGCTACGCGTACTCGGTCGGGAGCACGGCCTCGCCGCGGGACAGCTGGGTCGCGGACAGGGGGAGCCCCGCGCGCGCCGTGCGGTGGCGGTCCCGGGCCGCCTCCAGCGGCTCGCGGGCGATGACCTCGCCTGACTTGACCAGCTGGGTCAGCAGCTGGTGGTCGGCCAGGGCCGACGGGACCGGCCCGGTCCCGACGACCTCCGCCTCGGCGACACCCTCCGCGTCCAGACGGCGGGCCGCCCACTTGCGGCCGCCGATCGACGTCTTGCCGCCCGTGGACTTCTTCGCCACCGGCGCCAGCGCCGCCTTCGGGTCCGCCGAGGTCGCCCGCGCCACCAGCTTGTAGACCATCGAGCACGTCGGGTGCCCGCTGCCCGTCACCAGTTGCGTGCCCACCCCGTAGGCGTCCACCGGCGCCGCCGCCAGCGAGGCGATGGCGTACTCGTCCAGGTCGGAGGTGACCACGATCTTCGTCCCGGTGGCTCCGAGCTCGTCCAGCTGCTGCCGCACCCGGTGCGCCACCAGCAGCAGGTCCCCGGAGTCGATCCGGACGGCACCCAGCTCCGGGCCGGCCACCTCCACCGCCGTGCGGACCGCCTCGGCCACGTCGTACGTGTCCACCAGGAGGGTGGTGCCCCGGCCCAGGGAGGCCACCTGGGCCGTGAACGCGTCCCGCTCGCTGTCGTGCAGCAGCGTGAACGCGTGGGCCGAGGTGCCCACCGTAGGGATCCCGTACCGGAAGCCGGCCGCCAGGTCCGAGGTGGAGGTGAAGCCGCCCACGTACGCTGCCCGGGAGGCCGCCACCGCCGCCAGCTCGTGCGTGCGCCGCGCGCCCATCTCGATCAGCGGCCGGTCGCCCGCCGCCGAGGCCATCCGGGAGGCGGCCGCCGCGATCGCCGAGTCGTGGTTCAGGATCGAGAGGATCACGGTCTCCAGCAGCACGCACTCGGCGAAGCTGCCCTCCACCCGCAGGATCGGCGAGCCGGGGAAGTAGACCTCCCCCTCCGGGTAGCCCCAGATGTCGCCGGAGAAGCGGTACGAGGCCAGCCAGTCCAGCGTCCGCATGTCGACGACGGCCCGCTCGCGCAGGAACTCCAGCACCGCGCCGTCGAAGCGGAAGTTCTCCACCGCGTCGAGCACCCGGCCGGTTCCCGCCACCACCCCGTAGCGGCGTCCCTCCGGCAGTCGCCGGGTGAACACCTCGAAGACCGAGCGGCGGTCGGCGGTGCCGTTCGCCAGGGCGGCCTGCAGCATCGTCAGCTCGTAATGGTCCGTGAAGAGCGCTGTCGACGGCACGTCCACCGGCAGGCCCAGGTCCGCAGGGTTCATGTCACGGATGCTAGCGCACATTTCGTCAAAGTGACGAGATGTAGGCCCCGTTTGTGCGACGGACCGGTCACGGTGGCAGCATGGGACGAGTGAGTGTTGCTCCTGTAGAGATCGAACGCACCGAATCGGCCGAAGAGACCTTCGCGGTCCCGGAACCCGACGTCCCCTGGGTGACCCTGGTGCACAACGACCCGGTCAACCTCATGAGCTACGTGGCGTACGTGTTCCAGGCGTACTTCGGCTACTCCAAGGACAAGGCGCACAAACTGATGCTCGACGTCCACCACAAGGGGCGCGCGGTCGTCTCCAGCGGGACCCGTGAGGAAATGGAACGCGACGTGCAGGCCATGCACGGCTACGGCCTGTGGGCGACCCTCTCCCAGGACCGCGGCTGATGAGCGGCGGACACTTCGAGACCCTGAAGGGCGGCGGCGCCGCCATCGCGCTCGACGAGATCGAGATCTCCATCCTGCGCTCCCTGGTCGTGCAGCTGCTGGAGCTGATCGGACCCGGCGAGCCGGAGCCCGCCGAGGACGCGGACCCGCTGGCCGCCCTCTTCGCCTCCGACGGCCCCACCGAGCCCCCGGCCGACCCGGCGCTGGCCCGGCTCTTCCCCGACGCCTACGGGGGCCCCGGCGGCGCGGGCGACGAGGGCGTCGATCCGGCGGAGCTCAAGGCCCGTTCGGCGGAGTTCCGCCGCTTCACCGAGAACGACCTGCGCACCCGCAAGCGGGAGGACGCGCTGGCCGTCGTACGCAGCCTGGACGGGCTCACCCCGGCCGGCGACGGGGCGGCGGTCCTGGAGCTCACCGGGGAGCTGCCGCTGCGCTGGCTCGGCGCGCTCAACGACCTGCGCCTGACGATCGCGGCCCGCCTGGAGATCACCGAGGACGACGAGAGCGCGATGCTCTTCCGGCTGCCGGACGACGACCCGCGCAAGCCGATGGTGATGGCGTACCTCTGGCTCGGCGGGCTCCAGGAGACGCTCATCGAGACCCTCTGAACCCTCTGAAGATCCTCAAGGGCGAACGCCGTTCGCTCAGCGGACGCTCAAATCCGGATAACGATCAGATCACCGCGATGCGGTGATCTGATCCATTTCGGGACCTATGTCCTGGATTTCCCGTGTCCTGCGCCACATTTCCCGCCCCCGTTCACCCGTAATGGCGTGATAAATCTTCACGACCGCCGACGGGGCGCCACCCATGTCCCCCGGCTCGCTCAACCCGGCTGACCGCCGGCGTGCAACTCCATCCGTATCCGGGGGGATCGAGGACCCGATCCGCAGCCAACAGAAGGCGCGGGTCGGCGTGGAGAAAGGCGCACCAAGACATGACCTCTGTGCAGGTCGAGCAGCACGACAGGACGCCCGGCGAGGGCGTTCAGGGCGAGGGCGGCGGCGAGGGTTACCACCGCGCGCTCGGCGCCCGCCAGATCCAGATGATCGCGATCGGCGGAGCCATCGGCACCGGCCTCTTCCTGGGCGCCGGCAAGGCGATCTCCAAGGCCGGCCCCAGCCTGATCCTGGCCTACGCCATCGCGGGCCTGGTCATCTTCTTCATCATGCGGGCCCTGGGCGAGCTGCTCATGTACCGCCCCGTCTCCGGCTCCTTCTCGGACTACGCCCGCGAGTTCCTGGGCCCGTTCTGGGGATACGTCACCGGCTGGACGTACTGGCTCTTCTGGGTGGTCACCGGCATCACCGAGGTCACCGCCGCCGCGCAGTACATGTCGTACTGGACCCACGACAGCTTCCCGCAGTGGGCGTACGCGCTGATCTTCACCGTCGTCCTCTACGGCGCCAACCTGATCTCCGTGAAGCTCTTCGGTGAGCTGGAGTTCTGGTTCTCCATGGTCAAGGTCACCGCCATCGTCGGCATGATCCTGATCTGCGCCGGCATCCTCACCATCGGGTTCTCCGACGCCGCCGACACCGCGACCGTCGCCAACCTGTGGAACGACGGCGGCTTCTTCCCCAAGGGCATCGGCGGCACGCTGATGACCCTGCAGATCGTGATGTTCGCCTTCCTCGCGGTGGAGCTGGTCGGCGTCACCGCCGGCGAGTCCAAGGACCCCGAGAAGACCCTGCCCAAGGCCATCAACACCGTGCCGTGGCGCATCGCCGTCTTCTACGTCGGCGCCCTGATCATGATCCTGTCGGTCGTCCCGTGGACGCACTTCCAGCCCGGCGTCTCGCCCTTCGTCGCCGCCTTCGAGCGCATGGGCCTCGGCATCGGCGCCGCGATCGTCAACTTCGTCGTGCTGACCGCCGCCCTGTCCTCCTGCAACTCGGGCATGTACTCCACCGGCCGCATGCTGCGCGACCTCGCGCTCAACGGCCAGGGCCCGAAGGTCTTCACCAAGCTCACCAAGGGCGGCACCCCGCTCGTCGGGACCACCTTCTCCGCCGCGCTGATGCTGGTGGGCGTCTGGATCAACTACGTCGCCCCGGGCAAGGCCTTCGACTACGTCGTCTCCTTCGCCACCATCTCCGGCATGTGGGCCTGGATCATGATCCTGGTCTGCCAGATCCGCTACCGCGCCAAGGCCGACCGCGGCGAGCTGCCGGCCTCCCCGTTCCGGGCGCCCGGCGCCCCCTGGACGAGCTGGTTCGCCCTGCTCTTCATCGGCATGGTCATCGTGATGATGGGCCTCGACAAGGACGCCCGCGTCTCGCTGTACTGCGCCCCGCTGTGGGGCCTGATCCTGGGCCTGTCCTACCTGGTCCTGAAGTCCCGCAACCCGCGCGGCGCCGCCTTCGCCAAGGCCTCGTAGCCCGCTCCGTTCAGGCTGCCTGTCCAGTATTCGGGCCCTCCCGTACCACTCCTCGGTACGGGAGGGCCCGTCTGCTTATCCTGTCGCTCATGCTGACCCTCACCCAGGCCCTGTACGACCGGATCGTCGAGCACGCCCGCCAGGACCACCCCGACGAGGCGTGCGGTGTCGTGGCCGGCCCGGCGGGCACCGACCGCCCCGAGCGCTTCATCCCGATGCTCAACGCGGCCCGGTCGCCCACGTTCTACGAGTTCGACTCCAAGGACCTGCTGAAGCTCTACCGCGAGATGGACGACCGGGACGAGGAGCCCGTGATCGTCTACCACTCGCACACCGCCACCGAGGCCTACCCCTCGCGCACGGACATCACGTACGCGAACGAGCCCGGCGCGCACTACGTGCTGGTCTCCACGGCGGACAAGGACGGCCTCGGGGAGTTCCAGTTCCGCTCGTACCGCATCGTCGACGGCGTGATCACCGAGGAAGAAGTGCAGGTCGTAGCCACCTACTGACCACTATGTGAGCAGAAGGCGTCCACGATGCGGGATCACACTCCAAACGGGGGACCGGGAATCGTTAACATGACCGCATGGTTTCCCACGACGTGAGCATCGAGACGCCCGGCAGGCTGCTGCTCGTGGCGCGGCTGCACGTCGATCTGTGCCGCCTCGCCAGCGCCATGTGTCCTGCTGTCTGAGCACCAGAGCCCCCTCGCGCGGGGGGCCGAAGAACCGCGCGCCCTTCACTTTCCCACGCACTTGCTTACGCCCTGACGACTGGAGCCCGGCCATGGCCATCGAGGTCCGCATCCCCACCATCCTCCGCACCTACACCGGCGGCGAGAAGGCCGTGAACGGCTCGGGCGCCACGCTCGCCGAGCTCTTCGCGGACCTGGAGACCCGCCACAAGGGCATCGAGGAGCGCATCGTCGACGGCGGCCAGCTGCGCCGCTTCGTGAACGTCTACCTCAACGACGAGGACGTCCGCTTCCTGGACGGCATCTCCACCGGCGTCAAGGACGGCGACAACGTCACCATCCTCCCTGCCGTGGCCGGCGGCTCGAAGTAATGCGTTACGACTCCCCCCTGGCCGCGGTCGGCAACACGCCGCTCGTACGCCTGCCCCGGCTGTCGCCCTCGGACGACGTCCGCATCTGGGCGAAGCTCGAGGACCGCAACCCGACCGGCTCGATCAAGGACCGCCCCGCGCTCCACATGGTCGAGCAGGCGGAGAAGGACGGCCGGCTGTACCCCGGCTGCACCATCCTCGAACCGACGTCCGGCAACACCGGCATCTCCCTGGCGATGGCGGCGAAGCTCAAGGGCTACCGCATCGTGTGCGTGATGCCGGAGAACACCTCGCAGGAGCGGCGCGACCTGCTGGCCATGTGGGGAGCCGAGATCATCTCGTCGCCGGCGGCGGGCGGCTCGAACACGGCCGTCCGCGTCGCGAAGGAACTGGCGGAGCAGCACCCGGACTGGGTGATGCTCTACCAGTACGGCAACCCGGACAACGCGGGCGCGCACTACGCCACCACTGGCCCGGAGATCCTCGCGGACCTCCCCACCATCACCCACTTCGTGGCGGGCCTGGGCACCACCGGCACCCTGATGGGCGTCGGCCGCTACCTGCGCGAGCACGTGCCGGGCGTGAAGATCGTCGCCGCGGAGCCCCGCTACGACGACCTCGTCTACGGCCTGCGCAACCTCGACGAGGGCTTCGTACCGGAGCTGTACGACGCGTCCGTCCTCACCACGCGCTTCTCGGTGGGCTCGGCCGACGCGGTCACCCGCACCCGCGAACTCCTCCAGCTGGAGGGCATCTTCGCGGGCGTCTCCACCGGGGCCGCGCTGCACGCGGCGATCGGCGTCGGCCGCAAGGCGGTGGCCGCCGGCGAGACGGCGGACATCGTCTTCGTGGTGGCCGACGGCGGCTGGAAGTACCTCTCGACCGGCGTCTACACCGCGGCCACCACCGAGGAGGCCATCGAGGTCCTCCAGGGCCAGCTCTGGGCCTAGCGGCCTCTTGCTCCCGGCGCCCGCTTCCCCCATGGGGAGGCGGGCCGCCGCGTTTCGGGGTGGATTCACCCGAATGGCCCCTGTGAGTCGCCGGGACGGCGGTACGGGTCGAGGCTGAACGTGCCCGACCGACCCCACAGAGAGGCTGGTGGCCCGATGACGACCGCTCCCAACCCCGCGGCTCCCGGTAATTCCGGTGCCCCGCCTCCATCGGGGGGCGATTCCGCCTGGGCGGCGGGCGGCACCCTGTTCGCCGCCGTCCTGATGATGGTCAACGGCGTGTTCGCCATCTTCGAAGGGATCGCCGCCCTCGCCAAGGACGACGTCATCTGGCGGGTCCGCAACTACACGTTCAAGTTCGACGTGACCGCCTGGGGCTGGATCCACCTGCTCCTCGGCATCGTCGTCCTGATCATCGGCATCGCGATCCTCAAGGGCACGACATGGGGCCGGGCCCTCGGGATCGCCCTGACCGGAGTGCTGATCATCCTGCACTTCCTGTGGCTGCCGTACCAGCCGTTCTGGTCCCTCATCGCGATCGCGATCGGCGTGTTCGTGATCTGGGCCCTGTGCACCGACCGCAGCCCCAGCGTCTTCTGACCCCCCCCCGCCCCCGCGCGGGCCGGAACCCCGATCCGCCTCCCGGCCCGCGCGGCCCGCGCCCGCGGCAGCCCTGCGGGCCCCGCGCCTGCGGCCGCAGCCCTGCGGGCCCCGCGCCTGCGGCCGCAGCCCCGCGGGCCCCGCGTCCGTGGCCCGGATCCTGCGGGTTCCGCGTCCGTGGCCCGGCGGTCCGCCGCCCGGCAGCCCCGGAGCCTGTGGACCCCGCAAGGTTCGGCGGCCCGCGGCCTCCCGCCCGGTGGCCTCGTGCCCGCGCCCCGGCGGCCCTGAAGCCTGCGGGCCCGCAAGGTTCGGGGGCCCGCGGCGCGCGCGGCCCGCGCCCGCAGCCAGACACCACCCCACAAGCCCCACAGCCCTGCGGGCCCGCGGCCCCGCGCCCGTGCCCGGGGCCCAGCGGCGGGCTGTGGGCCAGGGCTCAGGGCGGGGTGTCGCCCAGTAGCTCCGCCAGGATCGCGGCGTGGCTGGAGGCCGGGTCCTTGACCGCGGTCAGCAGTGTCAGGGGGCCCGCCGTCGTCAGGCGCCGCAGGCGGGTCAGCTCCGTCGCCGCCTCCGGCGCCGCCAGCTCCGCCTCGTACCGCTGTCGGAACTCCCCGGCGGAGCCGCCCCCGTGGAACCACTTGCGCAGCTCCCCGGACGGGGTCACCGCCTTGGGCCACTCGTCCACCCGCGCCGCCTCCTTCGACAGCCCCCGCGGCCACAGCCGGTCCACGAGCACCCGCACACCGTCCGCCCCCGGCTCGGGAGCGTCGTACACCCGCCGGATCCGGATCACCCTCGTCACCCGCCACCTCCCAGTCCCTTGACCTCGTCCCACACCGCCGGATCCAGCACCCCCATCCGCCGGTGGAGCTCCCACAGCGACACCTCTTCCGGCCGGTCCGCCTCCAGGAACCCCGCCCGGCCGCCCTGCGCCCCCACCGTCCCCGGGGGCAGCGGGATCACCCCGGCCCGCCGGTCGTCGTACTTGCCGGTGATCCACGCGACCCGCGCCCGGTGGCTCCGTACCGGCCCCACCGCCAGGACCAGGCACATCCGCCCGTCCGCCAGGGACCACAGCTCACCGGCCCGCGGCCGCGGCGGCGGCCCGGTCCCGTGGGCGGGCGGGGCCCGGCGGGGGAGCCCCAGCCGGGCCCCGGCGACCAGCACCACCAGCGCCACGGCCACGACCGCAGCCACCGCCGGCCACCACGACGTGTCCATGCTTCGACCGTAGCCGCGCGGGAACGCCCCGGCATGGCAACCTGTGGCAACGTCCGTGCCCGCCGTCGCTCCCCCGGGTGACAGCGCAGGTGATTCCCCCCACAACGGCCCGCCGCGGAGGAGCGACCGGCCGTTTCGCGCCTTACGCTCGACCCACGCACGGCCCGCATTCCGTCCACGGACCGTCCACGGAGGTTCACGCTCCATGAAGCTCACCGTCGTCGGCTGTTCGGGGTCGTTCCCGTCCGCGGAATCGGCCTGTTCGAGCTACCTCGTCGAGGCCGACGGCTTCCGGCTGCTCCTCGACATGGGCAACGGCGCCCTCGGCGAGCTGCAGCGCCACATCGGCCTCTACGACCTCGACGCGATCTTCCTGAGCCATCTGCACGCCGATCACTGCATCGACATGTGCGCGTACTTCGTCGCCCGCTTCTACCGGCACGAGGGCGGCCGCTGCGGCACCATCCCCGTCTACGGCCCCGAAGGCACCGAGAAGCGCCTGTCCACCGCCTACGACGACGTCCCCGACGAGCGCTCGATGAGCGAGGTCTTCGACTTCCGCACCCTGAAGCCGGGCACCTTCGAGATCGGCCCCTTCCAGATCCGCACCGAGCGGGTCAGCCACCCCGTCGAGGCGTACGGCATCCGCGTCGAGCACGGCGGCCGCTCGCTCACGTACTCCGGTGACACCGGGGCCTGCCCCGAGCTGGGGCTGCTCGCCGAGGGCACCGACCTCTTCCTGTGCGAGGCCTCCTTCACGCACGGCAAGGAGGACATCCCCGACCTCCACCTCAACGGCCGCGAGGCCGGCGAGTACGCGCGCGGCGGCCGGGTCGGCCGGCTCGTCCTGACCCACATCCCGCCGTGGACGGACGCCGAGCAGAACCTCGCCGACGCCCGCGCGGTCTACGACGGCCCGGTGGACCTGGCGTACTCGGGCGCCGTCTACGAGATCTGACCCCGCCAGGGGACACGACGAAGCCCCCGCCCTCCCTTCCGGGAGAGCGGGGGCTTCGCGTCGTACGGGGCTGCCTACTTGGCCTCGGCCTTCTGCAGCTCGGCGAGCTCCTCGTCGGACTCGCGGCCCGGCGTCGGGAGGTTGAACTTCGTGATCGCGAAGCGGAAGACGAAGTAGTAGACCACCGCGAAGCAGAGGCCGATGCCGGCCAGGCCCCACGGGTTGTTGGCGATGCCCAGGTTCAGCAGGAAGTCGACCGCACCGGCGGAGAAGCCGAAGCCGTCGCGCATGCCCAGGGCCCAGGTCAGCGCCATGGACACACCGGTGAGGACCGCGTGGATCGCGTAGAGCACCGGGGCGATGAACATGAAGGTGAACTCGATCGGCTCGGTCACACCGGTGACGAAGGCGGTGAGCGCGAGGGAGAACATCATGCCGCCGACGACCTTGCGGCGCTCGGGGCGGGCGCAGTGGACGATCGCGAGGCAGGCCGCCGGGAGGGCGAACATCATGATCGGGAAGAAGCCGGTCATGAACTGTCCGGCGCTCGGGTCACCGGCCAGGAAGCGGGCGATGTCACCGTGGACGGCACCGTTGGCGCCGTCGAACGAACCGGCCTGGAACCACGGGAAGGAGTTCAGCAGGTGGTGCATGCCGATCGGGATCAGCGCACGGTTGGCGACACCGAAGAGACCCGCGCCGACGGCGCCCGAACCGGTCAGCCACTCACCGAAGTTGTGCAGACCCGTGCCGAGGACCGGCCAGATGAGACCGAAGACGATGCCGGTGACCAGACCCGCGAAGGCGGAGAGGATCGGGACCAGGCGGCGGCCGCCGAAGAAGCCCGCCCAGTCCGGCAGCTTGGTCCGGTAGAACTTCTGGTACAGCAGGGCGGTGATGATGCCCATGACCACGCCCCCGAGCACACCGGCGTTGACGGCCGCGTCCACGTGGATGATCTTGTCGCCGTCGACCTTGGCGACCTTCGGCAGGTTGCTGTCGGTGAAGGTGGCCAGCACCTTCTGGAAGACCAGGTATCCGGTGACGGCCGCGAGGGCCGTCGAGCCGTCCGACTTCTTGGCGAAGCCGATCGCGATGCCGACGGCGAACAGCAGCGCCATGTTGTCGAGGATCGCGCCACCACCGGCGGCCATGTAACCGGCGATCTTGTTCACGAAGGTCGGGAAGGATTCCTTCCCCAGCATGTCGCCCGCGCCCAGGCGGAGCAGGAGCGCACCGGCAGGCAGCACCGCAACGGGGAGCATGAGACTCCGGCCGATGCGCTGCATGACGGCCATCACGCCAGCGCCCTTCTTGTTTTCCGCAGCAGTCGCTGTGGACATGTGGTTCCTCCAGTGGGCAAGGCGCCGCCAGGGGACATGAACAGGGGGGACGGCGGCGTCTCAGAAAGGGAGACCACGGCTGCTCGGCATGCGCATGGTCTACACCATTCGGTGGTGTAGACCAGTTGTAGCACGGTCGGGGTTAGATAAGGAACCTTCGATTTTCTGTGGTCTAAACCACACGGCGAAGGGCCCTCGGATCGAAGGATCCGAGGGCCCTTGAGGCATGGGGCATAAGGCCCTGGCGGGTCTACGCCTTCACGTTCTCCGCCTGCATCGCCGCGATCTCCTCGTCCGACTCCCGGCCCGGGGTCGGGATGTCGAACTTCGTGATCGCGAACCGGAAGATCACGTAGTAGACGACCGCGAAACACAACCCGATTGGGATGATCAGCCACGGCTTGGTCGCCAGCTGCCAGTTGATGACGTAGTCGATCAGGCCGGCCGAGAAGCTGAACCCGTCGTGCACGCCCAGCGCCCACGTCACCGCCATCGACACACCCGTCAACACCGCGTGGATCACGTACAGCAGCGGCGCCACGAAGAGGAACGAGTACTCCAGCGGCTCCGTGATGCCCGTGACGAACGAGGTCAGGCCGACCGACAGCATCAGCCCGCCGACCTCCTTGCGCCGCTGCGGCTTCGCGCAGTGCGCGATCGCCAGCGCCGCCGCCGGCAGGGCGAACATCATGATCGGGAAGAAGCCCGACAGGAACTGCCCGGCATCCGGATCGCCCGCCAGGAACATGCTGATGTCGCCGTGCTTCACCTGGCCCTCCGGCGTGGTGTAACTGCCGAACTGGAACCACACCGGCACGTTCAGGAACTGGTGCAGGCCGATCACCAGCAGCGCGCGGTTCGCGACCCCGAAGATGCCCGCACCCCACGCCCCCAGCCCCACCAGCCAGTCCGAGAAGCTCTCCAGCCCGTCACCGACCGGCGGCCACACCCACAGGCAGAGCGCGGCGAAGGCGATCGCGACGAAGGACATGATGATCGGGACCAGGCGCCGGCCGTTGAAGAAGCCGAGCCAGTCCACCAGCTTCACCCGGTGGTAGCGCTGCCAGAACCAGGCGGTGAGCAGGCCCATGATGATGCCGCCGAAAACCCCGGGATTCTGGTACGTGAACCCCGTGAAGGCGTCACCCGCCCCCAGGCAGCCACCCCCGATGTCCTTGCTGCCCGCGGGGCACTTCTTCGGGAACGCGTGCAACACGCCCCGGTAGACGAGGAAACCCGCCACCGCGGCCAGCGCGGTCGAGCCGTCCGCCTTCTTCGCCATGCCGATCGCGACGCCGATGCAGAAGAGGAGCGGCAGGCCGAGGTCGGCGTCCAGCAGCGCCCCGCCCGCGCCCGCCATCACCTTGGCGACGTTGGTCCAGTTCAGGCCGTCCTTTCCGAAGACGTCCGGCTGGCCCAGCCGGTTGATGATCCCCGCCGCGGGCAGTACGGCGATCGGCAGCTGAAGGCTCCGCCCCATCTTCTGCAGCCCCTGGAACAAGCCGCCCCACCACTTCTGCTGTGGCACTGCTGCGGCGCTGCTCGCGCTCATCGGCGTCCTCCCTGACCGGCCCGTTTTTGGCAGCCGCAGCACTTGCGGCACACTGGTGTAGACCAGTTGAGGGCAGGCTGCTGCTGATCATCATCCTTCGGCAGATACCGGTCATGCGCTCGCGTAGATGGGCCAACCGTGCGTTAACGTGACAAAGCGGAGCGCACAGGCGGGAACCATGTACCTGGCCGCCGAGACTCGTTCTTCGTAGAACTCAGGGAGAAACACATGGCCACCAAGGCTGAGAAGATCGTCGCCGGGCTCGGCGGCATCGAGAACATCGAAGAGGTCGAAGGCTGCATCACCCGCCTGCGCACCGAGGTCGTCGACCCGTCCCTCGTCGACGAGGCCGCGCTGAAGGCCGCCGGCGCCCACGGCGTCGTCAAGATGGGCACCGCGATCCAGGTCGTCATCGGCACCGACGCCGACCCGATCGCCGCCGACATCGAAGACATGATGTGATCCGAGCGCTCCGAGCGATCTGAGCCGGCTCACCCGAAGACCCCGTACCGGACGCACCCGGACGGGGTCTTCGCGTTCCACCGCAGCGACTAGGCTCGGAGCATGTCTCGCATCGACGGCCGTACGCCCGAACAGCTCCGCCCGGTCACCATCGAACGCGGATGGAGCAAGCACGCCGAGGGCTCCGTCCTCATCTCCTTCGGAGACACCAAGGTCTTCTGCACCGCCTCCTTCACCGAAGGCGTCCCGCGCTGGCGCAAGGGCAGCGGCGAAGGCTGGGTCACCTCCGAATACTCGATGCTGCCCCGCTCCACCAACACCCGCGGCGACCGCGAATCCGTCCGCGGCAAGATCGGCGGCCGCACCCACGAGATCTCCCGCCTCATCGGCCGCTCGCTGCGCGCCGTCATCGACTACAAGGCCCTCGGCGAGAACACCATCGTCCTGGACTGCGACGTCCTCCAGGCCGACGGCGGCACCCGCACCGCCGCCATCACCGGCGCCTACGTCGCCCTCGCCGACGCCATCGCCTGGGGCCAGAAGAAGAAGCTCATCAAGGCCGGCCGCAAGCCGCTCACCGGCACCGTCGCCGCCGTCAGCGTAGGCATCGTCGACGGCGTCCCGCTCCTCGACCTCTGCTACGAGGAGGACGTGCGCGCCGAGACCGACATGAACGTGGTCTGCACCGGCGACGGCCGCTTCGTCGAGGTCCAGGGCACCGCCGAGGGCGAGCCCTTCGACCGCAAGGAACTGAACGCCCTCCTCGACCTCGCGGCCGGCGGCTGCGCGGACCTGGAGGCCCTCCAGCTGGGCGCGCTGGAACTGGAGCTCTAGGCCCCGCGTCTACGAAGATACGGGCGCACGGTGTCACAGCCGTGCGCCCGTCCACGTATCCACATCCTCTTGGGGGGACCCGCAATGAAGCCGAAGTTCCGCACGGCGGCGGCCATGGCCGTGGCAGCCGTCCTCACCCTCCCCGCCCTGACGTCCTGTGACGCGATCTCCACGGCGATGGACTGCGCGAACACGGCCGTGGCCATCACCGACGGCGTGGGCGACCTCCAGCAGGCCGTCTCCCAGGCCGGCAACAGCCCGCAGGACGCCCAGAACGCCCTCAACCAGATCGACGCGAACCTCAAGAAGATCGGCGACCAGACGGACAACGCCGACCTGGGCAAGGCCATCAACTCGATGACCACCGCCGTCAAGAACGTCCGCACCGCCATCGAACAGGGCAACACCGCCCCGGACGTAAAGCCGGTCGCCGACGCCGCGAGCGAGATCTCGAAGGTCTGCACCCCCGGATAATGGGGTCATGACTGCGACGCCCACCCGCCTGATCCTGGCCACCCGCAACGCGGGCAAGATCTCCGAACTCCACGCCATCCTGTCCGACGCCGGCCTGCCGCACGAGCTGGTCGGCGCGGACGCGTACCCGGAGATCCCGGACGTCAAGGAAACCGGCGTCACCTTCGCCGAGAACGCCCTCCTCAAGGCCCACGCCCTGGCCCGGGCCACCGGCCTCCCGGCGGTCGCCGACGACTCCGGCCTCTGCGTCGACGTCCTGAACGGCGCCCCCGGCATCTTCTCCGCCCGCTGGGCCGGCCGCCATGGCGACGACGCGGCGAATCTCGCCCTCCTCCTGGCCCAGCTCGGGGACATCGACGACGCCCACCGCGGCGCCCACTTCGCCTGCGCGGCGGCCCTGGCCCTCCCGGACGGCACGGAACGCGTGGTCGAGGGCCGCCTCCTGGGCACCCTCCGCCACACCCCGTCGGGCACGGGCGGCTTCGGCTACGACCCGATCCTCCAGCCCCTGGGCGAGTCCCGCACCTGCGCGGAGATGACGGCCGAGGAGAAGAACGCGATCTCCCACCGCGGCCAGGCCTTCCGCGCCCTTGTCCCGGTGGTCCGCGAACTGTTGGGCTGACACCGCCGACATACCGACGGCCGGTGTCCATCAGGATGGACACCGGCCGTTGCGGTAGGCCCGGTGGGACTCGAACCCACGACACACCGCACCTAAAGCGGCGCCCTCTCGGCCAGCTGGGGTACGGGCCCGTGCTCTGTGCCTACCTTACTGGTCGAGCGCTGCTCGTTGCGAAGGGATGGCCCCCCTTGATCGCTTGGCGAAGGTCGGAGTCTGGCTGTGGCATGAGGGGCACAAATAGCGGAGGTTCTCCCGGCGGTTGTCCAGGCGGTCGCCATTCACATGGTCGATCTCCAGGACGAGCCTCCGGCCGCGCCAAACGTCCCCAATGCCGCACTCCGCGCATACGTGTGGCACCCCGAGGTCGTCCAAGGCTCGGCGCAGCGTCACCGTCTTGGCGCGTGAGGAGCCGACGTCGAGCCGCTGCAGGATCTCCGTCGACGACTTCCGTGCGGGGGAGGGGCGGCCGATGGTGTGCCCCTGGCCAGTGAAGTGCTCTGTCGACAGCCCGTATTCCTGGATGCTCCGCCTGGCTTTGGCGCGTGCGGCGCCGTCGAACGGGTGGTGGCCGAGTGCGCGCATGACCCCCGCCATGCTCTCCGAGCCGGCGACAGCGGGTGTGATCTCCTCGCGTACGAAGAGGCGGCGTGACGAAGGAGTGTCTCGACGGGGGAAGTGCGACGTGTCTATCCCGAAGCGTTCGAGGAGCTTGGCGATGTGGACGCGGGCGCTGTTGTATGGATCGACGCCCATGTAAGCGAGCATCCCCGCGATGCTGTCCGTGTGGGCGGCCGCTTCTCGGAGCCGCTCCTCCGTGTAGCGCTGCCGGACCCGGACAGGAAGCGGCTCGTCGACGAAGTGGGACGTGTCGATGCCGTAGTGAGCCAGCCTGTCACGCAGGTACCGGCGAGGACCGGCCAGCAGTGGGGCGTCCAGAAGTCGCATGAGGTCGACAAGGCTGGTGGCCAGAGGCGCGGTTCGGCTCAGCAGGTCGCGGGTGTACCTGACCTCGCTCATGCAGCCCTCCTCGCCTTGCGACCGCGATAGGTGTCCGTAGCCGCGTGGCAGTTGGGGCACAGGATCCGAAGGTTTTCCTGCCGGTTGTCCCACCACTCGCCATTGATGTGATCGACTTCGAGTCGAAGTGGTTTGTTGTTCCACTCCGGACCGACCCCGCATTCGGCGCATTCCTCGGGAACGCCGACCTTCAGCAGCTCTCGTCGCAGGCGCTCGCCGGGGACCCTGCCGTCTTGCGGATCCCTGACCGAGAGCGTCGCTCCCAGAGCGCCCTTGGAGCGAGGCCTCCGTGTGGCGACGAAGTGCGATGTGTCGATGCCGAGAGTCGCGATCCGCCGGGCGATGTGCGTCTGGTTGCCGCCGACATTGCTGATGCCGAGTCGGCTGACCACCTCCGAGATGGATGTGGACTCGGCGACGAGTTCCCGGAGCCGCTCCTCCGTGTGCCGTGCCCATCTCGTGGGGAAGTGGGAGCAGTCGATACCCGCTTCCCGCATCTTGGCCCGCAGATAGCGCCTGCTGCCGCTGCTCGGTGTGCCCCCGCACCAGCGGACAGCATCGTCCCAGTTCTTCGTCTCGCGGGCCGCGGCTTCCAGTAGCTCCCGCGTGTATCGGACCGCCATCGCTTTCCCCTCTCGGCCGCGCATGCGGCTCTCGTACGGAGTAACGGACCGATAGTCGGACGGTTACGGCAGATTTCGTCCGATAAGCGGAGCGGCCCGCACCGGTTGGGGTGCGGGCCGCTGCGTTCGGGCGGGGGCGGGGGTCAGATGCCCAGGTCCTTGATGATCTTGGCTACGTGGCCCGTGGCCTTGACGTTGTAGAAGGCGTGCTCGACCTTGCCCTCCTCGTCCACGACCACCGTGGAGCGGATGACCCCGGTCACCGTCTTGCCGTACAGCTTCTTCTCGCCGTACGCGCCGTAGGCGGCCAGCGTCTCCTTCTCCGGGTCGCCGACCAGGGTGACCTTCAGGTGCTCCTTCTCGCGGAACTTCGCGAGCTTCTCCGGCTTGTCGGGGGAGACGCCGATCACGTCGTAGCCGGCCGTGGCCAGTACGTCCAGGTTGTCCGTGAAGTCGCACGCCTGCTTCGTGCAGCCGGGCGTCAGCGCGGCCGGGTAGAAGTAGACGATGACCTTGCGGCCCTTGTGGTCGGCGAGCGAGACCTCGTTGCCGTCCGCGTCGGGCAGGGTGAAGGCGGGGGCGGTGTCGCCCGGCTGAAGTCGCTCGCTCATCTGAAGAGTCTCCTCAAGAGGGGATCGGTATGGCACGAGACTAAGCTGCTGACAGACTGTTCATGGCGGACTACGCCCGCCGCACGACCACGACCACGACGACGGAGGCAGCGCGGTGCCGGAAGCCAGGACCCCCGCACAGATCGAGGCGGACATCGTCCGCCGCCGCGAGCAGCTCGCCGAGACGCTCGACGAGATCGGCGTGCGCATGCACCCGAAGACGATCATCGGGGACGCGAAGGCCCGGGTCGCCTCGACGGTCGACCACACCGCCGGGCGTGCCTTCGCCGCGGTCAGCCGGTGCGTGACCGACGTACAGGCCAAGCTGCGGCACGAGGACGGGGCCCCGCGTGTCGAGCGGATCGTGCCGGTGGCGCTGCTCACCGCCGGTGTGGTCGGGCTGCTCGTGCTGTCGGTGCGGCGCAAGCGCGGCTGACGCCCTCAGGTAGGTTCAAGGCGTGAGCGAGAACACCACCCACGACAAGCTGCCCATCCGCATGCTTCACGACCGCGTGCTCGTGAAGTCCGACTCGCCCGAGGGTGAGCGCCGCTCCGGCGGCGGCATCCTCATCCCGGCGACCGCCGCGGTGGGCAAGCGGCTGGCCTGGGCCGAGGTGGTCGCGGTCGGGCAGAACGTCCGGACCGTCGAGCCCGGCGACCGGGTGCTGTACGACCCCGAGGACCGGGCCGAGGTAGAGGTGCGGGGGGCGACGTACGTGCTGATGCGCGAGCGGGACCTGCACGCCGTGGCCGCGGAGCGGCTGGAGGGGACCAAGGACTCCACCGGGTTGTACCTGTAGACAGGAGGAAGGGTCGGTGATCGAGGTCACCGGCCCTTTTGCCTGCTCTTTGCTACCTTGGTGGGGAACCCCGACGAGACGCGCCGTACCGGGTACGACAAGACGACGCACCCCGTATCGCTCGATGTCTCGGAGGTGCCGTCATGGCATGGGTTCTTCTTCTCGTCGCCGGTCTGCTCGAGGTCGGCTGGTCGATCGGCATGAAGTTCACCGAAGGGTTCACCCGGCTGTGGCCCAGCGTGTTCACGGGGGCCGGGATCGTCGCCAGCATGGTGCTGCTCTCGTACGCCGCCAAGTCGCTGCCCATCGGTACGGCGTACGGGGTGTGGGTGGGCATCGGTGCCGCCGGTGCGGCCGTGCTCGGTATGGCGGTGCTGGGTGAGCCCGTCACCGCCGCCCGGATCTTCTTCATCTGTCTGCTGCTGGTCGCCGTGGTGGGGCTGAAGGCGACCTCCGGCCACTGATCCGCCGCTCCGCCGCGCTATTCGAGGAAGGCGGACGGCGGTGGCGGGCGCATGCCCGCCGTGGTGCCGCCGGCGTCCGTGCCGCCGGTCGTGGAGGCGCCTTCCGTTCCCGTGCCCGTGGTGGTGGTGCCCTGGTTGCCCTCGGTGGCGCCGGCGTTGTTCTGGCCGCCGTTGTTCTGGCCTCCCTGTGTCTGGCCCCCTTGGTTCTGGCCGCCGTTGTCCTGGCCTCCCTGGTTCTGCCCGCCGTTGTCCCGGCCGCCGTTCGGGGGCGTCGGCCGCCCGGGCCTGGTCGGCCGTCCCGGCCGGGTCGGCTCGCCTTCGCCCGTCGGCTCCTCCGTCGGCTCCTCGGGCCGGCCCGGCGGAATGCTCGGGGGCGGGGCCGCGCCGGGCTGGAGTTCCAGGTCGAAGTCGACGGGGTCGGTGCCCTCCAGGGCCGTCTTCGTGTACTGGGCCCAGATCCGGGCCGGGTAGCCGCCACCGCCGATACGGGACTCGCCGAGCGCGTCGTACAGCGATTCGAGCCTTCCGGTGTCGGGGTCCTGGCCCATCATCGCGACCACGGTGACCAGGTCCGGGGTGTACGCCGCGAACCAGGCCGAGCGGTCCAGCTCGCCGGTGCCGGTCTTGCCCGCGGCCGGGTGCCCGGCGGCGAGGGCGGCCGTGCCGGTGCCGTTGTCCACGACGCTGACCAGCATGGACGTGGTGGTGTCGGCGGCTTCGCGGGTGACGGCCCGGGTCGGGGTGCGGGCGGGCAGGCCGATGGTGTCGCCACCCTTGGTGATCTTCTCCACGAAGGTGTAGGGGGTGCGGCGGCCGTGGTCGGCGAGGGTCGCGTAGGCCTGGGTCATGTCGAGGACGCTGGCCTGCATGGTGCCGAGCGCCATGGCCGGGCCGGGGTCGAAGTTCGGGGTGTTCTCGGGGATGCCGAGGTCGACGGCGGTCTTCTTGACCTTCGCGGTGCCGACGTCGACGACCATCTGGGCGAAGACCGCGTTCACGGAGAGGTCGGTGGCGGTGTTGACGGTGATGTTCCCGTAACTGACCTGCCCCTCGTTCTCGGGGGCGTAGGGGATCCGGGTGCCGACAACGCGGCGCTTGTTGTCGCCGTTGTAGATCGTGTTCGGGGTGATCCGGCGACCGTCCTGGGTGCGGGAGTCGTTCTCGACGGCGGCCGCGAAGACGAACGGCTTGAAGGTGGAGGCGACCTGGTAGTCGTGCCGGGTCGCGTTGTTGACGTACTGCTTGGTGTAGTCGATGCCGCCGTACAGGGCGACGACCTTGCCGGTGGCCGGGTCGATGGAGACCCCGCCGGCGCGCACCACCCGGTCCGCCTTGCGCGTCTGCGGGTCGAGCTTGTTGACCATCTGGTCGTCGACGGCTTCGACGAAGGCGTTCTGGCGGCGCTTGTCGATGGTGGTGGTGATGCGGTAGCCGCCCTCGGCGAGGGTCTTGTCGTCGAGGATCTTGTTCTCGACGATGTAGTCCTTGATGGCCTCGACGAGGTACCCGCGCTGCCCGGACAGTCCGGCGGCGGCGCGGACCTTGCCCGGTTCGGGGAACTGCGTCGTCGCGCGTTCGGCGGCGGGCAGCCAGTCCTTCTTGACCATGCCGTCGAGTACGTAGTTCCAGCGGGCGAGGGCGCGCGGGCGGCCCTGGGGGTGGGAGACGACGTCGAAGGCGCTGGGGGAGTTGAGGAGGGTGGCGAGGTAGGCGCCCTCGGCGGTGGTGAGTTTGCCGACGTCCTTGCCGTAGTAGGCCTGGGCGGCGGCCTGGATGCCGTAGGCGTTGCGGCCGAAGTAGCTGGTGTTCAGGTAGCCCTCGAGGATGTATTGCTTCGACTTCTCGCGACCGAGTTTGATCGCGATGAAGAACTCCTTGACCTTGCGTTTGATCGTCTGTTCCTGGCCCAGGTAGTAGTTCTTGACGTACTGCTGGGTGATGGTGGAGCCGGACTGGGTGCCTTTGCCGGTCGCGGTGTTCCAGGCGGCGCGGAGCATCGCCTTGGGGTCGACGGCGCGTTCGGAGTAGAAGTCCCGGTCCTCCGCGGCCAGTACGGCTTCCTGGACGGTGCGGGGGATCTGGGAGAGCGGGACGTTGACGCGGTTGACCTCGCCGTCGCGGGCGAGCTGGGAGCCGTCGGAGTAGAGGTAGACGTTGGACTGGGCGGTGGCGGCCGAGTTGGCCGGCGGGATGTCCACCAGCAGGTACCCGGCGACGAGCGCGCCGCCGAGCAGCAGGGCGAGGAGCAGGATGCCGCCCAGGACCATGCGCCAGGTGGGGATGAGGCGGCGCCAGCCGGTCCGCTTCCGCCGGGGCTTCCTGCCGGGCCTGCCGGCCGTGCCCGGCTTACCCGTTGGCTGCGGCCCTGACCGCGGTCGTGACCGCGGGCGCGGCTGCGGCACCTCGGGCGGTGTGTCCGGATCGCGAGGGGTCCAGCCCGGTGGTGGTGACTGGTCGCTCATCCGGATCTCCTTGTATGAAAACCGCCGGCTTCGGCCGGTGGAGGAAATACAACTTCGGCTCGGAGCCTCGCGGCGGTGGAGTGCTGTCGTGTGATGCTGTGACCTGCGTTTGTGTTCGGATCGTGGCTGCTCCTAGCGTCCCGGGCATGGGGATCTCTTCCGTGAAGCGGGCGTTCAAGTACCGCTTCTATCCGACGGAGACGCAGGCAGCTGAGCTGAGTCGGACGTTCGGGTGCGTACGGAAGGTCTACAACCTGGCCCTCGCTGCCCGCACGGATGCATGGGCGGCGAGTCGGGAGCGTGTGAACTACGGACAGACCTCGTCGATGCTCACGGCATGGAAGCGGACGGAAGAGCTGGCCTACCTGGCCGAGGTGTCCTCGGTTCCTCTCCAGCAGGCGCTGCGGCACTTGCAGGCGGCCTTCGAGCGGTTCTGGAGAAAGGGTGCGGAGTACCCGCGCTTCAAGTCCAAACGGAAATCGAGTGCCAGCGCCGAGTACACGCGCAGCGCCTTCCGATACAAGGACGGGCAACTCACTCTTGCGAAGATGGTCGAGCCGCTGGCCATCGTCTGGTCCCGCCTCCTCCCGGGAGGCGCGGAGCCGACCACGGTCACGGTATCCCGCGACAGCGCGGGCCGATGGTTTGTGTCGCTGCTGTGCGAGGACACCCCGAGCTCGATGCCCGCCACGACGAACTCGGTGGGTATCGATGCCGGACTGACGGCCCTGGTCACCCTCTCCACGGGGGAGAAGATTGCCAACCCGAAGCACGAGCGCAAGGACCGGGAGCGGCTGGCCCGTGCTCAGCGGGCGTTGTCGCGAAAGGAGAAGGGCAGTAAGAACCGAGCCAAGGCCCGTACCCGGGTGGCGAGGATCCATGCCCGGATCGCCGACCGCCGACGGGATCACCTGCACAAACTGACGACTCGACTCGTGCGCGAAAACCAAACGCTCGTGATCGAGGATTTGGCCGTCAGCAACATGCTCAAGAACCACAGCCTTGCCCGCGCCATCTCCGACGCAGCATGGCGTGAACTGCGGCGGCTGCTGGAGTACAAGACGTCCTGGTACGGGCGCGAGCTGATCACCGTCGACCGGTGGTTCCCCAGCTCCAAACTCTGCTCGGCTTGCGGTGCGGTCGCCGAGGCGATGCCTCCGCAGGTTCGTGAGTGGACGTGTGAACACTGCAGGACGTCCCACGACCGGGATGGGAACGCAGCGGTGAATCTTCTGACCGCCGGGTTGGCGGTCATTGCCTGTGGAGCGGGTGTCAGACCTCAACGGGAGTCCTCCTCTCGGCTGGGGCGGTCCGCGGTGAAGCAGGAAGCCCCACCCGCAAGGGTGGGACTCCCCTCTCGCTAATGAGGGGAGGAAGCCAACTCCAGGACTCCTCGACGCTGTGCGAAATATCCACTTCTGTACCCCTGGTGTCTACCCGATGGCCGGTGATTCCGCTCCGGACGGGCGCAAATCGTTCGCGTGGATCGCCCCTCCGCACTAAGCTCGCGCGCTTTGGCCGACGTAGGAACGACGGGGCAAATCGGAGGGATACGGTGCGTCAGAGGGCGCGTGGGCGAGCACGTCTCTACCTGGCGGTCGCCGCGGGCGGTTTCCGGCGCTACGCGACCTACGGGATCGCCACGGCGGCCGGGGTGTTCACCAACACCGTCTTCGGTTTCATCGTCGCGTACACGTACATCGCGCTGTGGGACGAGAGGCCCGGACTCGGAGGCTACGACCAGGCGCAGGCCCTGACCTTCGTATGGGTGAGCCAGTCGCTGCTCGCCGCCGGGGCGCTGATCGGGGGCGGTTTCCAGGAGGAGCTCCAGGAGCGTGTCCGTACGGGTGACATCGCGGTCGACCTGTACCGGCCGGCGGACCTCCAGATGTGGTGGCTCGCGGCCGACATGGGGCGGGCGGGCTTCCAGTTGGTGGGGCGTGGGGTGCTCCCGTTGGTGGCGGGGTCACTGGTGTTCACACTGGCGCTGCCCGGCGATCCGGTGCGCTGGCTGCTGTTCCTGGTGTCCGTCGGGCTCGGTCTGGTGGCGAGCTTCGCGGTGCGCTATCTGCTCGGGCTGATGGCGTTCTGGCTGATGGACGGGTCGGGGATCAACATGATGGCCACGGTCGTCTCGATCTTCTTCTCCGGGATGCTGCTGCCGCTGACGGTCTTCCCGGGCGGTTTCGGCGAGTTCGTGCGGGTGCTGCCGTGGTCGGCGATGCTCCAGGTTCCGGTGGACGTGCTGATGGGCAGGCACGCGGGGGGCCGGGGTGCGGCGGAGGCGCTGGGGTTCCAGGCCGGGTGGGCGCTCGTACTGCTGGGCGCGGGGCGGCTGTTGCAGTCGGCGGCGACGCGGAAGGTGGTGGTGCAGGGTGGCTGAGGTGGTTCTGGAGCGTGAGCCCGCGGTCCTGGAGGTGCCCGGGCGCAGTCGTGCCCTGGAGGGGCTGCGCGGCTACGGGCTGATCGTGGCGATGTGGATCCGGTCGACGATGACGTACCGGACGTCGTTCCTCCTGTCGGCCTTCGGGAACGCGGCGATCACGCTGCTCGACTTCGTCGCGATCTACATCATGTTCTCGCACGTGGAGGTGCTGGGCGGTTTCACGCTGCCCGAGGTCGCCCTGCTGTACGGATCGGCCTCGGCCTCCCTGGGCCTGGCGGACCTGCTGCTCGGCAATACGGACCGGATCGGCGCCCGGATCCGCGACGGATCGCTCGACACGATGCTGGTGCGGCCGGTTCCGGTGCTCGCGCAGGTCGCGGCGGACCGCTTCGCGCTGCGTCGGCTGGGGCGGGTGGCGCAGGGGCTGGCGGTGCTGGGCTGGGCGGTCTCGGCGCTGGACGTGGACTGGACGGTCGCGAAGGCGCTGCTGGTGCCCGTGATGATCACGGCCGGGGCGGCGATCTTCGGTGCGGTGATGGTCGCCGGGGCGGCCTTCCAGTTCGTCGCCGGGGACGCGGCCGAGGTGCAGAACTCCTTCACCTACGGCGGCAACACGATGCTCCAGTACCCGCCGACGGTGTTCGCGAAGGACCTGCTGCGCGGGGTGACCTTCGTGGTGCCGCTGGCCTTCGTCAACTGGCTGCCGGCGCTGCACGTGCTGGGGCGGCCCGATCCGCTGGGGCTGCCGGGGTGGGTGGCGTACGCGAGCCCGCTGGTGGCCTTCGCGGTGTTCCTGCCCGCGTCGCTCGGGTGGCGCGCGGGAGTCCGTTCGTACCGGAGCACGGGGAGTTAGCAGTGGCCGCGGTGGATGCGCTGATCTCGCTGGACGGGGTCGAGAAGGTCTTCGACGTACGGCGCCGGGCGGGGCTGTGGCGCAGGGAGAAACGCCAGGTCAGAGCGGTGGACGGGATCAGTTTCGAGGTGGCCCGGGGGGAGATGGTCGGCTACATCGGGCCCAACGGCGCCGGGAAGTCGACCACGATCAAGATGCTGACCGGCATCCTGACGCCGAGCGGCGGCCGGCTGCGGGTGGCGGGCATCGACCCGGCGCGGGAGCGGATGAGGCTCGCGCACCGGATCGGGGTGGTCTTCGGGCAGCGCACGACGCTGTGGTGGGACCTGCCGCTGAAGGACTCGTACGGGCTGATGCGGCGGATGTACCGGATCCCGCAGGCGCGGTTCCGTTCGAATCTGGAGCGGTGCGTGGACCGCCTGGACCTGGCCGAGCTGCTCGACGTACCGGTACGGCAGCTGTCGCTGGGGCAGCGGATGCGGGGGGACATCGCGGCGGCGCTGCTGCACGATCCGGACGTGCTGTACCTGGACGAGCCGACGATCGGGCTGGACGTGGTGAGCAAGGCGAAGGTACGGGGCTTCCTGCGGCAGCTGAACGAGGAGCTCGGGACGACGGTGCTGCTGACCACGCACGACCTCCAGGACATCGAGCAGCTGTGCGAGCGGGTGATGGTGATCGACCACGGGCGGCTGATGTACGACGGGCCGCTGGGCGGGCTGCACTCGGTGGGGGACGGCGAACGGACCCTGGTGGTGGACCTGGAGCGGGAGCTGGCGCCGATCGAGCTGGCGGGCGCGCGGGTGGTGAAGGTGGACGGGCCGCGGCAGTGGCTGGCCTTCCCGGCGGGGGCCTCGGCAGCGCCGCTGGTGGCGGAGGTGGCGGCGCGGTATCCGCTGGTGGACCTGTCGGTGCGGGAGCCGGACATCGAGGACGTGATCGCGCGGATGTACGCGGGGCGGGGCTGAGCGGGCCCGGCTGAGGCGGGGATAAATCAGGGACAAGCCGGGGTCGGAGTAGGGGTCGAGCCATACAACTCCCCTGGAACCCTGCATAGTCTGGTGCGCATGAGTGACGAGCGGCCGGAGAAGCCGTTGCCGGAGCTGAGGGCGTCGGATGCCGACCGGGAGCGGGTGGTGGAGCGTCTGCGGGACGCCGTCGCCGAGGGCCGGCTCGACATGGAGGAATTCGAGGAGCGGCTGGAGGCGGCGTACAAGTCCCGTACGTACGCGGAACTGGAACCGCTGATTCGTGACCTGCCGTCGGCGCCGATGCCGGTGTCCGCACCGGTGCCGGCCTCCGGGGCCTCCGGGCCATCCGGGTCGGGCTCGGGGTGGCCGGCCCGCATCGGTGGTACGGGCACGTCCGCGACGGCGGTCGCGGTCATGTCGGGGTTCCAGCGCAAGGGCCGGTGGACGGTGCCCGCCCGCTTCGACGCGGTGGCGTTCTGGGGCGGCGGGGAGCTGGACCTGCGCGAGGCGGACTTCGCGCAGCGGGAGGTCGTGATCAACTGCGTCGCGATCATGGGCGGCATCCAGATCACGGTGCCGCCGGGCGTGGAGGTCGACGTACGGGGCTTCGGCTTCATGGGCGCCTTCGACCAGCGCGACGGCACGGGCCCGGCCCAGCCGGGCGCACCGCGCGTGGTCGTCACGGGCTTCGCCTTCTGGGGCGGCGTGGAGGTCAAGGTCAAGGCGCCGAAGCTGCCGCCGGGGGGCCCGCCGTCGCTCCGCAAGGAGCTGTAGAGGGGCGGTTGGTGCCGGTGCCCTGCCTGGGCCGCGGCGCGGGGCGGGTCCCTGGGGCGGCGGGCAGATCTCTGCCCGGGTGGCACCTACCCCAGCCGGGCCGCACCCACCCAGCTACGTCGGGCATATCCAGCCCCGCCGGCGTTTGAGGCGCGGGGTCTGGGGCAGCGGCGCCGCACAGGTGAGGCGCCGTTGCCGAGGCCTGGAGGAGGCCATCCGGGGCCCCGCACGGCATCCCCTCGCGGGAGCGGCGCGGCATCCCCCAGCGGGAGCGAAAGGGCGTGGCGGGAACTCCTCGCGCCTCCCAATAGTCGGATGCTATGCAGACAAAACCGGCGCCCCCGGGGGAAGGCAGGACACCGTGAGCAACCGCACCGGCACCACAGGAGCCGCCCCACCGGCCGGGCCGCCGGCGGGGGCAGGGGTGGCGCCCACCCGCGGCGTGTTCGTGTTCAGTGCGGCCGACGAGGAGCGCCGCCGCGGTGTGCGCCGGATGAAGACCACCGCGACCGGCCTCCTGATCCTGGTCGCGCTGGTCTACGTACTGGCCAAGTACGCCCAGCACGCCTGGGGCGCCGGCGGCTGGGCCGCCTACGTCGCGGCCGCAGCCGAGGCCGGCATGGTCGGCGCGCTCGCGGACTGGTTCGCCGTCACCGCGCTCTTCAAGCGGCCCCTCGGCCTGCCCATCCCGCACACCGCGATCATCCCGACCAAGAAGGACCAGCTCGGTGTCACCCTCGGGGAGTTCGTCGGGGAGAACTTCCTCTCCTCCGAGGTGGTCAAGGCCCGCCTGCACGCGCTCGGCATCGGCGGGCGCCTCGGCGCCTGGCTGGCCGAGCCGGCGCACGCGGACCGGGTCACGGCGGAGCTGGCCACCGCCCTGCGGGGAGCGCTGACCGTACTGCGCGACTCCGACGTCCAGGCCGTGGTCGGCGAGGCGATCACGCGGCGCGCCGAGACCGCCGAGATCGCGCCGGGCCTCGGCAAGACCCTGGAGAGGGTCGTCGCGGACGGCGGGCACCACCGGGCGGTGGACCTGGTGTGCGCCCGCGCGGCCGACTGGCTGGTCACGCACGGGGACTCGATCTCGGACGCCGTCCAGGGCGGCGCCCCCGGCTGGACCCCGCGGTTCGTGGACCGCAAGGTCGGCGAGCGCGTGTACAAGGAGCTGCTGCGCTTCGTCACCGAGATGCGGGACATGCCGGAGCATCCGGCGCGCGGCGCCGTGGACCGCTTCCTGACGGACTTCGCGGCCGACCTCCAGTCGGACACGGAGACCCGGGCCCGCGTCGAACGCCTCAAGTCCGAGATCCTCGCGCGCGACGAGGTCCAGGACGTCATCGCCTCCGCCTGGTCGGCGGTCCGCTCGATGATCATCTCGGCGGCGGAGGACGAGCGGAGCGAGCTGCGCCTGCGGGTGCGGTCCTCGCTGATCTCCCTGGGCGCCCGGCTGGCCACGGACGGGCGCCTCCAGCGGAAGGTGGAGGGCTGGATCGAGGGCGCGGTGGTGTACGTCGTCACCACCTACCGGACCGAGATCACCTCGCTGATCACGGACACGGTGGCCGCCTGGGACGCCGAGCACACCTCCCGCAAGATCGAGGCCCACATCGGCCGCGACCTGCAGTTCATCCGCATCAACGGCACGGTGGTCGGCGCCTTGGCGGGCCTGCTGATCTACGCGGTCTCGCACGCACTCGGGGGGTAGGACGTGGCGGGTGATCCCCGCTCGACCCCGGCGGGCCGGTTGTCCGTGCGGGGCTTGATGGCGCGGCGACTCCGCCCTGCCGCGCTGCGGCCACACCGGAAGGCTTACGCCGGCCCCATCCAGCCCCGCCGGCGTTTGAGGCGCGGGGTCCGGGGCGGAGCCCCGGTCTTGTGCCCGCACGTGCGCATCCTGCGGGGCAAATCCAGCCCCTCCGGCGTTTGAGGAGCGGGTCTGGGGCGGAGCCCCGGTCTTGTGCCCGCACGGGGGCACTCAGGGCGAGCCCCATCCAGCCCCGCCGGCGTTTGAGGCGCGGGGCTCGGGGCGGAGCCCCGATCTTGTAGCCGCACTCGCGCACTCAGGCAGCCCCATCCAGCCCCGCCGGCGTTTGAGGCGCGGGGTCCGGGGCGGAGCCCCAGGGGGCCGGGCGCAGCCCGGGACCGCTTGCGCTGCGGCGCCGCACCCGGTGCGAAGCCGGCGGCAGCCAGAGGCAGCCGGCGGCGGTCAGCCCCGGTCGGCGACGGCCCAGGACGCGGCAGCCACGACCCCGGCGGCCCCGAAGACGGCCGGCCACGCGCCGACCTTCTTCGCCAGCGGATGCGCGCCCGCGAAACCGGCGAGGTACAGCGCCCCGAGCCCGGCCGCCGCCGGCGCCCCGCCCTGCCGGTGCCACTCCCGCCCGGCCGCGAGCCCGGCGGCGCCGAGGACGACCCCGCCCAGCGGCCGCTTCTTCGTCCACCGCGCGACGGCGTACCCGCCGACCAGCCCGGCCGCCGCCACCACGGAACTCGGTACCTGCACCATGTCCAACTCTCCCAACGCCCTGTCTCCTCCGGTGCTACGAGGCTAACGCGGCCGCCCGGCGACCCGGCGGGCACCCAGCACCCAGACCACCACCACCACGGCTCCGCCGATCACGGCATCCGGCACCGAGTCCCGTACCGCCCGCGGCAGCAGCGCCACGAGTCCCAGGACGAGAAGGAAGGCGAGGGCGCACCGGCCGGCCGCCCGAAGCAGTCTCTCCACGCCTGCTCAACGCGACCGCGCCGCTTCCCGACACGGAGGACGCGGAGGGGATTTGTCGCACACTCGCCGGATCCGGGAGATGTGCGCCCCAGGGAACCCGAACCGCATAAATTCACTCTCCCCACCCAAAGGGAAAAATCCCCCGCACTCAGGAGCCTGGACATCGTGATCTGCTACGGACAGTCCGTCCTCGACCTCGCGGACGAACTGGTCGACGCCTATGCCGACGTCTTCTCCGCTCCGCCGTGGAACGAAGACGAAGAAACCATTCGCCAGTTCGCGACCCGCCTCCAGACCGACGCCCGGCGCCGTGGCTTCCGCACGGCCCTCGCCCAGTCCGAGGCCGGCATCGACGGCTTCGCCACGGGCTGGATCACACCGGCGGCCTTCCCCACGGACCGGGCGTACGCGCAGGTCGCGTCGCAACTCGGCCCGGACCGCGTGAAGGAGCTCCTGACCGGCGCGCTGGAGATCGACGAGCTGGCCGTACGCCCCTACGCGCGCGGCCGCGGCACCGGCCGGGCCCTGCTCACGGAGATCACCGCCGACGCCCCGGACCAGCGGGCCTGGCTGCTGACCTCCCGCCTCGCGACCGACACGGTGGCCACGTACCGCCGCCTGGGCTGGCACGAGGTCACCCCCCGCCCCGGCACGAAAACGGGCGTCATCGTCTTCCTCTCCCCGAACCACCCCAACCAGTAGGCACCCCGGCACACGCGCCCCGACCCACCGGAGGAGGTGAAGACACCCGCCCGAGGGGTGTCTTCCCGATCGGGTCGGGCATACCGGCCGCATGATGATCACCACGCAGCAGTCCACCGCACCCCGCCGCCAGCTCAACCTGGCCACGCGCCACCAGCTCACCACCGGCGGCATCCCCGACGGCACGATCACCTCCCGAACCCGCCCTGGCGGCCCCTGGCAGCGCCTGCTGCCCCGCGTCTACCTCCTCCAGACCGGTCCCCCGGACCACCGGCAACGCGCCCTCGCCGCCGTCCTGTACGCCGCCGAGCCCGCCGCCGACCCCCTCTCCGGCGACACGGCCACCCTCACCGGCGGCGCCGCGCTCGCCCTCCTCGGCATCCGCGACGCCCCGTACACCCCGGCTGACGTACTGATCCGCGCCCCGCGCCGCCTCACCGGCACCCCGGAGGTCCGCCCGCTCCCCACCTCCTGCTGGCCGCGCACCATCACCGTCTCCGGCATCCCCAGCACCCGCCCGGTCCGGGCGGCGGCCGACTTCGCCTCCCGCGCCGAGGACTCCGACCGCATCCGCTCGACCCTGGCCCACGTCGTCCAGGCCGGCTGGTGCCACCCGCACGACCTGCACGCCGAACTCCGTGCCTCCCGCCTCCTCACCCGCCCCGCGATCCGCGAGGCCGCGGCGGAACTCCTCGCGGGAGTCCGCTCGATCGCCGAGGCCCAGGCCCGCGACACCCTCACGGCGACGGACCTCCCGACCCCCTTGTGGAACGCCCGCCTCTACACCCCGGACGGCACCTTCCTGGCCAGCCCGGACGCCTACTGGCCCGACGAGGGCGTCGCCCTGGAGATCGACTCGGCGGAGTACCACTACACGCGCGACGCCTGGCACGCCACCCTCCGCCGCCGCCTCCGCCTGGAATCCCACGGCATCCTGGTGGTCAGCGCGACCCCGTCGATGATCCGCGACACCCCCACGGAAGTCCTCGCGGCCCTCCGCACCCTCCTCACCCTCACCACCCCCCGCCCCACCCCACCCACGGCCGTGGCCCGCGGCCACCAACAACTCCCGCTCTTCCCGAACCCCGGCTGATACCCAAAGGAGGGGAGTGTCCGCAGTGGTCCAGGCGATGCCTCACACTGGTTGAGGTCGTTTGAGGCCGTTGTCAGTGGGGTCTGTCACCCTCTGTGATAGCTGGTGGCACAGGGCACCAGCGGGTACGTGTTCGAAGGAGGGTGCATGACCAGCACTGAGGCTGATTTCACCTCGATTGAGATTTGTGCTGGAGCCGGCGGTCAGGCCATCGGACTGCACCAGGCCGGTTTCAGGCACCTCGCGCTCGTGGAGATCGACGCGCATGCGGTGGGGACCCTGCGGGCGAACATCGACGCGCAGCCGGACTGGAGCTGGGAGAAGGAGCACTGCGATCTCCTCCCCCCGACGGACGTCAAGCTCTTCGACCCCGACAGAGACCTGGGCAAGAGCGGTGAGCTGCTGCGACGGGACGGACTCGATCTTCTGGCTGGCGGAGTTCCTTGTCCGCCGTTCTCACATGCAGGCAAGCAGCTCGGAAAGGATGACGAGCGTGATCTCTTCCCGCGCATGCTGGACCTTGTCAAACAGCTGAAGCCCCGCGCGGTGATGATCGAGAACGTGCGCGGGATCATGGATCCGAAGTTTTCCGACTACCGCGACTGGATCGTGGCCAAGCTGCAGGGCGGCAACTACCGAGAAGAGGACGGAAACGAGGCCCATGACCGCGGCCTGGGCTACACCGTATGCAAGTGGGACGTCCTGGAGGCCAGTGACTTCGGAGTGCCGCAGTTGCGTCCGCGCGCGATTCTGGTCGCCATCCGCGATGACGTGCTCAAGGATCTGAAGTACGAGTGGCCGTCGCCCACCCACGAGGACCCGGTGAGCGTGGCAGCCGCGCTCGAGGAGACCATGCGCGAGCGGTATGAGCGCTACTACGACAGTGCTTATGGGGAGCTCGCCCGCAAGAAGTTCGACACCTGGCTCGCGAAGGCCGAGGGTCGTGACGCCGAGCTGAAGGGCAAGGGGGGCGGCATTGCGCCCACGCTCGTTGGCGGCTCCAAAAAGCACGGCGGGGCTGATCTGGGCCCGAGCCGGGCTAAGGCCTCCTGGAAGCAGCTCGGTGTCTCCGGGCTAGGCGTTGCCAATGACATCGTCACCTGCGCGAAGAAGGAATCCGAGCCCAGGGATCTCTTCGGGCCGGACGGGCCGATGCTCACGGTCGAGCAAGCAGCGATCATTCAGGGCTTCCCACGGGGCTGGCAGTTCACTGGAGGCAAGACCGCGCAGTACCGGCAGGTGGGCAATGCCTTCCCGCCGCCCGTGGCCGCGGCGGTCGGCAAGTCAATCATCGAGGTGCTCAGGGCTGCTCGCGAGCGAGACCGAGGGCAGGCGTAGTCAGACCGTGCCCGCACCGGCTCCCCGGGCACGGCGCTTTTCCACCTCGGCTGCGATCCGGACAGCACAGTCAGCAGCGGCTTCGTGCTCCCAGAACCGCAGCACCGTCCAGCCGGCTTCGCGAAGACGCTGATCGGTGTCCCGGTCGCGGGCCATGTTCCCGGCTACTTTGCCGGACCAGTAGCCGGCGTTCGTCTTGGGCGGTACGTAGTGTTCAGGGCAGCCGTGCCAATAGCAGCCGTCGATGAAAACGGCCACCTTCGTCGGACCGAAGACGATGTCGGCTGTCCGACGGAGGTTCTTGATGGGCCGGGCTGCCACCCGGTAGCGCAGCCCCTGAGCGTGCAGCATGGTTCGAATCAGCCGTTCGGGCTTGGTATCGCGGCTACGGATCGCCTGCATGTTCCGGCGCCGCGCCGCCGACGACGCCCATGATCCTTCGGGAGGCTCCCAAGGTTCGGTCATGTCTCAGTCCTCCGTCGCAGCGGATGCCGTGTGCGCGGGGAGGAACGGTGCCGTGATCACAGGGTCACCGCTTTCAGCCAGGGTCCAGGATTGCCCATCGATCACGGCGCACGGCCTGCTGTCTCCTGGCACGCTGGGGACGACACGAGCGCTGACGAAGTCGCCCTCCTGCGGTACCGGCAGGGCGAGCTGTCGGGCGATCTCCTGATGAGCCCGATAGTCGCCCATGATGATGATTCCCTCGCGGCGGAGTGAGGACCTGGCACCTCCGTTTCCTCGGACTCGCTTCATGTAGTCCTTCTGCTGGGCTACGGTGCGTACGACGTTCCGTCCGATCCGGCGGCGCTGAGCACGCCGGAACAGTTCATTGAGCTTGGCCTGGCCAGACTTCTCGGCGAACACGGCCTCGCGGTCAGCGGCGTCCATATGGAGCAGGGTGTTCTCGGGCAGCTCTGCGTCGCGCCAGAGCCAAAAGATTCTCGTACGGTGTTCCGCCTTAATGGTCAGTTTCATGTCCCGGTTGCTTCCCCCGTTGAGCAACTCGGGAACGATCCGCAGCAGACCGGCACTCCAGCGGCTCTCGTAGTCGTCCGCCCAGACGAGCAGGCACAGGTGTCCCACCGCTTCCGGGGGGATCATCCAGGCACCGAAATGCTGTGAGTACTTGCAGTCGACCTCAGCGCCGGCGATCCGGTAGTCCATGTCGATGCCGTCCTCGAACGCGAACTCGCGCTGGAGGTTGATCTCGACGACCGTGCCGGCGTGGGTCTTCTCCGTCTTGAACAAGGACTTCCAGTCGTACCGCCCGGTCACTTCACCGTTCAGCAGCTGATCGATCGTGTCCCTCAGTACGGTGGCGAACCGCTGCCCTGCGGGGTCGAGCCGACGCAGCTGTGCGTGGACCAGGGCCAGTTCGGGATCTTCCTGGGGCAGTTCCTGGTCCTGGATGACCACGGCGGCGGAGACATCGGGAGACAGCAAGCAGACCACCTGTCTGGCGAGGGGGCCGTCTCAAGCAGCCGACCGCGGGATGCTAACGAGTTTACCGGCGGTCATGCCCGGGAGGTCCCGTTCGCCCACGGATATCAGGTGCCAGCTCCGAACACCAGGCCGAGCAAGAGGATCGCCAGGGTCAAGGTCCCGGCGAACGCAACGGACCCCATGATGATCGCGCCCGGTGCCGACCGGTTGTCCCAGCGTGCCAGTGCGACGGCAGCGCCGGCGACGATCAGGGCGATCACCACGGCGATTGCGATCGTGAGAAACAGCACCGACAACGAGATGTTCAGCATGGGACGGTCAACTCCAGTGAAAGTGAAGAGGAAGGTGTGGGCACACAGGGCTCCCTGTCCGGTACCCGGGCAGGGGAGGGGGCGGAGTGATGGGCCGTCGTTGCTCCGCACTGCCGGATTCCGGCAGAAGTGCTGGTATGCAGGTTCTCGCTGGCTGCGGGTGTCAGTTCCCTCCCTGGGGCAGGGCGGCGCGCAGGACGAGTTCGGCCTGGTCGCTCAGGTCGGCGCGGAGCAGTGTGATCGCCAGCCGCATGGTGTCCTCATGTCCGCGCTCGCGGCCGCCGAGCAGGAGAACTTCCCCGAGCGAGGAGTGTTCGCTGGCATACAAGTCGGCGGCGGCATCGCAGAGTTCCTCGTCGGTGAGCGCCTTGCTTGCGGACCAGGCGATGCCGATGACACCTCGGCGGTCACCAGTGGACTGGGCCGCGAGCAAGGCGCCGACGGTTTCTCCAGCCTTTCCGTTTTGGCTGTTGCGCCGGTCGTGCGCCGGTCTCTGTGCCGAAACGGCGCCGCACGGGCTCGACGGGGCGGACACGAGGTGGGAGAGCCGTTCCGCCGCGCGGATGTCGCTGTTCTGAGGTGACGCAACGAGGTTCACCTTGCGCCGCGCCGCGGACTTCCGCAGGCGTTCGAGCTGGTCCAGCCGCACTGGGACGCCGCTGGCGCTGCCCCGCACTGCACCGTAGATCGCGTGGAGCGTTGCCTCAGACGGGACGCGGCGCCCCGTCCAGTAGTTGGACAGGGAGCTCAGGGGGATGCCGAGGTGCTTGGCCCGTGCCCCCTGCTTGGTCATGGGCATGGCTGCGATGAGGCTACGGAAGTTCGTTACGTATTCCTCCCGTGCCGGACTGCAGTCGGGCCAATAGGCGTTGCCGACCTGCCCTGCAAGGGCCATGAGTCCTCCTTCGTATAGAGATTGACGGAGGATCAGTCTTTCGTGATCGACGGTGGGGGGCGCAAGGGGTAATCCCCGGATTTCGCGGCTGGCTGTTTGCGGTAGCGCCTGACGATGCGGTGGACGTGTTTGCGTTTCATGAGGCGCACCGGCTGAACCTGTTTGCGTTGCGGCGCAAACATCCGAATGGGCTTGATCCGCGCAGTGGGCTGCCCGCCAGAATGGGAGCTCCGCGGCTGAGCGTCGGTCCGAAATGACCAGTCGAAGAAGGCTATTTAGGGGATGAATCGTGACTATTGCAGATATTCCGTCGTGGCGTAGTAGGCAGCTCTCGACCATGGTCCGCTGCGCGCTCTGGCTGGTCACAGAGGTCGGGGTGGGGGAGGTCTTCACGAAGACCCAGTTGCGAGAGGCCTTCCCGGAGACATCGCAGATCGACCGCCGCATGCGTGACCTCAGGGACCGGGGCTGGCGCATTGCCACCAACAGGGAAGACATCACGCTCACTCCGAGCGAGCACCGCTTCGTGGAGATGGGAGCGGAAGTCTGGAAGCCCGGGCAGTCAAGGGCTAAGTCAGATGCTGTCGTGTCGGCCCCACAGCGGCGTGAGATCCTCGACCGTGACGGTCATCTGTGCCGTGTGTGCGGGATCGCGGCCGGCGAAGCATACGAAGGCGGCGTAGAAACCGCTCAGCTGGATCTTGCGCGCAGGGAGGTCATCCGTGCCGGCAGTGTGGCCGTTGAGCTGGTCACCGAGTGCCGCCGGTGCCGGATCGGGGGCCGCGGCCGCCAGACCGATGTGGCCGGCGTACTCGGCCATCTTGAGCAGATGAGCCAGGTGGAGCGCGAGCACTTCGCTCAGTGGGTGGCTGAGGACCGCAGGGACTTCAGCCCGCTGGAGCGGTTGTGGGGGGAGTACCGGAGCCTGCCGGCGGAGTCGCGCGGGGCGGTTCGCCAAGTACTCGAGCGGCGCCCGTAGCAAGCGCCTCCGGGTTAGCCGGCAGAAAGACGGGCGGACGCCCGAGTCAAGGAGACCTGTAGATGCTGAACCTCAATCTTCCTCCAGACGCCGTGCAGAACGCAGAGTTCGTGGCGCGGCGGCTCAAAGAGCAAGCCGATGTCGATGGTGTGCGGGAGACCGTGACCGTCGACTGGAACGGTCGGCCGCTTCACGTGGGCGTGATCGACGTGCCGCTTCGCTCCCTCTACTACAACCCGGCGACGCACCGGATCAGGGCGCAGCGGGGACATGACCCGGATGTCGCCCGCGTCCTGGAGGAGGACCCGTGGCGCTCGGAGAGTCAGGACTACCTGCACCGCCTGCTGGTGGGCAAGCCAGCCAATCCGGACGAGGTCGATCCCGACTTCGATGCGTTGATGGACAGCCTCAAGTCCGTCGACCAGCAGGAACCGGGCCTGATCACGCATGAGGGGATCCTGGTCAACGGCAACACCCGCGCAGCCGCGCTCCGGGAGCTGAAGCGTCCGTCGATCCGGGTTGGCGTGTTGCCTCCGTCCTTCACCTGGGAAGACATCAATGCTGTCGAACTAGCCCTTCAGCTCCGGCCTGACGAGCGCCGCGACTACTCCTACATCAACCGTCTGATCGCCATGGAGGAGCAGGAGCTGATGGGTCGCGATGCAGCCGACATCGCGCGCGCCTTCCACGTCCAGCTCAAGACCTTCAAGCAAGAGCGCTGGATCCTGGGTGTGATCAGGGACATGATCGACCGTAGCCGTACCCCCGAGGGGGCCCAACTGGCGCTGTCCGACTTCGAAGGGCACCAGGAGAACTTCAAGGAGCTGCACCGCACCTACATGAAGGTGGCCGCTGCCAGCCAGGAACGCGCCGAGCAAGTCAAGGAGAACAGGATCGTTGCCATCCTCCTCGACTTCGCGAAGACGAAGACGCGCCTCATCGGTGCAGAATTCCAGGCGGATTACTTGGAGGGCAATCTCCCGGACCTTCTGATCACAAGCCCTGACGAAGCGCCGGCAGCTGTCGCGATCCCTGGGCTTGCCGTCTCGGTACCTGCCGACTCCGATCCCGTCAGGCAGGCCCGTGCGGTGACGAACCAGGTCCTGCAGTCCAGGGCCTCGGAATCGGCGCGTCATCTCCCCGCCGAGACGCGGGAAGCCGCTCGGCAGGCGGTGGTACAGGCGCGCCGGGGCATGCGCCGTGCGCTTGACGAGGCGGAGCGTGACGACCGGCTCAAGCGAGTACGGCAGACCACCGCGGAGCGGCTGGACGACGCCCGGGCTGCGATCGACCAGAGCGTCGACGACCTCGTGCAGGCTCTGGGCAAGGACAGCCTGGATGAGGACAGCTTCGACAGCGCGCTGCTGCGGCTGAAGGGCAGCCTGACCAAGCTGGCGCGTCAGGCCAGCCGTGGTGTGGCCAAGCCCGGGCACGGCGTCAACTGGCTGATCAAGGCAAGCGAGGGCTGAACGTGCTCGACACGGAGGTGCCGTCGCTCCGGCTGAGTTTCGACGAGACCAGGACGAAGGTTGTCTTCAGGGCCCTTCCGGGGGGCCAAGGCCATCTGGTCAGGCTGATCGCCCGGTTTAACAGTGGCAGTCAGCGGGGGAACCTTGCTGCGGAGGTGGACCTTGAGGACTTTCTGTCCCGTCTCACCCTTCTTGGCCACTGGCACGATCCGGCTGGTGTGTCCTTTGCGCCGGACCTCAAAGAGCTCGCCGAGGCATCGGTCCGCGATGCCCAGGCGGTCGAGGCGCGCCTCACAGCCGGGAGCCGGGGCCAGGACGTCATGGGTCCGGTTGCCGTCTCGGCCGTTCCCGGCCTGCTGGGAACGGCTTGGATAGCGCCCCTCACGGACTTCCAGACGCGCGATATCGCGAAGCTGCTGTCACTCACGCACGGAGCAAACTTCAGCGTGCCCGGCGCAGGCAAGACTCGCACGGCCCTGGCCGCGTACGCAGCCTTGCGGGAGTCCGGCTCAGTACGGCGGATGCTAGTTGTCAGCCCCAAGTCGGCGTACGAGGCGTGGCGCGACGAGGCAGCCCTGTGCTTTTCGGAGCCTCCGGCAGTGCGTGTCTTCAAACGCTCGCCCGACAACGATGCGGAGATACTGCTTGTCAACTACGAGAGGCTGAGCCGCTACCAGACTGAGCTCGCGGACTGGCTCAGCACGGGACGCACCATGATGGTGCTGGATGAGGCCCACCGGATGAAGCTGGGCGTCCGGGGAACGTACGGAGCAACCTGCATGGCGCTGGGTCCACTGGCCAGGCACCGGCTGATCCTGACGGGTACGCCAGCGCCGAACGGTGCCAGAGACCTGGAGAGCTTGCTGTCCTTCGTGTGGCCGGGGCACGGCCGGAGAGCAGTGGACAGGGCTGTGGCTGGCGGAGACCTCGCGCACGCAAGCAGGGTCCTGCGGCCGCTGTTCACACGTACGACGAAGAATGAGCTGGGTCTGCCGCCCGTTGACGTCCGGGTCAAGTACGTAGACCTTCCAGCAGCGCACCGCAAGCTGTACTCGGCGCTGCGCAACCAGCTCACCGGGCTAGCTGCCAGAGAGCAGGAAGAGTTCACCAGACTCGGCAAGGTCCTCGTGTACCTCATGATGGCCAGCACCAACCCGGCGCTGCTGGATACAGGGTCGGATCGCTACGAACCGCTGCCGTTCTACGTGCCCCCCCTGCGCCCCTCGGACGGTATGCCCCTGAAGGAGCTCATGCGGGATTTGCCCATGTATGAGACCTCGCCCAAATACGAGGCGGTTCTGCGGACGGTCTCCGAAAACGCCAGGGCTGGACGCAAAACGCTCGTGTGGTCCACGTTCGTCAGGAACCTGACCACGCTTGCGGGAGCGTTGGGCAGGTACAGGCCGGCCGTGGTGCACGGTGGAACGCCGGACAGGGACGAGGAGATCCGAAGATTCCGCGAAGACCCCGACTGCATGGTCCTGCTGTCCAATCCCGCGACCCTGGGCGAAGGAATCAGCCTCCACCACGTGTGCCACGACGCGATCTACGTGGACAGGGACTTCGCCGCGGGCCGGTTCTTGCAGAGCCTGGACCGGATCCACCGGTTGGGGCTAGCTGCCGATACCCACACGCGTGTCACGGTGCTCCTCGCGCGCGGCACCATCGACGGCATCGTCCACGACCGGCTGGGTCACAAGCTGGAGTTCATGGGCAAGATTCTGGATGACCCGCTGGTACAGGAGCTGGCGGATCCGGAGGAGGACGCTACCCCTTGGGGTATGGATGCCGCGGACCTTCGCGCCCTGATCCGCCACGTTGAGGAGCCGTCCGGATGACAGTCCAGGACGGCCCGCCCGCCCACATGGAGCCCTGACGCCCTCCGTCGCTTACATCGCCCCGTGGCACTCGTTGTACGGCTTGCCCGAGGTGCACCAGCAGGGGGACGTGGGGGTGGGGGGCCAGGGGGTGGCTTTGCCGCGGGCGGCCAGGGTGGTGGCGTATTCGGCCAGGAGGGACGGGGAGGCCGGGGAAGTTTTCTCCGAGGCGGCGAAGGCCTCGTACGAGGGGACGCTCGCCGTGACGATGCCGAGGTTCGTGGTGCCGGAGGTGGCCAGGGCTCGGAGGGAGGACTCGATGTCCCTCAGGTGGGCCTCGTGGGACGGGTACTCCGATGCCAGGGTCGGGTACGAGGTGAGGAGCTCGGCCAGTTCGCGGGCCGGCCAGTGGAGGATCGCCACCGGGAAGGGGCGGGACAGCGCGGCGCGGCGGTCGCCCAGTTCGGCGCGCAGGCGGGCGATTTCGGCGCGGAGTTCGGCCGGGTCGTCGGAGCCCAGGGCCCAGATGCGCTTCGGGTCGTGGAGTTCGTCGAGGGGGATCGGCCCGATGTGGCGGGTGTCCGCGACCATGTCCCAGTCGTCGTGCGGGCGTCCGAGGAGGCGGCGGACGCGGTGGCGGCCCGTCAGGAGGGCGGTGGTGGCCGTCGTGAGGGGCTCGTGCTCGGTGATGAGGAGGGACGCGGCCTCGGTGAAGCAGTCGTGTGAGGCTTCCAACTCGTCGTGGGTTTCGAGGGCTTCCGCGATGACCTCCCACGGGGCCGGGTCCTTGGGGGCGGCGGCGCGGATGCCCGAGATGAGGGCGCGGGCCTCCGGCTCGTGGCCGTACTCCCACAGGTTCGCCGCCTGCAGGGCCTTGATCAGGTACGGATTGGCGGGGGAGGCCGAGAGGAGCTGGTCGTAGAGGGTGCTCGCCCGATCGCGTTCGTCGGCCAGTTCGAGGTGGGCCGCGGCCTGGAGGAGCAAGGGCTCCTGGTCCTCGGGGTAGCGGGTCGCCGTGCGGATGAGGCGCTCGGCTTCGGCGATGTGCTCGGCAGGCGTCGTGTCGGGGCGCATGGTTTACACCGTACTGCCGCTGGTCAGTTGACGGGGGAGGACTTAGGGTGCGGCCCGTGCGAGATCGCATACCTGTGGTGGTGCAGGGGAGCGGCCGGCGGGTGCGCCGGGTCGGTCTCGCGGGTGTGTTGTGGGCGTGTGCCGAGGCGATCACCACGGTGGGTGTGGTGGTGGCGTTGCTGGTGGTGCACCAGGTGTGGTGGACCAATCGGCAGGCCGCGGCGGCCGCGCGGGAGCAGGTCCAGGCGTTGGAGAGTGAGTGGGCAGGCGGGGCTGGTGACCGTTCCAGTTCCAGTTCCAGTTCCGGTTCCAGTTCTGGTTCCGGTTTTGATTCTGGGTCTGGGTCTGGGGCCTTCTCTTCTTCCAGGGCCTCTTCCGCTGCCGGAGGGGATTCGTCTTCCGGTGAGGTGCGGGGTGGGGGAGCTTCGGCGTCCTCGCCTTCCGCTGCCAGGCCGCCGGTCACTCAGGACCGGGCGTACGCCGTCCTGCGCATCCCGCGCCTCGGCCTCGTCGTCCCCGTCGCGCAGGGCGTCGACAAGCGCAGCGTGCTCGACAAGGGATACGTCGGCCAGTACCCCGGGACCGCCCGGCCCGGGGAGCGCGGGAACTTCGCGCTGGCCGGGCACCGCAACACCCACGGGGAGCCGTTCCGCTACATCAACCGGCTGCGCGAGGGTGACCAGCTGATCGTGGACGTGAAGGGGCGCAGGTACACGTACGTGGTCGGGAAGGTGCTGGCCGAGACGACCGAGCGGGACACCGGGGTCATCGCGCCCGTGCCGCGCAGCATCGTGAAGCCGGATTACGGATACGGCGAGGCCGGTTCGTACATCACGCTCACCACCTGCACGCCCGAGTACACCTCCAAGTACCGGCTCGTCGTCTGGGGGACGCTCGCCGGCCCGTGATCCGGTTGTCAGTGGGCCCGGCTAGTATCGATCACGAGTACCTGATCTCGTACGGGAGTTCGTGCGGGAGTTCGTGCACTGCGGGATGGGGAGGGGGAGGTCTGCATGGGTCGTCGGCATCGTCGGCGCGGCGGGGAACGCTCGCTGTCCTTCCTCCTGTTCACCCGGCTCGCACGGGTCTCGCGGGTGGCGGCTGTGCTGCTGCCGTTGGTGCTGCTCGGGGGAGTCCTCGGGCTGTTCGCCGGGGAGAGCGGGCTGGGCGCCGTGGTGGTCGCCCTCGCGGCCACCGTCGCCGTGGGCGCCGAGGCCCTGGCCGCCGCGGCACGCCTCGTGCGGCCCGTGCCGCCGCACCGAATACGCACCGCGATCCGTGATCGCGAGCAGCGCACGGCCTTCCTGCCGCAGCGCGATCCCGATGCCTCGGGCCGGTCGCGGCCCAGGGCGCCCAGCCGTCTGGTCCCGACGGCCGCGTAGGGGCGCGCAAGCTCGCGACACCTCTGCACCTCATCGCACCCTTTTTGCTGCGTCCCTCGCGGGTCGTCACGCCGAAATGCCTCTTCTTCGACGTTCGACGAGACCCTTCGGAGGGCCCGCGTGTCCGTTTTCACCCACCATGTTGTAGAGCTGGGCCAGCTGCTTGAGCCGGTTCTGGCCGAGTCCGCGACCGCTGCCGCGATCGTGCTGTTCACCGTGCTCGTACGGCTCGCCCTGCACCCCTTGAGCCGCGCGGCCTTCCGCGGTGCGACCCCGGTGGCCGGCTGCCTGCCCGTGCTGTTGCAGCTGCCGGTGTTCTTCCTGATGTACCAGGCGTTCTCGTCGGCGGACGAGCTGCTCGCGCACCGGCTGTTCGCCGCGCCGCTGGGGGCCCGGTGGAGCGAGGCGCTGGGGGAGGGCGGCCTGGTCGGGGCGCAGGGGCTGGTGTTCCTGGGGCTGTTCGCCGCCATCGCGGCGGTGGCGGCCTGGAGCGCGGTACGGGGGCGCCGCGCGGCCGCGGCCGCGGCCCTGGTTCCGGGCGGTGCGGGTGCGGCGGGTGCCGCGGGCGGTCCGGGGGGAGCGCGAGGCGCGGGTGGTGCGGGAGGCGTGGGTGGTGCGGGCCGGGCGGGGGCTGCGGGCCGTGCCGGGAACCGTGGCCGTGCCGGGAACCCGGGTCGCGCCGGGAACCCGGGCCGTGTCGGGAACGTGGAGCGCGCGGGGGCTCGGGCGGTTCCGGTTGGGGTGAGTGCCGAGCAGCAGGAGATGGTGCGCAAGCTGGGCGGCGTACTGCCCCTGCTGTCGTTCGGGACGCTGATCACGGCTGCCGTGGTGCCGCTGGCCGCCGGGCTGTACCTGCTGACCACCACCGCGTGGTCGGTCGCGGAGCGCGCATGGCTTCAGCGCCGGGCTGCCGGAGCTGCGCGTTCCAGTCTGTGAACAGGGTCTTGCGGATTGGGCGGACTTCTTGGAGGATTCACCAATCCTCCGATGGCCGCAACCCATCGTCCGGCCCGGGGCATGCCCATGGGCCGACCACCCTCGACCACGGGAGAATGCCCATGAAGCTGCTGCGTGTCGGACCGGTCGGGTCGGAGCGCCCCGCGCTGCTCGACCAGGACGGGACCCTGCGTGACCTGTCCGGCCTGATCACGGATGTGGACGGCGCCCTGCTCGCCGACGACTCCGTGCTGTCCCGGGTACGGGAAGCGGCCGAAGCGGGCGAGCTTCCGGTTCTCGACGCCGAGGGGCTGCGCATCGGGTCGCCGGTCGGCCGCATCGGCAAGATCGTGGGCATCGGGCTGAACTACTTCGGGCACGCCGCCGAGATCGGCGCCGAGCCGCCGGCCGAGCCGATCCTCTTCCTGAAGGCCGCGGACACCGTGGTCGGCCCGGACGACACCGTCCTCATCCCGCGCGGCAGCGTGAAGACCGACTGGGAAGCCGAGCTCGGCGTCGTCATCGGCAGCACCGCCCGCTACCTGGGCTCCGCCGAGGAGGGCCTCGCGCACGTCGGCGGCTACACGCTGGTCAACGACGTCTCGGAGCGCGAGTTCCAGATCGAGCGCGGCGGCACCTGGGACAAGGGCAAGAACTGTGAGACCTTCACCCCGCTCGGCCCCTGGCTGGTCACCGCGGACGAGATCCCGGACCCGCAGGTCCTGGACGTGAAGCTGTGGGTGAACGGTGAGCTCAAGCAGGACGGCAACACCGCGGACCAGATCTTCCCGGTCGGCGAGGTCGTCCGGTACCTGAGCCAGTTCATGACCCTGTACCCGGGCGACGTCATCGTCACCGGTACGCCGGCCGGCGTGGCCATGGGCCAGCCGGAGCCGAAGCCGTACCTGCGGGCCGGTGACGTCGTGGAGCTGGAGATCCAGGGCCTGGGCCGTCAGCGCCAGGAGTTCAAGGGCGCGTAACCCGAAGCGACGCGGGAAGGGGCGGGGCCGCCGATGGTGGCCCCGCCCCTTCGTGTGCGTGCCCCGCTACGGAGCGGCGGGCGCGGCCGGGATCTCGACGACCACCCCGGCCCGGGACGAGACGCGGGCCGCCTCCAGTACGTCGAGGCAGTGCGCGGCCTCGTACGCGGTGACGGGGGCGGGCCCGCCGTCGCGCAGCGCGGCGGCGACCGCCGCGTAGTAGGCCGGGTAGTCGCCGGGCTCCGTCCGGAGCGGGGTCCCGCCGCCGGTCAGCGGGGACTCGCCCGAGCCCAGGCGCCCCCACAGGTGCTCGGGTTCCTCGCCCCAGGGAGCGTCCTGCCCCGGCCGCAGCCCCTCGCGCAGGGCGCCCTCCTGCGGGTCGAGGCCGTACTTCACGTAGCCGGCCCGCGAGCCGAGGACGCGGAAGCGCGGGCCCAGTTGGGCGGTGGTGGCGCTGACGTAGAGGTGGGAGCGGACGCCGTTCGCGTGGGTGAGGGCGAGGAAGGTGTCGTCGTCGGCCTCGGCGCCGGGGCGGCGCAGGTCGGCCTCCGCGTAGACCCGTACGACCGGGCCGAACAGCACCAGCGCCTGGTCGACGACGTGGCTGCCGAGGTCATAGAGCAGGCCGCCGATCTCCTCGGGGGCGCCCGACTCGCGCCAGCCGCCCTTGAGCTGGGGGCGCCAGCGCTCGAAGCGGGACTCGAAGCGCTGGATCTCGCCGAGCTCGCCGTCGGCGAGGAGGCGGCGGAGGGTGAGGAAGTCGTTGTCCCAGCGGCGGTTCTGGAAGACGGAGAGGAAGGTCCCGGTCCGCTCGGCGAGGGCGGCGAGTTCGCGTGCCTCGGCGGCGGTGGCCGCGAGCGGCTTGTCCACGACGACGGGGATGCCGGCGGTGAGGGCGGCGGTGGCCAGCGGGACGTGGGTCCTGTTGGGGGAGGCGATCACGACGAGGTCGAGGCCGTCGCCGTCCTCGCGGTCCCACAGCTCGGCGGCGGACGCGGCGATGCGGACCTCGGGGAACTCGGCGCGGGCCTGGGCCTGCCGACCCGGGTCGGAGGTGACGACGGTGTCGAGGACGAGTCCGTCGGTGGCGGCCACGAGGGGGCCGTGGAAGACGGAACCGGCGAGTCCGTAGCCGACGAGGCCGACGCGGAGGGGAGCGGCGGAGGGGGAGGAGGGGGCGGGGGCGTTCATACCGGCCACTTTGGCAACAGTGTTGTCTAAGTGCAAGGAGGGTGGACAATGGGCTGGTGAACAGGGGTAGCGGGGACTGGCAGGGTGGCGGTGGCGGCGGCGTGAATCTGCCGGCGCTGCGCGGGCACAACGAGGCGCTGCTGCTGGAGCTGCTGCGCGGCGCCGGGCCGGCGGGCCTGGGCCGCAGCGAACTCGCCGCCCGTACGGGGCTCACCCCGCAGGCCGTCAGCAAGATCACGGCGCGGCTGGGTGCGGAGGGGCTGGTCGGGGAGGCGGGCCGGGCCCCGTCCACCGGCGGCAAGCCGCGCACCCTGCTGCGGCTGGTGCCGCAGGCCCGGCACGCGGTCGGGGTGCACGTGGACCGCGACGAGATCCGGGCGGTACGGGTGGACCTGGCGGGCGTGGTCGTCGCGGAGAGCGGCGGACCGCTGGACTTCGGGGCCGGGCCGGAGGTGGTGGTGGAGGCGGTCGTACGGGAGGTCGCGCGGGTGTCCGATCCGGCCGGGCCGCCGCCGCTGGGCATCGGGGTGGCCGCGCCGGGGCCGCTGGACCACCGGACCGGGGTGATGGGCCGGGTGACCGGGTTTCCGGGCTGGGAGGGTTTTCCGCTGCGGGAGGCCCTGGAGGGGCGGCTGGGGGTGCCGGTTCCGGTGCCGGTGGTGCTGGACAAGGACACGAACGCGGGGGTCGCGGCGCCGAGGGACCCCGCGTCCCCCGCCTCCACCTCGGTGTACCTGCACGTCGGGACCGGGCTCGGGGCGGGGCTGCGGCTGGGCGGTGAGGTCTACCGGGGAGTGCGGTCGGGGGCGGGGGAGTTCGGGCACCAGGTGCTGCGGCTGGACGGGCCGTTGTGCCGGTGTGGGGGGCGGGGGTGTGCGGAGGTGCTGTGCCTGGAGGCGGTGGCCCGGGGGGATCTGGCGGAGGCCGCGCGGATCCTGGGGGAGGGGGCGGCGAACCTGGTCGCGCTGCTGGACGTGGACCAGGTGCTGCTGGGCGGGCGCGTGGTGGGGGCTGCCCCGGAGGTCTTCGTGGAGGGGGTCCGGGCGGTGCTGGGGGCGCGGGGGCGGGCGCTGGGTGCGGAGCCGGTGGTGGGGCTGGCGGTGAGGGGCGTCGCCGAGGGCGCCGCGGAGTTGGCCCTACGCCCGTTCTTCGGCCGCCCAACCTGACCACCCTCGGGGCGGCCCCGGGCCCCGGGTGCGCCGCCGCTGCCTGGGGCCGGCCCCCGGGCCCCGCTCCTCAAACGCCGGAGGGGCTGGATTTGGTCCGCCCGAGTGCGCAGGTGCGGCTCCAAGATCGGGGCTCCGCCCCGGACCCCGCGCCTCAAACGCCGGCGGGGCTGATTGTGGCCGGGATTGCCCGGAGGGCGGCTTCAGCCCCGTCGGCGTTTGAGGCGTCGCCGGGGGCGAATCCAGCCTCTCCGGCGTTTGAGGAGCGGGGTGCGGGGCGGAGCCCCGGATCCTTGGGCCGCACCGGAGTGATCAGCCCCCCGCCGGGGAGTCTGCCCGGCCCGGCGGAGCAAAGGGCTTGACCGCGTCGGCCGTCTGGGCGTAAACCGGAGCAACTCGGGCGCGGTGTGCAAGGGGAGGCAGGCCGGCATGGCAGGGTGCGGGCAGGACGGCCGGGGTGATTGTCACCTGGTCCGACCATCGTCCCGTCCGGCGAGCAGCGAAGGTCTTCCATGCGACTGCGCAAAGCCCTTGCCCTCACCGCCGTACTCGTAGCCACCACCGCCCCCACCGCGGCCGCGGACATCGGCACCGGCGGCGGCGCCCGCCCCGCGCCCGCGCTGCCCTCCCGCGCGCAGGCCACCTGCGGAGACGGGAAGAGCACCGCCTTCCCCATCGGGGCCCGCATCCGCGGCGGCCCCGCCGTGTACCGCACCGGCGGCGGGCCGCAGACCTGGTACCTGGACCTGACCAACACCACCAACTCCACCTGCACCGCCATCCACCCCGTCGTCGTCCTCACCGACAAGGCCCGCGCCCTGCGCCCCGCTCACCTGCGGATGGAGTTCGACGCCCCGAGCGGCACCCTCCCCGTCAGCCTGGAGCGCACCGACCGCGACGAGATCATCGCCGTCTTCGACGGCGGCGACGCCTTCCCCGGCTTCACCGTCGCCCCCGGCGGTTCCCTGACCGTCAAGGTCGCCCTCGCCTTCTCCCCCGACGCCCCCACCGGCGAGGTCGTCGCCGACGCCGCCCTGGTCCAGCGCAAGGGCGACGACGGCGACTGGATCGGCGAGGCAGGCGGCTACCGCTTCTCCGTCGAGGGCCCCGAGGGCTCCGGCGAGGCCGGCTCCCTCGCGCACACCGGCCCCCGGGAGTGGACGTACGGCGCCGGGGCCGCGGCCGCCCTCGCCGCCGGCGGCGGACTCCTGCTGGGAGCCCGGCGGCTGCGCCGCCCCGCCCCCTGATTCCGCACCTCCGGGCGCGAAGCCGTCCGTACACGCGGCCCGCATAGAGTCCCCCCGTGGAAGAACAGAACCAGCACCACCGCCCGGGCTCGCCCGTCCGCTCCGGCATCCCCGAGCACGGCCGCATCCCCAAGTACTACGCCGTCAAGGCCCGCATCGCCGAGCTCCTCGACGAGCTGGGCGAGGGCGGCACGCTCCCCACCGAGCGCGATCTCGCCGAGCGCTACGAGGTGTCCCGCGAGACCGTCCGCCAGGCCCTGCGCGAGCTGCTGCTGGAAGGCCGGCTGCGCCGCTCCGGCCGCGGCACCGTCGTCGCCGGCCCGAAGCTGGAGCAGCCGCTCTCCCTCGCCAGCTATACGGAAGGCGTACGCCGCCAGGGGCGCAGGCCCGGCCGAAACCTCATCGGCCTGGAGCGGTTCCCCTGCCCGCCCGACCTCGCCCCCGGCATCGGCGCCGAGCCCGGCGAGCCCGTCTGGCACCTGGAGCGCGTCCTGCTGGCCGACGACGAGCGGGTCGGGCTGGAGAGCACGTACATCCGGGTGGCTCGCGCCCCCCGCCTCGACGTCGATTTCCGGCCGGACTCCTCCTTCTACGGATACCTCCACGACAGCCTCGGCATCTCCTTCGGCGACGCCGACGAAAAGCTGGAGACGGTCCTCGCGACCCCCCGCGAAGCCCTGCTGATCGGCACCCCGCCCGCTCTCCCCATGCTGCTCATCCACCGTTTCTCGCGGGACCAGGACGGCCGGCCCCTGGAGCGGGTGCGTTCGCTCTACCGTGGCGACCGGTTCAGCTTCACGACCCGCCTGCGGCCCGAATAGTCCCGAGCCGATCCCCCCACACCGGCTGTAAAGGGACGTATTCAGATCACGGGAAGGTAACGGGTCTAGTCCAAGCGTCGGGGGCTGTTCACCGGCCCGTTGCCGGGCGGATCCTCACGGGTCACGGGCCGCGCCCACCGTGGTCGGCGTGAGAGTCATAGTCGTAGGCGGCGGCGTGGTCGGCACCATGCACGCCTGGCAAGCAGTCGAACGCGGCCACGAGGTCGTCCAGATCGAGCGAGAGGCGGAGGCCCGCGGCGCGTCCCTGCGCAATTTCGGCCAGATCTGGGTCAGCGGACGGGCCGGGGGCGAGGAGCTCGACACCGCTCTGCGGGCCCGCGAGCTCTGGGAGCGCATCGGCGCGGAGGTGCCCGGCCTGGGCTTCCGCGCCATCGGCTCCCTCACCCCCGTACGCAACCCCCGCGAGTACGCCGTCGCCGAGGCCGCCGCGGCCCGCCCCGACGCCGCCGCCCGCGGCTACGAACTGGTCACCGCCGCGGAGGCGCGGGAGATCAACCCGGCCCTGCGCGGCGCCTTCGAGGCCGCCCTGTGGTGCGAGCGCGACGCGGCCGTCGAACCGCGCACCGCGCAGCTCCACCTCCGCGAGGCGCTCCGGGCCACCGGCCGCTACACCTTCCTCCCCGGCCGCGAGGTCCGCGAGCTCGCCGGCCCCGGCGCCGTCCGCGACGACCACGGAGACGTCCACCGCGGCGACGCGGTCGTCCTCGCCACCGGCGCCTGGCTGTCCGGCCTGGTCCGCGAACTGGTCCCCGACCTGCCCGTGCGCCGCGTCCGGCTCCAGATGATGCAGACCGCCCCCCTCGGCGAGCCGCTCACCACCTCGGTCGCGGACGCCGACAGCTTCCGCTACTACCCCGCCTACAAATCCGCCGCCCTCGACGAGCTCAACTCCGGGCAGGCGCAGGCCCCGATCGCCGCCGAACACAAGATGCAGCTGCTCATGGTCCAGCGCCAGGACGGCGGGCTGACCATCGGCGACACCCACGAGTACGAGCACCCCTTCGCGTTCGACACCCTCGAGGACCCCTACGAGCACCTCACCGAGGTGGTCGAGTCCTTCCTGGGCCGCCCCCTGCCGAAGATCCGGCGCCGCTGGGCGGGCGTGTACGCGCAGTGCACCGACACCACCCGCGTCGTCCACCGCCAGCAGGTGGCCGACGGCGTCTGGCTGGTGACCGGACCCGGCGGCCGCGGCATGACCTGCTCGCCCGCCATAGCCGAGACCACCGCGAACGAACTGGGCTGGTAAGCACCATGACCGACACTCAGCGAAACCAGCGCGACCAGCGCAACCTCATCGTCCTCGACATGGCCGGAACCACCGTCGCCGACGGCGGCCTCGTCGAGCGAGCCTTCGAGCGCGCCGCCGAGCACCTCGGCGTCGAAGCCGGCACCCCCGACCACGCGGAGAAGCTCCGCTACGTCCGCGACACCATGGGCGAGTCGAAGATCTCCGTCTTCCGCCACCTCTTCGGTACGGAGGAACTCGCCCAGCGCGCCAACTCCGTCTTCGAGGAGGCGTACGGGGACCTCGTCGACAGCGGTCTCATCGCCGAGATCCCCGGAGCCCGCGCCACCATCGAGAAGCTCCGCGCCGACGACCGTACCGTCGTGCTGACCACCGGTTTCGCCCGCGTCACCCAGGACGCCATCCTCGACGCCCTCGGCTGGCGGGACCTCGCCGACCTCACCCTCTGCCCCGCCGACGCGGGCGGCCGCGGCCGGCCCTACCCGGACATGGTCCTGGCCGCCTTCCTGCGCACCGGCGCCGCGGCCGACGTACGGGACATGGTGGTCGCGGGCGACACGGCGTACGACATGCTCAGCGGCCGCCGCGCCGGGGCCGGCATCGTGGCGGGCGTGCTCACCGGCGCCCACGACCGCGCCGCCCTGGCGGAGCACGGCGCGACCCACGTGCTCGGCTCCATCGTCGAACTCCCGCGGCTGCTGGCGGAGCCGGCGTGAGCGGCATCCGATTCGACGGGGTGTCCGTCGCCTACGGCGGCAACACCGTCCTGGACTCCCTCGACCTGACCGTCGAGCCCGGCGAGGTGATGGCCCTGCTCGGGCCCTCCGGCTCGGGCAAGACCACGGCGCTGCGCGCGGTCGCCGGTTTCGTACGGCCCGTCGCGGGCCGGGTGCTGATCGGCGGCCGGGACGTCACCGCGCTCCCGCCGCACAAGCGCGGCATCGGCATGGTGGTCCAGCAGTACGCGCTGTTCCCGCACATGCGGGTCGAGGAGAACGTGGCCTTCGGCCTCAAGGCGCAGAAGGCACCGAAGGCCGAGATCCCGGGCCGGGTCGCCGAGGCCCTGGAGCTGACGGGCATGGCGGCCTACGCGCGGCGCCACCCCCGCGAGCTGTCGGGCGGCCAGCAGCAGCGGGTCGCCATCGCCCGCGCCCTCGCCATCCGCCCCGGGGTGCTCCTGCTGGACGAGCCCCTCTCGGCCCTCGACGCGCAGCTGCGCTCCGGGATGCTGGCCGAACTGGCCCGTCTGCACCGCGAACTGCCCGACGTCTCCATCCTGTACGTCACGCACGACCAGGTGGAGGCGCTCACCCTGGCCGACCGCATCGCGGTCATGGACAAGGCCCGCCTGCAGGACTGCGGGACCCCGCAGGAGCTGTACCGGGCCCCGCGCACCGAGTTCACGGCCTCGTTCGTCGGGAACGCGAACCTGCTGCCGGTGACGGTGGCCGAGGCCGGGGCCGTCTTCGCGGGCCGCCCGCTGGTCCTCGACCGCGGCCGCGCGGCGCCGGGCTCCACGGCCACCCTGTGCGTACGGCCGCACCTGCTCGGCCTCGGGGCCGGCCCCAACGCCCTGTCCGGCACGATCGCCGAGGTCCAGTGGCGCGGCTCCACGCACCGCCTCTACGTCGACGTGGACGGCCACCGCGTCAAGGCGGACCTCCCGGAGCTGCGGGAGACCCCGGCCCTCGGCGACCGGGTCACCCTCCACTTCGCACCCCGGGACGCCGTGCTGCTGGCCGCAGGGGTGTCGGATGCCTGACGCGACGCGCCGCCGCACCCTGCCGGTCCCGGCCCAGGGCTCCGCCCCGGCCCCCGCGCCGCGAACGCCGAGGCCGGACGGTACCGCCGGGGCCTCCGGCCCGGATGCGCAGGCTCCCGCCCTCCGGGGCGAAGCCGCCCCGGAGGCCGGCACCCGCCGGGACGGCGCGCTCCCGCCGGGGCCCGGCCGAGCCACCACGCAGGGGACCGGCACCGCCGACCGCCGAGCCACTCCGGAGGGGGTTAGGGTGCCGCGCGGCGTATGGGCTCTGCCGCCGCTCGCCGTGCTCGGGCTCGTGTTTCTCTATCCGCTCGCGCTCGTCGTCCAGCAGTCGTTCAGCCCCGAGAACGGGGGCGGTGCCTTCGGCGCGTACGCCTCCGTCTTCGCCTCGCACGGCTTCCGCGAGGCCCTCGGGACCACCGTCTGGCTGGCCGTCGGCGCCACCGCCGGCTGTCTCCTCCTCGGCTTCGGGCTCGCGCTCGTCATCGCCTTCGTGCCCTTCCCCGGCGCCAAGGCCGTCGCGAAGTTCATCGACGTCTTCCTCTCCTTCCCCTCCTTCCTCATCACCCTCGCCCTCCTCTTCATCTACGGCACCGTCGGCATGGCCAACGGCCTCGCCACCGGCCTCACCGGCGCCGCCGAGGGCCCCTTCCACTTCCTCACCACCCCCTGGGGCGTCCTCCTCGCGGAGATCACCTACTTCACGCCCTTCGTGATGCGCCCCCTGCTCGCCGCCTTCTCCCAGCTGGACACCGCCCAGCTGGAGGTCGCCGCCGGCCTCGGCGCCCGCCCCGCCCGGATCATCCGGAAGGTGATCCTCCCCGAGGCGCTCCCGGCCCTCGCCGCCGGCGGCAGCCTCGTCCTCGTCATGTGCCTCAACGAGTTCGGGATCGTCCTGTTCACCGGAGCCAAGGACGTCACGACCCTCCCGATGCTCGTCTACGGCAAGGCGATCCTCGAATCCGACTACGCGGCCGCCTGCGTGGTCGCCGTCGTCAACATCGCGATCTCCGTCGGCCTGTTCGGCCTCTACCGGGTGGTGAGCAAGCGTGCTGGTGCATAGCCGGGCCGGCCGCTGGGCGGCCTGGGCCCTCTTCGGCCTCCTTTTCCTCCCCCTCTTCGCCCTGCCCCTGCTCGTCGTGGTCGCGGCCTCCTTCGCCACCCACTGGTCCGGAGCCTTCCCCTCCGGCCCGACCACCGCGAACTACGCCTCCGCCGTCCAGGGCGAATCCCTCCAGGCCCTGACCACGAGCCTGGTCACCGCCGTCGTCGCCAGCCTGCTCGCGCTCACCGTCGGCACCTGGGCCGCCCTGGCCGGCGCCGCCCTCGGCAAGCGCGGGAAGCGGTCCCTGGACGCGCTGTTCATGCTGCCCGTCGCCGTGCCGTCCGTGGTCGTCGGCCTCGCCGTCCTTGTCGCCTTCAGCAAGCCCCCGCTGCTGCTCAACGGCACCAGCTCCATCGTCATCCTGGCGCACACGATTCTTGTCACGGCGTTCGCCCACCAGTCGGTTTCGGCCGCGATCGTTCGTCTCGACCCCGCGTACGAGCAGGCGGCGGCCTCCCTGGGCGCCCGCCCCGCGTACGTGCTGTGGCGGGTCAAGCTCCCCCTCCTGCTGCCGTCCCTCACCGCGGCCGCCGGGCTTTGCTTCGCCCTGTCCATGGGCGAGTTGAGCGCCACGATGATGCTCTACCCGCCGGACTGGATGCCCCTCCCGGTCCGCATCTTCACCGCCACCGACCGCGGTTCGCTCTTCGGCGGCTCCGCCGTCGCCGTGGTCCTGATGGCCACCACCCTGCTGGTCCTCCTGGCCGTCTCCCGCGTCCGCACCAAAGCCTCCTACCGCTGAACCGCACCGCGTCACCCGCCGACTCCCTTTCCCCGTAAGGAAGTTCCATGCCCAGCAAGAGACTCCTCCGCGCCACCGCCGCCGTCACCGGCAGCCTCGCCCTCGCCGCCTCCCTCACCGCCTGCGGCGGCTCCGCCTCCTCCGCCGACTCCAAGGGCGGCGAGAAGGTCGTCACCGTCTACAGCGCCGACGGCCTCAAGAGCGACAAGGGCGACGGCTGGTACGACAAGGTCTTCGCCGAGTTCACCAAGAAGACCGGCATCGAGGTCAAGTACGTCGAGGGCGGCTCGGGCGAGATGGTCCAGCGCGCCGTCCGCGAGAAGACCAACACCCAGGCCGACGTCCTGATCACCCTGCCGCCCTTCATCCAGCAGGCCGACGGCAAGGGCCTCCTGCAGTCCTACAAGCCGCAGGGCTCGGAGAAGGTCAACGGCGCGAACAAGTCCTCCGACGGCAAGTGGACCTCGGTCGTCAACAACTACTTCGGCTTCGTCCACAACAAGAAGGAGCTCACCGAGGCCCCCAAGACCTGGGAGGAGCTGCTCGACGCCAAGTACAAGGGCAAGATCCAGTACTCCACCCCGGGCGTCGCGGGCGACGGCACCGCCGTCCTCATCAAGGCGATGCACGACTTCGGCGGCAAGGAGCCGGCCCTGGAGTACCTGAAGAAGCTCCAGGCCAACAACGTCGGCCCGTCCTCCTCCACCAGCAAGCTCGCGCCGAAGACCGACAAGGGCGAGCTCCTCGTCGCCAACGGCGACGTCCAGATGAACTTCGCGCAGTCCAAGTCCATGCCGAACCTGGGCATCTGGTTCCCGGCCAAGGAGGGCGCCAAGCCCACCACCTTCGCCCTCCCGTACGCCGCCGGCCTGGTCGACAAGGCCCCGCACACCGAGAACGGCAAGAAGCTCCTCGACTTCATGCTCGGCGAGGAGGCCCAGAAGCTGGTCAGCGAGGTGGGCGGCGGCTTCCCGGCGCGCACCGACGTCAAGCCCACCGACGCCAACGCCGTCGAACTCACCAAGCTCATGACCGGTGTCGAGGTCTTCGAGCCGGACTGGGCCGACATCGACAAGAACCTCGCCGCCTACGTCGACGCGTGGAAGTCGGCAACCGGAAGCTGACTGGTCGCCTCCTGGTCACCCGCGGCCGGGAGAGTGACGCTTGCATAACGGGTCTGGACCGAAGGGCGGAGACGCGCCTTCGGTCCGGACCCGGTGCGTGTCCCCGCACTTCCCGCCGCTCACCTGCTCCCAGGAGGAGTACGTGTCCACTGTCCTGCCCGGACGTGTCCTCGCCGTGGCCGCCACCGCCCTGGTCGCCGCCACCCTCGCGACCACCCCCGCCACCGCCGCCGCGGCCGCCACGACCGACAAGGTCCTCGTCATCGGCATCGACGGCACCGTCCTCGACCGCGTCAAGGCCGCCAACGCGCCGAACCTGCAGGGCCTGATGGCCCAGGGGCTCACCGCCCGCAGCACCCTCTACGCGAACCCGATGGCCGCCACCTCCTCGGGCCCCGGCTGGTCCACCATCGCCACCGGCGTCTGGCCCGACAAGCACGGAGTGAAGGACAACTCCTTCACCGGCAAGAACTACGCCGCCTACCCGGACTTCCTCACCCGCATCGAGAACGCCAAGCCGGCGCTCAACACCTACGCGGCCGCCGACTGGGAGCCCATCACCTCCACCGACCAGAACGGCCCGATCTTCTCCGCCAAGGTCGACAAGCGCCTCTCCCTCAAGGGCGACCGCGACGGCTACGGCAACGAGGACCCGAAGATCGCCGCCGCCGCCTCCGCCGAACTCCGCGACCAGAACCCCGACGCGGCCTTCGTCTACCTCGGCCAGGTCGACTCCGCCGGACACTCCTACGGCGCCGCGAGCCAGCAGTACCTGGATGCCATCGGCCGCGTCGACACCATGGTCGGCCAGCTCCTCACGGCCGTGCAGAGCCGCCCGACGTACGCCCAGGAGAACTGGAAGATCCTGGTCACCACCGACCACGGCCACACCGACGCCGGCGGCCACGGCGGCTCCACCATCCAGGAGCGCGGCACCTTCGTCATCGCCAAGGGCGCGGGCATTCCCGCCGGTTCCGTACGGGACGACGTACGCCTGGTCGACGTGGCGGCGACCGCGCTCCAGCAGGTCGGCGTCTCCACGACCGGGCTGGACGGCGTCCCGCTGAACGCCCCCGACAGCGACCCCTTCGACACCCTGCGCCCCAATCTCCAGGGCCGCGTGGACGAAACGGGCATCCCGGCCGGAGTGAAGGGCTTCACCCACACCCCGCCCGCCGGCTGGTCCGTGGACAACTCCAAGATGGGCACGGGCGGTGTCACCGAGTGGGCCGGATGGGCCTTCGCCACCGACGAGTTCTGGAGCCAGGCGCAGCGCGACCAGTGGCGCGAGCTGAACGTCCGCTCCCGTGACGTCTTCGCCGTCGCCGACTCCGACGAGTGGGACGACAAGAGCCACACCGGTACCTTCGACTCCACCCTGATCACCCCCAAGTGGGCGGTCACCGGCGGCACCACGCGGAACCTGACCTTCCAGACGCACTACCGCCAGGAGTCCGGCCAGACCGCCCAGGTCCTCGTCTCCTACAACGGCGCCACCCCGACCGTGGTGAAGTCCTACACCGCGGACGCCGTCGCCAAGGCCGAGTCCGTCCCGCTGCAGATCCCGGCGGGCGCCACCGACGTCCAGATCCGCTTCCGCTACAGCGGCAGCAACAACTGGTACTGGACCGTCGACAACGTCCAGCTCGGCTAGGGGCTGTCCGGGCCGTGGACGCCGACGCGGTCCACGGCCCGCTCCCGCTAGGGTGGTGGTACAGACCACAGGTCAGAGGCCCCCCAGAGCGGAGAGAAGTCCGTGGCAGAGCGCAAGCCGATCGAATCCTGGCTCACCGACATGGACGGGGTCCTCATCCACGAGGGCACCCCGATCCCCGGTGCCGATGCCTTCATCAAGCGGCTGCGCGACTCCGGCAAGCCCTTCCTGGTGCTGACCAACAACTCCATCTACACCCCCCGCGACCTCCAGGCCCGCCTGTCCCGCATGGGCCTCGACGTCCCCGTCGAGAACATCTGGACCTCCGCGCTCGCCACCGCCAAGTTCCTCGACGACCAGCGCCCCGGCGGCACCGCGTACGTCATCGGCGAGGCCGGCCTGACCACCGCCCTGCACGACATCGGCTACGTCCTGACCGACCACGAGCCCGACTACGTGGTCCTCGGCGAGACCCGCACCTACAGCTTCGAGGCCATGACCAAGGCGGTCCGCCTGATCAACGCGGGCGCCCGCTTCATCTGCACCAACCCCGACGAGACCGGCCCCTCCACCGAGGGCCCGCTCCCGGCCACCGGCGCGGTCGCCGCGCTGATCACCAAGGCGACCGGCAAGAAGCCGTACTTCGCCGGCAAGCCCAACCCGCTGATGATGCGGACCGGCCTCAACGCGATCGGCGCGCACTCCGAGACCAGCGCGATGATCGGCGACCGGATGGACACCGACGTGCTCGCGGGCCTGGAGGCCGGCATGCAGACTTTCCTCGTCCTCACCGGTCTGACCTCGATCGAGGACACCGAGAAGTTCCCGTACCGGCCGACCAAGACGGTCGACTCGATCGCCGACCTGGTCGACCTCGTGTAACGCGTACGGCTGACACGTACGGCGCCGCTCCGGATGCGGAGCGGCGTGGCGCGCGTGAATCTCCTTGTTGAGGAGGTTCACCATGCGCAGTGTTCTGATCGCGCTCCGTGTCACCGGGGTGGCCGTCGCCCTGACGGCCGCGACCGCCGTGACCGCGCCCACCGCCCTCGCGGGGGAGGACGACCGCTGGGGGAGCGGCGGCGACCGAGGCAGCGTCTCGGTCGATCCGGACCCGGCCCACCCGGGGGCGCAGGTCAAACTGCGCGTCCAGGGCTGTGACGGCACGAGGGGCGAGGCCAAGTCCTCCGTCTTCGTGACGGACGTCGACCTGTTCGGCCGCGACGGCGGCCGCAGCCCGCTGTACGGCGACGCGGTGATCAGGTCGCACGCCCAGCCGGGCCGCCACTCCATCCGGGTGACCTGCGACGGCCACGACAAGCTCAGCGGCACCATCGAGATCGGCCAGTACCGCCCGACCCACCACGCCTCGCCGGTCTGGCCGGTCCACGCGGGCGGCGGCGGCATGGCCACCGAGATCGAGGAGACCTCCCGGCTGGCCGCCGCGGCCAAGAAGGACCACGGGGGCGACGGCCCGGGGCTGCCGCACACGGTGATCGGCGCCGTGCTGGCCGCCGCCGCGACCCTGGCCGTCGCGGGCCGGGCGCTGACCCTGCGCCGCCGCCGCAACGGTGACTGAGGGCAAGGCCTCCGGCGGCGGCCGGCTGCTGACCTTCGCCGCCTGGTCGGTGCTGGTGCTGGGCCTGTGGCTCTGGGGCCGCCAGATCACCGGGGTCCCGGCCCCGGTCGCCGGCCAGGCCGGCGGGGCGGCGGCCGTCCCCGGCTTGCCGGCCGCGCACGCGCCCCTCGCCGGATCCCTGCCCCAGCGCGTCGACGTGCCCTCCATAGGCATCCAGGCCCCGGTGATCTCCCGGGGCCTGGACGCCGACGGTGCGATCGAGCCGCCCCCGTACGGCAGCCCCGGCACCGTGGGCTGGTGGGGCGACGGCACCCGGCCGGGCGCCGCGGGGGCCGCGCTGATGGTCGGGCACGTGGACACCAAGTCGAAGCCGGCGGTGTTCTACGGGCTGAGCTCGGCGCATCCGGGTGACAAGGTGCGGGTGGTGCGCGCGGACGGCTCGGTCGCCGAGTTCACCATCGAGGACGTACGGGTCTACGAGCGGGCCGGCTTCGACCCGCACAAGGCGTACGGCCAGCGGGTCGAGGGCCGCGCCGAGCTGCGGCTGGTGACCTGCGGGGGCTCCTACGACAAGACGGCCAAGGAGTACACGGCGAACGTGGTGGTCTCCGCCTATCTGACGGGCGTGGGAGTCCGCCCGGGGACGGCGGCTTAGCCCGCCGTTCGGAGGAAACGTTCGGGGGGAACGAGGAAGCCCCTCGCAGCTTTCGCTGCGAGGGGCTTCCTCCGTCTGTGCGCCGCCAGGGACTCGAACCCCGGACCCGCTGATTAAGAGTCAGCTGCTCTAACCAACTGAGCTAGCGGCGCTTGCTGACAGGGAAAACTCTACCCCACCTCCGCGGGTGCTCGTGACCAGCCACGCCCGCCTTGTCCGATTAACCCATGTTTGAGGGGTTTATCGTGCACGATATGTCTGGCCGCGCAACATCTGACGCCCCGCCAGGTGCTGTCGTGGCCGACCAGTGGACGAGCAGGGGAGTGGACGGAACCGCATGACGATGCAGCCGCCGACGCATGTGCAGATGCCGATGCCCGCCTTCGAGGAGTACGAGCCCGCGGGCGACTGCGTGTGCCGGGGTTGCGCCCAGCGGCGCCGCTCCCTCGCCCGCGCGCGGGCCATACCGCTCCGGGACGGGGGCCATCCCGCCGCGCGCGGGGCCCGCCGGGCGCTGGTGCTGGCCACCGCCGCCGGAGTGGTCCTGGGCGGTGGCAGCGGAGCCGCGGCGGTGGTGACCACTCCGGTCCCCGGCGGCGGTCCGGTGGCCCTGGACGACCCCGGCTCCCCGCAGGGCGGGCGCGGTCCGCTGCACGGGCCGACGAAGGGCCCGGTCGGCAAGCCGGGGGCGCCGGCCGGCGTGAAGCGGATCGACCGGACGACGATCATCAACCGGGCGAAGCTGTGGCTGGACGCGAAGGTCCCGTACAGCATGTCCGACTACTGGACGGACGGGTACCGGCAGGACTGCTCGGGCTACGTCTCCATGGCCTGGAACCTCGGGACGAACGAGTGGACCGGCAGCCTGGACAAGTTCGCCACCAAGATCACCAAGGCGGAGCTGCTGCCGGGGGACATGCTGCTCTTCCACAACCCGGCCGACCCGAACAACGGCTCGCACGTCGTCCTCTTCGGTGGCTGGGTCGACGAGACGCAGACGCACTACATCGCCTACGAGCAGACGCGGCCCACGACGAGGAAGCTGGCCACGCCCTACGGCTACTGGAGCAACGGGACCAAGTACGTCCCGTACCGGTTCAACGGGGTCACGGGCGGGATCGTGCCCGTGCCTGTGCCCGTGCCCGTGCCGGAGGACCCGGCGGGGGGCGGTTCGAAGCCGGGGGAGCCGGCGGCTCCGGCCGCCTTCCCGGGCGCCGCGAAGTTCGGCCCGGGGCAGACCAACGACTCCGTCGCGCAGCTGGGCCGGATGCTGATCGAGCGCGGCGCGTACCGGTTCTACCCGAAGGGGGTGGCCGACCGGACGTGGAGCGAGCACGACCGGCTGGCCACCCAGGCCTTCCAGGCCGCGCAGGGCTGGACGGGCGCGGACGCCGACGGCATCCCGGGCACGCACACCTGGCGGCTGCTCGTGGAGCGGCAGGGCAGGGACATCCCGCCGACGGTGGAGGGCGCGCCGGGTCCGGGCGGCGTACGGGCCTACCCCGGGTCCGCGGTGTTCCGGCCGGGCCGGTCGCACGAGGCCATCGCCGCCCTGGGGCGGCAGCTGGTGAAGAAGGGCTTCGGCAAGTACTACACGTCCGGGCCGGGCTCCCGCTGGGGCGAGGCCGACCGCCGCAACGTCGAGGCCTTCCAGCGGGCGCAGGGCTGGCGCGGGGCCGCGGCCGACGGCTATCCGGGCCCGGAAACGTGGCGACGGCTGTTCGCATGACGGAGGTAACGATGTACCCCACCCGCACCACCACGACGACGGGCACCCTCCGGGTACCACCCCCGCCCCCCACCCACCCGACCCGAGCCGAGGCCCCGGCGACCCCCACGCCCCCGCACCCGTCCCGGGCCTCGGCCCCGACCTCGGCGGGCTCCGCGTCTCCGGGCGTGCAAGGGACTGCGCCTCCGGCGAGCCCGGCACCCGCGGCCGCGCAGCCGGCCACCGCCTCGGCCCCGACCACGTCGGGGTTCGCGTCTCCGCGTGCGTACTCGCATCCGGCCCCCGCGGAGCCCGCGCCCGCGCACGCCTACCCGGCCTGGGCTGTGGAGCCGGCCGCGCCGGACTTCGTGTCTCCGCGTCCGCACCGGGCCGCCGAGGCGGAGCCGGCACCCGTACCCGCCTACCCGGTCGGGGCCGCGGAGCCGGCCGCCGGCCCGGCCCCGGCCTCGGCCGACTTCGGGGTTCCGCGTCCGCACCCGGTTCATGCCGCGGACCGGGCGGAGGCGCACTCGTGGGGCGTCGGCGCGCCTCGGGAGGCGGTCGAGTCGGGCGGTGCGTTCGCGGCCGCGTCAGAGCCGACGGCCTCGGCCGAGACCTCGATCGGCTGGGCCACCGCGCCGACCGCCCTCCTGGTGGAGGCGGAGCCCGCCGCCGATGGCCCGCCGGCGCCGGTGGGGTTCGAGCTGCCCACGGCCCGGGTCCAGGCCGACTCCGAGCCCGTGCACCCGTACGCGGAGACGGCGGCCCGCACCCCGGTGGACACCCTGAGCCTGCGGACCGACGACGGGGAGCCCGCGATCCCGCACCCGCAGGACCCCGAGCCCGCCCGCCCGGAGCCCGCCCCCGAGCCCTGGCCGGACCTGGAATTCGACCGCGAGTCCGACCCCGAGCCCGACCTCGCCGTCGGCGCGGCGGAGGAGCAGGGCCCCGCCCCCGAGCCCCCGCAGGACTCCGGCGTGCCCGGCCCCGGCGTGGTCGAGATCGTCGCCCGTGCCGTGGCCCGCGGGCTGGTGCAGCGGCAGTCGGCGGCGGAGGAGGAGGACGACACGCAGGACATCCCCCGCGTCGGCCCCCACCGCGGCACCGCCGTCACCGAGGTGCCGGTGCACCTGCCGTTCCGCGGCGAGCCCAAGCCGCTGCCGGCGCCCCCAGGTCCCGCCACCCGCCCCGCCCCGTCCACCCCGCGCCCGGCCCCCGGCCGCCGCGTCCCGCCCGGCGACGAGCGGCTCCGGGAGCACCGCGGCCCGGTCCTGCCCGGCTGGATCGGCGTCGGCGTCGGCGGCCTCGCCCTCGCCGGCTGCGCGGCCGTGCTCTGGCGGGCCGGCGCCGTCCCCGCCACCGTCGTGGCCGCCTTCGGCGCGACCCCCCGCGCCTACCAGGGCCTGCGCGCCACCCACTGGCCCCCGCTCGCCTTCCTCGGCATCGTGGCGCTGCTCGCCCTCGGCGGCCTCGGCCGCGCCCGCGCCGGCCACGCCTGGGTGCTCACCCTCTTCGGCCGCTACCGCGGCACGGTCCGCCGTACCGGCCTGACCTGGGTCAGCCCCCTCCTGCTGCGCCGCCGCGTCGACGTACGCCTGCGGCACTGGCGCAGCGACCCCATGCCCGCCGTGGACTCCGGCGGCCTCGCCCTCCAGGTCGTCGTCCAGGTCGTCTGGCAGGTCAAGGACACCGCCCGGGCCACCCTCGCCGTCGCGGACCACGTCGACTACCTGGCCGAGCAGGTCGAATCGGCCATGGCCCGCGTCCTGTCCCAGCTCCCCGCCGACGCCTTCCACGAGGACGCCCCGACCCTGCGCGACGCCGAGGCCGTCGGCGACGCGCTGACCCGGATGCTGGCGGCGGAGACCGAGGCCGTCGGTATCGAGGTGTTCTCGGCCCAGCCGACCCGGATCGAGTACGCGGCCGAGGTCGCCGAGGCCATGCGCCGCCGCCGGGTCGCCGCGATCGACGCCAAGCACCGCGACACCGTACTGAGTTCGGTCGTGGACGCCGTCGACGACACCGTCCACCGGCTGACCTCGCGCGGGCTCGTCGAGCTCGACGACTACGAGCGCAAGGCCCTGGTGAAGGACCTCACGGTCGCCTTCTACACGGGGCGCGCCGAGTAGCGGCGGGCAGGGCGGGGCAGTCGCGCGAACCGCGGGAACGGGTGGCCGGAACGGACCGGACCACCCGTTCCCCCTTTGGTATGGACACGGACAACTCCCGTCAATAATCTGGGACTTGGTCTAGACCTGAATGACAGTGCGCGCACTCCCCGAACTCCCCCCACGTTCAAGGAGCATCATGCGTAGCCTCCGCATGCCCGGACGAGCCGGCGCCGCCCTGCTCGGTCTCGGCCTCATCGCCGGCGTATCCGTCCTCAGCGCCCCCACCGCGAGCAGCCACGGATACACCGACACCCCCATCAGCCGCCAGAAGCTCTGCGCCAACAAGACCGTCGCCGACTGCGGCGCCATCCAGTGGGAGCCGCAGAGCGTCGAGGGCTACAAGGGCTTCCCGGCCGCCGGCCCCGCCGACGGCAAGATATGTTCCGGCGGCCTGTCGCAGTTCGCCGAGCTCGACGACCCGCGCGGCGGCGCCTGGCCCACCACCAAGGTGACCAGCGGCCAGAGCTACGGCTTCCGGTGGCAGTTCACCGCCAACCACTCCACCACCGACTTCAAGTACTACGTCACCAAGAACGGCTGGACCGGGACCAAGGCCCTCACCCGCGCCGACCTCGACCCACAGCCCTTCCTCACCGTCGCCTACAACGGCGCCCGCCCCGCCATGACCACCGTCCACCAGGGCTCCATGCCGGCCGGGAAGTCCGGCCGCCACATGATCCTGGCCGTCTGGACCGTCAACGACACCCCGATGGCCTTCTACGCCTGCTCCGACGTTCAATTCTGACGCAACGTCAGATACCCTCCGGCGGCATGCGGACGACGACTGCACCCGAAACCGTCGCGGAGCTCATAGCGCGCCAATGGGGCGACCACCGGCCCGGGCTGAAACACGAAGGCGGTGTCCTCACCCACCACCGGACCGCCCAGGAGGCCGCCGCGCGCGCCGCGCTCCTCGTCGACCTCATGCCTCCGGGGGCCGAACCCCACCTCGGGGTGCTCCTGGACAACACCCCCGAGTTCCCCTTCTGGCTCGGCGCGGCGGCCCTCGCGGGGGCCGCCGTCGCCGGGATCAACCCCACCCGGCGCGGCCCCGAGCTGGCGCGCGACATCCTGCACACCGACTGCCGCCTCCTGATCACCGAGCGCGCCCACCTGCCGCTGCTGCGCGGCCTCGACCTGCCGGGCGTACGCATCCTGGTCACCGACACCGAGGAGTACGCGGCCCTCCTCGCCCCCTACGCGGCCGCCAAGCCGGGCGAGGCGACGCTGGGATCCCCCGGCCCGGCCTCGCGGCTCCTCCTCTACTTCACCTCCGGCTCCACCGGCGCCCCCAAGGCCGCCATCTGCACCCAGGGCCGGCTGGCGGCGGCCGGCTCCGCGCTGGCCCGGCAGTTCTCCGTCGCCCCGGACGACGTCCACTACGTCTGCATGCCGCTCTTCCACGGCAACGCCGTCATCGCGGACTGGCTCCCGGCCCTGGTCGGCGGGGCCGCGGTGGCACTGCGGCGGCGGTTCTCGGCCTCCGGGTTCCTGGACGACGTACGGGCGTACGGGGCCACGTACTTCACCTACGTCGGGCGGGCGATCCAATACCTCCTGGCCACGCCGCCGCGTCCGGACGACCGTACGCACTCCCTGCGGCTCGGCTTCGGCACCGAGGCCGGGGCTGTGGACGCGGCCCGCTTCACCGAGCGGTTCGGGGTCCGGCTGGTGGAGGGCTACGGAGCCACCGAGGGCGGGGCCTCGGTCCAGCGCACCGCGGACACCCCGCCGGGCGCCCTGGGCCGGGCGGGCGCGGGGGACGACCTGGCGGTGATCGACCCGGAGACGGGCGCGGAATGCCCGCCCGCCGTGCTCGACGCGGAGGGCCGGCTGCTGAACGGCTCGTCGTCCATCGGCGAACTGGTCAACCGGGGCCGCAGCCTTTTCGAGGGCTACTGGCGCAACCCCGACGCGGAGGCCGCCCGCACCCGGGAGGGCTGGTACTGGACCGGCGACCTCTTCTTCCGGGACGCGGCGGGCTTCCTGTACTTCGCGGGCCGTACGGACGACCGGCTCCGGGTGGACAGCGAGAACCTCGCCGCGGCGGTGATCGAGAACATCCTGGCCCGCTGGTCCGAGGCGGCGGCCGTCGCGGTCTACGCGGTGCCGGACGAGGTGGCGGGCGACCAGGTGATGGCGGCCCTCGCCCTCCGGGAGGGGGCGGTGTTCTCGGGGGTGGCATTCGAGGCCTTCCTCGCCTCCCAGCCCGACCTCGGCACCAAGATGCCCCCGCGCTACGTCCGCATAGTCCCGGAGATGCCGACCACGGCGACGAACAAGGTCCACCGGGTGGCCCTCCGCCGCGAGGCCTTCCTCTGCGAGGACCCGATCTGGCACCGCTCCCCGTCCGGGGCCTACCGCAGGCTGGACGCCACCGCGCGGTCCGCCCTGCTCACCTCCTACGCCACCCATGGCCGAGCACACCTCCTGACCCACTAGCCGGACTCCGCCCCGAGGCCGCCGCCCCGGGCGGATTGGCAGCAGCCAAATCCAGCCCCGCCGGCGTTTGAGGCGCGCGGTCTGGGGCGGAGCCCCAGGTCTTGGACGGGTCCGGGCGGAGCCCGGGGAACGGTGGAAGGGCGGGTAGGGGACCGCTCCGCTCAGCGCCCCCACGCCCCCGGGCAGCGGCATCTCCCGCCCCGCGGGGCAAGGACTTGCCCCGCACGGGTAGGGGACCGCTCAGCGCCCCCACGCCCCCGGGCAGCGGCATCTCCCGCCCCGCGGGGCAGGGACTTGCCCCGCACGGGTAGGGGCAGGCCCGCACGGGTAGGGGACCGCTCAGCGCACCCACGCCCCCGGGCAGCGGCATCTCCCGCCCCGCAGGGCAGGGACTTGCCCCGCACGGGTAGGGGCAGGCATACCCCCCGGACACCCCCTGGGCCCATGGCCGCCCCGCCCGCCGCGCGGCTAGCGTTCCCGCATGGACGATGCCCGCACCCCCTGGCAGGCCCTGCCCCGCCCCCGTTACCTCCGCTCCGCATGGCCCTGGCGCGCCGCCGGGTACCTCGCCGCGAGCGCCCTCACCGGCATCCCCGTCCTGCTCGCCATCCTCCTGCTCGCCGGCTTCGGCGCAGCCCTCGGCCCCGTGCTCATCGGCCTGCCCCTCCTCGCCGCCCTCGGCCTCGTCGGCCTCCCCACCGGCGCCGTCGAGCGCCGCCGGCTGCGGCTCGTCGACACCGAGCCCGCGCCCGCCCCGCACCGCACCCCCACCGAGCCCGGCCTCGCGGCCTGGGCCCGGCTGCGCTACCGGGAACAGGCCACCTGGCGCGAGCTCGGCTACGCCGTCCTGCACGGCTTCCTCCTCTGGTGGGTGGACCTCACCGTCCTCGCCGCCTTCCTCGGCCTGCCGCTGCTCCTCCTCGCCACCCCGCTCCAGCTCGCCCTCGCCGCCGACCACGAGGTCAAGGTGGTCAAGCTCTGGCTGGTCACCGCCTACCCCGCCGCCTTCGCGTGCGCCGCCGCCGGGGCCCTGCTCCTCCCCGCCCTCCTCTACCCCCTCTCCGCCTACGCCGGCGCCCGCGCGGCCCTCACCCGCGCCCTCCTCGCCCCCCGCGACCGCGAGCTCCGCGGTCGCCTGGACGAGGTCACCCGCTCCCGGGCCCGCCTCGTCGACGCCTTCGAGGCCGAGCGCCGCCGCATCGAGCGCGACCTCCACGACGGCGCCCAGCAGCGGCTCGTCGCCCTCACCATGACCCTCGGCCTCGCCCGCCTCGACGCACCCCCGGGCCCGCTCGCCGACCAGCTGGCCGCCGCCCACGAGGAGGCCGGCCGGGTCCTCACCGAGCTGCGCGAGCTGATCCACGGCATCCACCCCCAGGTCCTCACCGACTACGGGCTCACCGGCGCCCTCGCCGACATCGCCGAGCGCTCGGCCCTCCCCGTGGACACCGACGCCATCGACCCCGGCCTGCCCCGCCTGCCCGAGTCCGTAGAGGCCGCCGCCTACTTCGGCGTCTGCGAGGCCCTGGCCAACATCGGCAAGCACAGCGGCGCCGCCCGCGCCTCCGTCGCCGCCCGGCACACCGGCGCCGCGCTGCTGATCGACGTACGGGACGACGGCCGCGGCGGCGCCGATCCGGCCGCCGGCTCCGGCCTGACCGGACTCGCCGACCGGATCGCGGTCCTCGATGGCACACTGACGATCACCAGCCCGCCCGGCGGGCCGACCGTCCTGAGCTTGGAGATCCCGTGCCCGGTGAGCCCCTGAGAATCGTCCTCGCCGAGGACGGAGTGCTGCTGCGCGAAGGGCTCGTCGGCCTGCTGACGCGTTTCGGCCACCACGTGGCGGCCGCCGTCGGGGACGCGGACGGGCTCCGTACCGCCGTCGCCGCGCACGATCCGGACATCGTCGTCACCGACGTACGGATGCCCCCGGGCTTCACCGACGAAGGGCTGCGCGCCGCCGTCGAGCTCCGGGCCGCCCGCCCCACCCTGCCGGTGCTGGTGCTCAGCCAGTACGTGCAGCGCGCGTACGCCTCCGACCTGCTGGACTCGGGCGACGGCAGCGGCGTGGGCTACCTGCTCAAGGACCGCGTCGGGCAGGTGGAGCAGTTCCTCGACGCGGTGGTCACGGTGGCCGGCGGCGGCACGGTGGTCGACCCGGAGGTCGTGCGCCAGCTCCTGCGCCGGCGCCGCGACCCCCTCTCGGCGCTGACCCCGCGCGAGCGCGAGGTGCTGGGCCTGGTCGCGGAGGGGAAGTCCAACGGGGCCATCGCCCGGGAGCTGGTGGTGTCCGAGGCGGCCGTCGGCAAGCACATCGGGAACATCCTGGGGAAGCTGGACCTGCCGCCCGCCGAAGAGACCCACCGCCGGGTCCTGGCGGTCCTCGCGTACCTCCGGGGGTAATGGTTTTGAGCACCCCCGAGGACCAGGTAGTATTTTCTCTGTCAGCAGGCGCCGCTAGCTCAGTTGGTTAGAGCAGCTGACTCTTAATCAGCGGGTCCGGGGTTCGAGTCCCTGGCGGCGCACCTGTCCTTCGGGCGGTTTCCGGTTCACCGGGAACCGCCCGAAGTGTTTTCCGGGCCGTTGCCTCCTGGAGCTGCTCCGCCCCTAGAGCGTGAGCGACAGCAGCAGCGGTGCGGCCTTCCGGTTCAGGGTGTCGGCCGCGGCCCGCAGCCGGTGCGCGTGCTCGACGGGCATCGAGAGCGCCAGGCAGCCCACCGAGGCCCCGGCCGTGATCGGGACGGCCGCGCAGACCGTGCCCACGGCGTACTCCTGGAGGTCCAGCACCGGCACGGTGGCCGGCTGGGCGTCCAGCTTGGAGAAGAGGATCCGCTCGTTCACGATCGTCTTCGAGGTGAGCCGGGCGATCTTGTGGCGGGACAGGTGGTCGCGCCGCCCGTTCAGGTCGAGCTGCGTCAGCAGGCACTTGCCGACCGCACTGGCGTGCGCGGCGGAGCGGAAGTCGACCCACTCGTGCACCTTGGGGGTGCGCGGGCTGTCCGCGAACTGTGTGATCCTGACCTCGCCGTCCACGTACCGGCTGATGTAGACGGCCGCGCCCACGGTGTCCCGCAGCCGATCGAGGGTGTCCTGGAGCTTGTCGGTCAGGGCTTGCTGCCGGTCGACGCCGGAGCCGAGCAGGACGAGGGAATCCCCTATGGCGTAGGCGCCGTCGGACACCTGCAGGACATATCCCTCCCGGCGCAGCATGAGCAGCATCGGAGCGAGATGGACTGCGGGCAGGCCGGTCTCACGCGCGATCTGCACGTCGGTCACACCACCGGTGTGCCGTGCGATCGTTTCGAGTACGCGTAGTGCGTACTGCACCGAGTGGAACGGCGCGGTCGGCTCGGGCTTCAGCGCCACGGTTTCCCCCTAGCAGGTTGTTACCGCTTGCCCTACCACGATAGCCATCAAGAGGCCCATGTGGAGCGCCTGTTGAGGAGATTGATGGCTCAATCACGTCAGTCTGCCTGGACCTACTCCGCTGGCATATGCCATGGTCACGCGCGCTGTCCCGGTGCGCCGGGAATGCCCGGGCTCCACCCACGGTTCGAAGTCTTCGTACGGACGTGAAACCGAAACGGGAGCGACGATGAGTGACACCGGGGACGGGCAGCGGCAGGAGAGCGCAGACGGGATCCGCGGCACCGCGAGGGGCCGGGCACCCGTACCGCTCTCGGTCCTCGACCTCGTCACCGTGGGCGCCGGCAGCACCGCCCACGCCTCCCTGCGCACCAGCGTGGAGATAGCCCGGCTCGCCGAGTCCCGCGGCTTCCACCGCCACTGGGTGGCCGAGCACCACTCCATGCCCGGGGTCGCCAGCTCCTCCCCGGCCGTGATCCTCGCCCACCTCGCCGCGCACACCTCCCGCATCCGGCTCGGGTCGGGCGGGGTCATGCTGCCCAACCACGCCCCGCTGGCCATCGCCGAGCAGTTCGGCACCCTGGAGGCGCTCGCCCCGGGGCGGATCGACCTCGGGCTCGGCCGGGCCCCCGGCACCGACGGGCGCACGGCGGCCGCGCTGCGCGGGCCCGGACGGCTGGACGAGTCCGCGGAGGCCTTCCCCCGGCAGCTCGCGGAGCTCACCCGCTTCCTCGACGACGACTTCCCCGACGGCCACCCGTACGCCCGCGTGCACGCCGTACCGGGTCCGGTGCAGGGCCCGGCCGGGCGGCCGCCGCTGTGGCTGCTCGGCTCCTCCGGCTTCAGCGCCCGCCTCGCCGGCGAGCTCGGCCTGCCCTTCGCCTACGCCCACCACTTCTCGGCGGCCGGCACCCTGCCCGCGCTCGACCTCTACCGGCAGAGCTTCCGCCCCTCGGCCGTCCTGGACGCCCCGTACGCCCTCATCGGGGTCGCGGCGCTCGCCGCGGACACCGACGGGCAGGCCCGCGCCCAGGTGCTCACGGGCGCGCTGTCGATGCTGCGGCTGCGCAGCGGGCGGCCCGGGCTGGTCCCGACGCCCGAGGAAGCGGCTTCGTACGCCTTCTCCCCGCTGGAGCGGGAGTTCGTGGACGGCTGGCTCGCGAACATCGTCCACGGCACCGCCGACGAGGTGCGCACCGGACTCGACGACCTCGCCAAGCGGACGGGCGCGGACGAGCTGATGCTGACCGCCAACGCCCACAGCGGAGCCGCCCGGTTGCACTCCTACGGTCTCGTCGCAGATGCGTACGGCCTGCCGGTGGAGGCACCCGCGGCCGGTTGACCGTATGCGAACGGGGTTCGGCTGGTTTGTTGCCGAAACCTTGCGCAAAGATGGCTCAAGGGAGCCTTAAACCGCTCGTCACCCGGGGTGGCGGGCGGTTTCTGATGTGCGCTCAGGTCTCTGACGAGGGCATTTGTGCCGAGAGTGGTCTAGTCCTTCTTTGGTCCAAACCATTGACTGGGGGTGGCGGTGATCGCTATCACTTCTCCCACCCGGACTTCTTGCTCTCCCCTCCCACCCCACCGGAGGCAGTTCATGCACATCCGTAAACCCCTCATCGCGGCCGCCGCCACCGCCGCGCTGGCAGCCGGGGCGCTCGCCTCCGTCGCGGGGCTCGGCACCGCCCAGGCCGCGGACGCCTCGGCGACCGCCGCGGCCGGCGGCGTCCGTATCGCCTACTACGACCAGTGGAGCGTGTACGGGAACGCCTTCTACCCCAAGCACCTCGACACGCGTGGCATAGCGGGCAAGCTGGACGTCATCAATTACTCGTTCGGCAACATCCACCCCACCAACCTCACCTGTTTCGAGGCGAACAAGGCGGCGGGCGACGACAACAACCCCAACGCCGGTGACGGCGCGGGTGACTCGTACGCCGACTACCAGAAGTCCTTCAGCGCGGCCGACAGCGTCAGCGGGGTCGCCGACAAGTGGGACCAGCCGATCGTCGGCGTCTTCAACCAGTTCAAGCAGCTCAAGGCCAAGTACCCGCACCTGAAGATCAACATCTCGCTGGGCGGCTGGACCTACTCGAAGTACTTCAGCGACGCGGCGAAGACCGACGCCTCCCGCAAGAAGCTCGTGTCCTCCTGCATCGACCAGTACATCAAGGGCAACCTGCCGGTCGAGGGCGGATACGGCGGCGCGGGCAGCGCGGCCGGCATCTTCGACGGCATCGACATCGACTGGGAGTACCCGGGCTCGGACGGCGGCCACCTGGGCAACCACTACGCCCCCGAGGACAAGCAGAACTTCACGCTCCTGCTCAAGGAGTTCCGCGAGCAGCTCGACGCCTACGGCCAGGCCAACGGCGGCAAGAAGTACCTGCTGACCTCGGCCCTCCCGGCCGGCCAGGACAAGATCAAGTACATCGAGACGGACAAGATCGGCGCGTACCTCGACTACGCGAACATCATGACGTACGACATGCACGGCGCCTGGGACGGCGACGGGCCGACGTACCACCAGTCCCCGCTCCAGCCCTCGGCGGCCGACCCGACGGACGTGATCAAGCCGGGCGCCGAGAAGTACAGCATCAAGAACGCGATCGACTCCTGGATCGACGGCAACGCGGCCTACGGCATCGCGGGCAAGTTCCCCGCCAACAAGCTGACCCTGGGCTACGAGTTCTACTACCGCGGCTGGAAGGGCGTCCCGGCGGGCACCGCCAACGGCCTCGCCCAGACCGCCACCGGCGCCTCGGGCGCCCGGCCCACCAGCCAGCAGGCCGGCATCGCGATGTACAAGGAGCTCGGCGGGATCGTCGACAACCCGGCGACGACCTTCTGGGACGACCAGGCCAAGGCCTCGTACTTCTACAAGGACGGCGAGTTCTTCACCGGCCTGAACCAGAAGTCCATCCAGGCCCGGGTCGACTACGGCAAGCAGCGCGGCCTGGCCGGCGCGATGATGTACTCCCTGCTCGGCCTGGACAACAACACCACGCTGCTGAACCAGATCTCGGACGCCCTCGGCGGAACCACGCAGCCGCCGGTCACCACGCCTCCGACGACCACTCCGCCGACCACGACGCCCCCGACCACCACGCCGCCGACGACCCAGCCGCCCACCGGCTGCGGTTCGACCCCGGCGTACGTCGCGGGCACGATCTACACGGCCGGCAACGAGGTCTCCCACAACGGGCACAAGTGGAAGGCCCAGTGGTGGACGCAGAACGAGACGCCGGGGACCACCGGTGAATGGGGTGTCTGGAAGGACCTCGGCGCCTGCTGATCTCCCCCCACCCCGCGCCGAGCGCCGGCCGCCCCCGCCCTCTCCTCAGAGGCCGGGGGCGGCCGTGTGTACCCCTGCTAGACCAGGGGATGCGGGGCCGGCCCGTCCTGTTCGGCGGCGGCCTCCGCGGCCGCCGCCGCGATCTGGCGGGCGATCATGCCGGCGATCGCGTCCGGGGCCACCGCGCGGGAGTACAGCCAGCCCTGTCCGGTGTCGCAGCCGACGCGGCGCAGCCGGGCCGCCTGGCCGGCGGTCTCCACGCATTCCGCGGTGACGGTGAGGCCGAGCCGGTGCGCGAGCTGGACCAGCGCCTCGACGATGGTCTCGTCCGCCGGGTTCGGGTGCGTGCCCTCCTCGTAGCGGAAGCCCCGCACGAAGGAGCCGTCCAGCTTCAGCACCGAGACCGGCAGCCGGCTGAGGTAGGCGAGGTTCGAGTACCCGGTGCCGAAATCGTCGATCGCGATCCGCACGCCCATGTCGCTCAGCGCCTGCAGGGCCTGGAGCGGCCGGCCCGCCGAGCCCATCACCGCCGACTCGGTCAGCTCCAGCTGGAGCAGCTGCGGCGCCAGCCCCGTCTCGGCGAGGATCTCCGCGACATCGCCCACCAGGTCCGAGTCCCACACCTGCCGCACCGCGACGTTGACGGACACGAAGACCGGGGAGTCGCTGGGCTGCTCGATCTGCCAGCGCCGCGCCTGCCGGCAGGCCGTGCGCAGCACCCACTGCCCCAACTGGACGATGGAGCCGTCCTCTTCGGCGATCCCGATGAACCGATTCGGCGTCAACGTGCCGAACTGCGGGTGGTTCCAGCGCACCAGCGCCTCGACCCCGCGCACGGCTCCGCTCTCCAGGTCCACCAGCGGCTGGTACTCCAGCTCGAACTCCCCGCGGTCCACGGCCGGCCGCAGCGAGGAGGACAGCGCCTGGCGGGTCATGCGGTGCGCGTTGCGCTCCGGGTCGAAGAGGGTCCAGCGCGCCTTGCCGTCCGCCTTGGCCCAGTACAGGGTCGTGTCGGCGGCCTGCATCAGACAGGTCGCGGAGGTCCCGGCCACGGCCCGCTCCACCACCCCGATCGAGGCGGAGACCGACAACCGCTGCCCGGCCAGGTCGAACGGTTCCTGTACGGAGGCCAGTACGCTCCGCGCCAGGTCGGCGAGCTGCTCGGTGCCGGTGGAGTCCTCGACCAGCAGGGCGAACTCGTCGCCGCCGAGCCGGGCCACCAGGTGCCCGCCGGTGCGCCCGTATCCGGACTGGTCGGCGCACTGGGTCAGCCGGGCCGCGACGGCGGCCAGCAGCCGGTCGCCGACCCGGTGCCCGAGGGTGTCGTTGACCGCCTTGAACCCGTCGAGGTCCAGGTAGCACAGCCCGATCCGCCCGGTACCGCCGCCGTGGTCGTACGAGGAAGCCTCCAGGGCGGCGGAGAGCCGCTCGAAGAACAGCGCCCGATTGGGCAGCCGGGTCACCGGGTCGTGCATCTGGAGGTGGCGCAGCCGCGCCTGGAGGTCGCGCCGGTCGCTGATGTCGGCGACGGACAGCAGGACTTCGCCGGTCCCGGGCACCGGCCCCAGGGTCACCTCCGTCCACAGCGAGTGCCCGTCGGGGTGTTTGAGGCGTCGGGTGCAGCGCAGCCGGGCCTGGCGCCCGCGCAGCACCTCCTGGTATGCGGCCCAGGTCCGGGCCTCCGCGGCCAGGTCCACCAGGTCGGCGGCGCACCGGTGGACCAGTGCGTGCGGCTCGGTGCCCAGCAGTCCGGCGAACGCCTGGTTGGCCGCGACGACATAGCCGTCGCGGTCGACGACGGCCATGGCGAGGTGGGCCGCGTTGAAGGCGGCTTTGTAGTCGCGCAGATCGGACTCGGCGCGCGTCAGTGCTGCCGCCGCCGACACTGCTGCGTGACGCTCCGTAATGGCCGATCGGATGCTGTCGGCCGCCGAACCGGTTCCCTCTGAGGTTCCGCTCACCGTTGGCTCCCGCAGTGCTCGTGAGTGTCCGTGCAGGAAAGTCGCCCGATCATAGAGGCTGCCGGGAGGCCCTATCCAGCGGCGTCGCCGCGCGGGACGCGGGAGTTCGGCGTGATGACGCATCGCCGGTCCAAGATCGCGTGATCGTTTCTGCGCGGCTGTGAGCACGCGAAGACCCCTGCTGATCTCGGGTGATCGGTCGTGACGTTCTGTAGGCAAGCGCGTGAAGTCCGGGGGTCACCGGCTTGCCGTACCCCTCACTCGTGTGGGGCAGCGGAACAGGGCATTAGTAAGACAATCGCCCCAAGGTGGATGAACAGGTACGAAATCCACCACCGGAGGTCGATGTGCCGCGACAGCAGACACCCGGGGGAGTGGAACGCTCCCGCCTCCGGAGTACGGCGGCCGCGCTCACTTCCCTGACGGCGCTCGCCGCCATGTCGCTCGTCGCGGGGCCCGCGGTGGCCGTCTCCGGAGCCGGACCGTGCGCGCTGACGCGCACCGAGGCCCACCACTCCCTGGGTCTCGACACCTGGAACGGCGCCTACCCGAGGCCCGAGCGCACCCTCGACGCGGTCATGGTCTTCCTCTCCTTCCCGGACCACCGCACCGCCCTCACGCCCGCGGAGATCGCGGGCGACTACTTCCCCGCCACCAGCGACTTCTTCGAGCGGGCCTCGTACGGGCGGTTCCGCCTGGTCCCGCACCCGCAGAAGCAGTGGATCCGGATGCCCAAGCCGTCCACCGCCTACGGGATACAGCGCGACTGGGCCCCCGAGGACCGGGCGGCGTACCTGCGGGACGCGGTCACCACCGCCGACGCCGCGGTGGACTTCAGCCGGTACGACGTCGTCTACTTCGTCGCCGACCCGGACGCGCCCGGCGTGGACTCCGACGCCACGAAGGTCGTCAACTTCGACCGCCCGATCCGCGCCGACGGCACCGACCTGCGGCGGATCGTCACCGTCTTCGAGCGGCACCCGCCGGACCGGAACGTGCTCGCCCACGAGACCGGGCACGTCTTCGACCTGCCCGACCTCTACCACCGGCCGACGGACGGCAAGGGCGACTGGGACACGTACGTCGGCGACTGGGACGTCATGGGCAGCCAGTTCGGGATGTCCCCGGACCTCTTCGCCTGGCACAAGTGGAAGCTCGGCTGGCTCGACCCGGGCCAGGTGGACTGCGTGCAGTCCGGCTCCTCGCTGCACACGCTCCAGCCGCTCGCCCAGAGCCCGCCGAACGGCGGCACGGGCGGGACCCGGCTCGCCGTGATCCGTACGGGTCCGGGCAGCGCGATCGCAGTCGAGGCGCGGGGCTCGGCCGGCAACGACGGGGACACCTGCACGGAGGGGGTCCTGGTCTACCGGGTGCGCAACGAGGCGGCCTCGGGCGGCGGTCCGATCGAGGTCCTGGACGCCCACCCGTCGACGGAGGCCTGCTGGGACCGCTCGGTGTACCCGCCGCTCGCGGACGCGCCGCTGGAGGTGGGCCAGACCTTCACGGTGCCGGGGGAGCGGATCACGATCGAGGTGGCGGACCGGACCCCGTCGGGCGCGTACACGGTGAAGATCACGACGTGAGGCCGGTGCCGGACGACGAAGAAGGCCCCCACTCTGACGAGCGGAGGCCTTCTTCCGTCTGTGCGCCGCCAGGGACTCGAACCCCGGACCCGCTGATTAAGAGTCAGCTGCTCTAACCAACTGAGCTAGCGGCGCTTGCTGACGAGGTAGACATTAGCATCCCGATCGGCGGAACGAAAAATCGATATCCGCAGCTCGGGCAGCACGGACGAACGCCCACAGGAGCGCCTCGGGTCCGGGCAGCCACGGCAGGCGGGCATCGGGGGCCACCAGCCAGCGGGACGCCCCCTGGGTGCCGGCCAGTGGCGGCACGGTGACGGCGTCGCCGAGCCCGTGGCACAGGGGCGCCGGGGCGGTACGGGAACCTCCCCACTCCTCCCACGCCAGCAAGGCGGGGAGCCGGTGGGCGGTGCCGGTGGCGGCGAAGAGCAGCATCCGGCCGCGGTGCACGGCCACCGGACCGGAACCGGGGCCTTCGGCCCAGAGCAGGTCCAGCAGGCGCCGCCCGAGGACGAGCGGGACGTTGACGACGTCGAAGGCGCCCCCGCAGGGCAGCACGGCGAGCGAGGTCGGCTGCGCCTGCCACAGCGCGAGGGTCCGCTCCGGATGCGCGGAGGCGGAGGCGAGCCAGGCGGCGCCCTGCGCGGTGACGTGGGTGGCGGGCGCGGTGCGCACATCGAGGGCGGGGCAGGTCGGCGTCATACATCCAGGTCTACCTGGCGTAACGTTCCGGTTTCCAGGAGTTACCGGAAACCGGGACAGGGCGGGCGTTGCTGGGGTATGTTGCGCCCCGCATATGCCAGTCCGCTGCGCTTGGCCGCGGCAGTCCCGGGCAGTGGCCCGGGGGCCACCTTGGGCCTCCGCCCCCGACCCCGCGCCTCAAACGCGGCGGGGCCGGATTCGGCTCGCGCCGTCCGCTTGGCGAAGCCGGATTGGGCTAGTCGGCGTCCGGGCCCGGGCCGCGCTGGAGGGACTCGCCGAATTCGATCATCTTGCGGGCGTAGTCCTCGGTCCATTCCGCCCGCTCGGCGATCACCCCCGGCGACAGCCGGTCGAACCGCCGGGGATCCGCCAGCTGCGCCGCCGCCAGCGCCTGGTACTCCATCGCCCGCTCCTGCGCCGCCCGGAAGGCGAGCGTCAGCTCGGTCGCCCTGGCCAGCAGTTCTCCCGGGTCCTCGATCGACTCCAGATCGAAGAAGTGCTCCGGGTCCGTGGCGGCCTCCGACGGCTCGAAGAGCAGCGGCGCGGGCCGCGGCTTCCGCTCGGTCCGCTTCGGCTCTGCCATGCCTGTCCTCCTGCTGCTGCGCGTGCGAAATGCTTCCGGGCCACCGTCCATTGTCCAACGCCGCGCAAGACCGCACACCGATCGGCTAGAACACCCGTATGACCGATGAGGTGCACGAGGAGATCGACCGGCTCAGTGGCGAGGGAGTCGCGCAGGTGATCGGCTGGCGCCGCCATCTGCACCGGAATCCCGAGCTCCCCAACCGCGAGGTCGCCACCGCCCGGCTCGTGGCCGAGCGGCTGCGCGCGTTCGGGCTCGACGAGGTGCGGACCGGCATCGCCGGGCACGGAGTGGTCGGGGTCCTGCGCGGCGGCCTGCCGGGGGAGCGGGTGGCCGCGCTGCGGGCCGACATGGACGCCCTTCCGGTCCCCGACCGCTGCGGCGCGGACTTCGCCGCCCCCGGCCCGGCTTCGCACGCCTGTGGCCACGACTGCCACACCGCGATGCTGCTCGGGGCCGCGCGCGTCCTGGCCGCCGTACGGGACCGGCTCCCCGGCACCGTGCTGTTCGTGTTCCAGCCCGCCGAGGAGGGCCCTCCCGTCGGCGAGGACGGCGGGGCCCGGCTGATGGTCGCCGAGGGGGCCTTCGCCGATCCGGTGCCGACCATGGCCTTCGGGATGCACGTCACCCCGCACCCCAAGGGCTTCGTCGGCTGGAAGGCCGGCCCCATGTACGGGGCCTCCTGCCTGGTCCGCATCGTGTTGACCGGCCGTCAGTCGCACGCCTCCTCCCCCTGGCAGGGCGTGGACCCGATGCCCGCCGCCGGTGCGCTGCTGACGGGCATCGGCCAGCTGTACCGCCAGATGTCCGCCTTCGCGCCGCTGACCGTTTCCATCGGGCACGTCGAGGACGTCGGCCGCTACAACGTCATCGGCGAGACGGTCACCCTGTGGGGCACCGTCCGCTGTGCCGAGGAGCGGGACATGCCCGAGGTCAAGCGCCGCCTGACGGTGCTCGCCGAGCACACGGCCCAGGCGTACGGCTGCACCGCGGAGGTCGGGCTGCTCCAGGACGTGCCCGCCGTGCACAACGACCCCGCCTGGGTGGCGGCCGCGCTGCCCACCCTGCGCCGGGTCGCGGGTGCGGAGCGGGTCGTGGAGGTCGGCGGCACCCTCGGCTACGACGACGTCTCGGAGCTGGTGGGCCGCTTCGGCGGGCTGTACGTGATGCTCGGGGTCCAGGACACCGCCCTGGACCCGGCGACCGGCGGGCCCGTCGCGGTCCCGGGCGGGCGGGGCCTCGTCGGCAATCACCATCCCGCCTTCTACGCCGACGACGACACGCTGGTCACCGGCGTACGGCTGCACGCGCATGCCGCGTACGACCACCTGGCGGGGCGCCTCCTCAGGCCGTGACGGCCTCCGCGGCGCGCGCCGCGGCCAGCTCCGCCACGTCGTCCAGGACGCCGGCCAGCTCGCCAGCGAGCCCTTCGGGGGCGCGGAACCCCTCGGGCCCGACCAGCCCGTTGACGAACGGGATCGCGACGGACCGCGCGGCGGGCCGCATGCCGATCGTGGTGAGCACCGGCAGCAGCATCGCGGTGGCCGGGGCGCCGCCCGACGGGCCCCCGCTGTAGCCGACGAGGCCGACCGCCTTGTCCTTCCACTCGTTGTAGAGGAAGTCGATGGCGTTCTTGAAGGGGGCGGTGAAGCCGCCGTTGTACATCGGCATGACGAAGAGGAAGGCCTCCGCGGAGTCGACCAGGGCGCTCCAGTCTCGGGTGTGCTGGTGGGCGTAGACGCCGCTGGAGGCGTACTCGGGCTCGTCGAGGAAGGGCAGCGCGAGGGTGCCGAGGTCGATGTGGGTGACCTCGAAGCCGCCCCGTGCGCGGGCCTGGTCGGCGACCCATCCGGAGATCGGGCGGGCGTGGGAGGTGGGGCGGACGGAGGCGGAGATGACGTGGAGGCGGGTCATGGTGGCGAGCTCCCCGGGTGTGTTTGGTTGACGTGTCACCTATAAAACCGTGAAGTGTGTGACGTGTCAACCATGTAGGTGATGTGTCACCGATCTCGCTAGAGTGGACCCATGACCGCAGCCGAGCCCCGCTGGCTCACCGAGCCCGAACAAGCCGCCTGGTACGCCTGGCGCCGTATGTTTCCGCTGGTCAACGCGGGGATCGCACGCGACCTCAACCAGGACAGCGGCCTCTCGGAGGCCGACTACGACGTCCTGTCGGTGCTCGGCTCCACGGACGGCCACCGCATGCGCATCAGCGCCCTGGCCGCCCTCATGCAGTGGTCGCGCAGCCGGCTGTCCCACCAGCTCACCCGCATGGAACAGCGCGGCATCGTCCGCCGCGAGGACGTCGCCGAGGACGGCCGCGGAGCGGAGGTGGTCCTCACCGAGGCCGGCGTGGACATGATCATGGCGGCGGCCCCGCTCCACGTGGAGTCCGTACGCCGCCACCTGATCGACCTCCTCACGCCGGAGCAGCTGCGCACGATGGCCGAGGTGGGCGAGACCCTCCGCATCCGCATGGGCATCGCCCGCAAGCGGTAGCGAACCCTCAGGCCCGCCAGGCGACGCGGTGTTCGGCGAGGTGCGCCAGGACCGCCATGTTGGCCTCCCAGCCATCAGGGAACTTCACCGTCACGCCCAGCTGGACCGGCTCCGTCGACGGGTGGTTGTCCAGGAGTTCCGCTATGCCCGCCCGGGCCACCACCACGCACGCGTGCCGGTGCCGGGAGGCCAGCACGCACAGGCGGCCCGTCTCCAGGTGGAAGGCCGTCGCGTCCGGGCGGCCCGAGAGGGGGTGGAGGACCACCGTCAGGTCGTACTCGCGGCCCTGGAGGCGGTTCGCCGTGTCCACCGTGACACCCGTGACGCCGAGCGAGGCCAGTGCCGCGCGGACCGCGGCCGCCTGGTCGCGGTGGGCGGTGCCGACGGCGATGCGGTCGGGGGTGAGGGGGGACGGATCCGAGGACTGCTCGTCGCTGGTGACCGTTCCGCGGTCCAGGGCGCGGCGGACCACCAGGGCCACGGCGTGCACCGCCTCCGGGTCGTTGCGCGGGGTGTGCCGCGCGGGCAGCTCCAGCAGGCCCCACCCCGACTCGGCGGCCTCGTCCAGGACCCGGTCGGGGCCCGACCCGTCCGAGGGGACCCCGTACGACAGCAGCCGCTCGCCCGGCCCCGTACCGCTGCGGAACTGCGTGTACGGGTAGAAGGCGCGCGAGACCAGCGGCGCCGCCGTCGCCGGGAGCCGCCAGGACACGGGCAGCCGGTGCTGCGGCAGCTGCGGGTTGTGCGCGAGGAGGGTCGACACCGCCGAGGCGGAAGGGTCGTAGGACAGGCCGGCCCACTGCTCCGCGCCGACCACGCTGAAGGGGTCGAGCTGCCCCGGGTCGCCCACGAACAGCGCCCGCTCGAACAGCCCGGCCACGGCCAGCAGCGCGTCCGAGCGCATCTGGTAGGCCTCGTCCACGATCGCGTGCTCCCACGGTTCGACGTCCTTGACGAAGGCCCACTTCGCCGCCGTGGAAATGGTGACGGGGAGCTCGGCCAGGTCGCCGGGCTTGGCCGACAGGGTGACCGAGGGGAGCTCCCGCAGCGCCGGGTCGTAGGCGTCGCCGTCGCTGCTGTGCAGCCGGCCGACCTTCAGCTCCGGATCCTTGTCGGCGAGCCGCAGCACCAGGTCGTCGACCTGCGCGTTGGTCTGCGCGACCACCATCAGCCGGCGCCCGGCCGCGGCCAGCTCGCGGGCGGCGCGCACCACGAGGGTGGACTTGCCGGCCCCGGGCGGGGAGTCGACGACCACGCCCCGCTCGGTCCCGTGCAGCGTGTCGTGCAGGATGGCGGCGGTCGCCTCGGCGGCCGCGGCCCCCGGGTCGAAGGTCGCGGTCACAGAAGATCCTCGTCGGTCACGGCGTCGGGCAGCGGGATGGCGGCGGCGGATCCGGGCGGGCCCCCGTGCGTCCACGGGGTGTTCTCCGGATCGGGCAGCTTCGGGCCGCCGCGCGCGTCGTGCTCGAAGAGCGTCCAGCACACCCGGTCGCCCTTCTCCGGCACCGAGCCGGGCTCCGGGTCCCGGCCGCGGCCCATCTTGTCCAGCAGGCGCAGCACCAGCCCGCCGTCCTCCTCGAAGCGCACGAACCGCGCGCTCTGCGGGCGCCCGTCCAGCGACCGGTACACCTTCCCGCCGCCGTCCTCCGCGAGCTGCGGCCGGTCCTCCGTGGCCACCGTCACCAGCGGGCGCGGACTCGGCCGCTTCGACTCCGTCCACTCCATCACCACCTCGGTGACCTCACCGGCGAAGGCCTCGCCCGCGAGCCGCCGGCCCGCCATCACCAGGGGGTCGTCCAGCGCCTCCTGGGCGTCGAGCCGTACCTGCTCGGTCTCCCGGGTGGCCAGCTTCTGCGCCGCCGTCACCGCGTCGTCCCGGCGCGGCTGCGGCGGCTCGCCCGCCCGTACGCGGTCGCGGTGGCCGGTGTAGGACCAGCGGTCGCGGGTCCAGCGCTCCTCGGCCCGCTCGCCGGGCGGCAGGGCGCGCAGCAGGTCCACCGAGCGCCACACCGCCTCCCAGGTGGGCCGCATCTGGGCCGCGACCAGGGCCCGTACCTCGGCCTCCGCGCGCGCGAGCGCCCGTTCGTCCCGGGGGTCCGCGGAGCGCGCGGCGTCGTACCGGGCCACGGCGGGGGCCAGCAGCCCGTTGTCGAAGGCCGGATCGGTGGCCGGGCCGGCGGGCGGGACCAGCAGCGAGCCGTCCCGGTCCCGGGCCAGCTCGGCGCGCAGGGCCGCCTCCGCGCCGGACGCGCCCTCCGGCGGGCTTATCCACGCCAGCAGGGCGCCCAGGTGCTGGTCCTCCAGGTTGCTCTGACCGGTGGCCCAGTGCCGGGACAGCAGGTCCGTCGCCGACAGCAGCATCGAGGAGCCGGGCACCCGCGAGCGCTCCGCGAGGTGCGTGAACCAGCGCCCCAGCATCGGCACCCGCGCGGGCGCCGGATACGGATTCTCCGGATCCTCCTCGGCCGTACGCCGGAACCGCATCGACCGGCCCAGCAGCCGTACGTACTCGATGCCCGCCCGGCTCGGCACGATCAGCTGCGGTGCGTCCAGGCACAGTTCGGCCTCGACCTTGACCCTCTTGCCCGTCTCCGGATCGGCCTCGCTGCGCTCCACGAGCTCGACCTCGTCGCCGTACGCGTCCACGTAGGGCAGGACCTCGTCCGCGAGGTCGGCCAGGAAGGACCAGCGCAGATCGCGGTCGCGCGGCTGCGGCACGACCAGCAGCCGGGGCTCCCGCGGATCGGTGCCGACCAGGGCGCCCAGCGGGGCCCCGGCCTCGCCCGCCGTCGTCAGCGGTACGAAGACCAGCGGGCGCTCGCTCAGATGCCGGTGCCGTACGGTCGCGAGCGGCTGGGCTCGGCCCGCCCGCAGGGCCTCCAGCCGGGCCAGGGTGCTCAGGAGGGACATGCGCTCGCCTCCGCCGCCAGGTCCAGGGCCTCGGCGCGCAGCCGGGCCGCGTGGTGCAGGGCCGCCGCGGTGGGATCGTCGGCGGGGCCGTGCCCGGTGGCAGCCGCGAGGGCCGCCTCGACGGTGGTCAGCGCGCCCAGCTCGCCCCGTACGGAACGGCCCAGCGCGGTCACCTCGTCGGCGGCGCGGGCCCGGTCCCGGCAGTGGAAGGCCAGCTCGCAGGCGGCCAGGCACTCGGGGGCGTAGGAGGCGTCCACGGCGGCGACCGCCTCGGCCAGCTCCTCGGCGGTCCGCGACGGGTCGAAGCTGAGGCCCGCGGGCAGGGCCGCGGCCAGCTCCTCGACCCGGGTCAGCCGGTCCAGCTGACGCCGGGTCACGGAGCGCTCGCGGCGGATGTCGACGGGCGAGGCGGTGGGCAGGTTGGAGAAGTCCTTGGGGCAGACCAGCAGCACGGTGTGCCCGACCTCGGCGCCGGCCAGCTTCTCGGCGGTCTTCTCCAGGGCGAGCACGTACACGGCGGCCTGACGGGCGGCGGCGCCCACCTTCGCGGCGTCGGCGGACCCGTCGATCATCGGGAACGACTTGATCTCCACCACGGTCCAGCGGCCGTCGGGATGCACGACGACGGCGTCGGGCTCCAGATAGGCGGGCGAGCCGGCCACCTCCAGGGCCAGCATCGGGTGGTCCAGCAGGGTCCAGGCCCCCGCGGAGGTGGCTTCGCGCAGGGCGAGCGCGGTGCGGGCGGCGCGGCCCTCGGGCCCGGCGGCGGCCAGGTCGGGGACCGGGGCGCCGGGGCCGGGGGGCTCGGCGCCGGGGTCGAGGTGGTCGTGGACCAGCCGCAGCAGCTCGGCTCCGCCGTCGCCCTTGACCTTGGCCTCGAAGGAGTTCCCGCGGACGATGGCGAACTGCGACTGCCCGAAGGAGGCGGGCGAGCCGAGGGCCGAGGCGAGGGCGGTCTTGTCGACGCCGGCGCCGTCGAGCAGGGCGCGTCTGCCACAGCCGGGGTTGGCGGCGAGGGCCGCCAGTGCCCGGGCGTCGAGCGGGCGGGGCGGCACGGCGGGGCCGCGCAGGCCGGCGAGCCGCTGCCGCAGTGTCGTCGGCGGCGCGGGGCTGCTGGGCGGGTAGGAGCTCACGGGCGGAAGTGTCCCATCCGCCACTGACAATCGAGGACTTACACCGGAAAGCCGGGAAAACGGCCGCGGGGCCGGGTGGTGTTCATGTGATGGATGATGGACGGAACCATCACGTACCGGGAGAGAACACATGGCCCCCCGCATCCTGCTGGCCCGCCACGGCCAGACGGCATGGTCCCAGCTGGGCAAGCACACCGGGCGCACGGACGTGCCGCTGCTGGAGGAGGGCAAGCGGGGCGCGAAGCTCCTCGGCGAGCGGCTGGCCCGCGACCCGTGGAAGGGCCTGCCCGGCCTGGAGGTCCGCACCAGCCCGCTGGTGCGCGCGAGCGAGAGCTGTGACCTGGCGGGCTTCGGGGCGCAGGCGGACCCGTGGCACGCGCTGATGGAGTGGGACTACGGCGACTACGAGGGCATGACCCCGGCCGAGATCCAGGCGATCCGCCCCGGCTGGCTGATCTGGCGCGACGGGGTCCCGGGCGGCGAGTCCGTCGCCGATGTCGCGGCGCGCGCGGACGAGGTCGTCGCGTGGGCCCGCTCGGCGGAGCGCGACGTGCTGGTCTTCGCCCACGGGCACATCCTGCGGACGCTGGCCGCGCGCTGGCTCGGCTTCGAGGCGTCGTTCGGGGCCCGCATCCGGCTGGACCCCACTTCCCTCTCGGTCCTCGGCTGGGCGTACGGGGCCCCCGCGCTGGAGCGCTGGAACGACACGGGCCACCTGGACGCGTAACGCGGCGATCGGGGCCGCGCCCCGGTCACACGGTGGCGTGGCGGGTCAGGAAGGCGCCCACTCGGGGGGAGCGCTGGTGGGGGACGAGCGTGCGGGCCGTTTCCGACAGCATGGACCGGATCCGCGTCGACTGGACCTCGGTCAGCAGGTCCAGCACCCGCCCACCGGCCCAGGCGGCCTCGTCGGGCGCCCCCGCATGGGCCAGGTCACCGGCCAGCTCCGCGGTGTAGAGGGCCACGTTCCGGGCGAAGTGCGGATCCTGCAGGTCGGCGGCCCGCCGCGCGTGCCGGGCCGCGCGGGCGTGCTCGCCGAGGGTCGCCCAGCACCTGGCCTCCAGGTACTCCAGCTCGGCCTCGCCGAAGAAGGACATCCACTCGGGGTCCGCCCCCGCCTCCCCCCGGGAGAACTCCGTGTGGGCCCGAGTCAGCGCCTCCTCGCACGCCTTGCGGTCCGCCAGCCCCGCCCAGCCCCCCGCCTCCCGGAGGGCCAGGAGGGAGAGCAGCCGCGGGGAGCCCAGCGAGCGCGCGGCGCGGCGGCCCGCCTGGGCCGCCCGTACGGCCTCGCGCGAGCGCCCGCAGTCCCGTGCCAGGAACGCCATGTTGCTGAAGGCGTGCGCCTCCAGGCCCGCGTCCCCCGCCACCCGGGCCGTGGCGAGGGCCTCCGCGTAGTGCGAGCGGGCGTCGTCGAAGCGCCCGGAGTCGTGGGCCAGCCAGCCGACCGAGACGGCCAGTTCACCGGCGCCCGCGTGCAGCCGGTCCTCGGTGGACTGCCGGGTGGCCCCCGCGTCGAGCAGCGCGTACGCGGTGCGCAGGGGCTCGGCGGCCCTGCGGTAGAGGGCGTCGGCTCCGTGCCGGTCGTCCAGGAGCCGGATCTGGCGTACGGCGTCCTCGACGGCGGCGGCCTCGGACTCGCCGGCGCGGGAGGGGAGCCGGCGGGTGTCGCCGAGCAGGGTGAGGCCGATCGTCGCGGCCGCCACGGTCGCGGAGCCGCCCGCCATGAACGCGCGACGCAGCACGTCGCTCTCCTTGAAGCCGGAATGGGAGCCGGAACGGCCGATGAGCTGCGCCGAGCGGCCGCGGACGGCCTCGCGCGGCGAGAACCCGAGGTCGGCCAGGGTGCGGCCGGGGAACATGTGGAGGAAGACCCGCTCGTACGCGTAGTTGGGGCAGCGGATCTCGCCGGACTCGACCCGGCCGATGTAGCGGGCGTCGCAGGAAACCGTTTCGCCGATCTCCTTCGCCGCCCGGCGTACCAGCGCCGCGAACTCGGCCGGGGAGTGCTGCCCGCGCAGCCGCCGGAACGTGGAGTTGGGTGAGTGGGGGGACGCCGCCATGGACGTGGCCTCTCTGGCAAGGAACGCAGTGCCGGTGCTGTGGCAGGTGGAGTAAAGGTGGGCCCGGCGCGCATGAACGTACCGCCAGCGAGGGGTCGCGCATGCGGTGTTTGGCTACAAAAGGGATATCTCACCCGCCATCCGCCATGAACTGCCATCCTTTGCAGCGTCTTGCCGCCGCACCCGTTGACGTTCCCGTGCGTTGAACCCATGCGGATACGGATCGAGGAGGGGTTCCCCTTGATGGAGGGCGGCATGGAGAGCACTGGAACGAACACGGATCTGGACCTCGTGACCGTGCCCGCCCGGCAGGGACTGGAGGCGGTGGACATCATCCGCCGGGCCGCCAGCCAGGCCGGCGGGGTCGGCCCGGTCCTGCACGACGGCTCCGGCGACACCCTCGGCTTCCTCGTCCCGCCCGGCACCGCCGACGCCTGGGACCTGCCGGGCAGCGCGTGTACGCAGACCGACGGGCGCGGGATGCGCTTCGGCGACGCGGTCTCGCCGACCGCCGGCGCCACGGGGTGGCTGCTCCCGCCGGACGCCGTCGGCCCGGTCACCGACCCCGAGGTGCTGCGGGCGGCGCTCGGCGAGGCGGCCCGGCTGATCGAGGCCGCCGACAACTGCCGCTGACCGGCGACAATGGGGTCGTGGCAGGCAAGGACAGAGGCAAGGGCAGCAGGCAGCAGCAGCGCGGACGCGGCGCCGCCGAGCCGGTCGTCGGACAGGTGGGCGGCGGCCGGGCGGAGCTGGCGCCGGACCGGGAGCGCGCGGACGCCTGGACCCTGCTGATCGACGGGGCCCCGCAGTCGCACGTGGACCTGGCCGACCCCGGGTACCTGGACTTCGCGTACCAGCGGCGGATCGGCCACCTGATCGACCTCGCCGCCCCCGCCCGGCAGCCCCTGAACGTGGTGCACCTCGGCGGCGGCGCCTTCACCCTCGCCCGCTACACCGCCGCCACCCGCCCCCGCTCCACCCAGCAGATCGTGGAGATCGACGCCGAGCTGGTGGCCTTCGTGCGGGAGCACCTGCCGCTGGATCCGCAGGCGCGGGTCCGGGTCCGCGCCGTGGACGCGCGGGCCGGCCTGGCCAAGGTGCCGGACGGCTGGGCGGACCTGGTGATCGCGGACGTGTTCAGCGGGGCGCGCACCCCGGCGCACCTGACGAGCACCGAATTCCTGGACGACGTACGCCGTGCCCTCGCGCCCACCGGGTGGTACGTGGCCAACCTGGCGGACGGTCCGCCGCTCGCGCACCTGCGGGGGCAGATCGCGACGGCCGCGTCCCGGTTCGCGGAGCTGGCGCTGGCCGCGGACCCCGTGGTGTGGCGGGGGAAACGCTTCGGCAACGCGGTCCTGGTGGCCGCCGACCGGGAGTTGCCGGTCGCCGAGTTCACCCGCCGCGTCGCGAGCGATCCGCACCCGGGCCGGGTCGAGCACGGCCGCGCCCTGGCGGACTTCGCGGGCGGCGCGGCGCCCGTCGCGGACGCCTCGGCGGTGGCCTCGCCGCAGCCCCCGCCCTCGGTGTTCCGCTAGGAGAACGCTTGGGGAGCAGGGCTTCGGGGGCTTCACGGGATGCGGACGGAGAACGTTCGGACAAAGATCGGCGGAGGACTCCCGGAGGGCGGCCGCCATGCGTAGCCTGTGCGCATCCGGGAGGGCTGCCCCTCTACGACGCGTCAGGAGACGGCCGACGATGTCTGATTTCCCCGCCAACCCCGAAACCCCCAGCACCGCCACCTCCGACTACACGAAGCGGCTCGCCCGCCTCGAGCAGAACGGGATCAAGCGGCTGCTGCCCACGCAGGCGCCGTACCGGTGGAACCTGCAGAGGCTGAAGCTGGGCCGGGTCCTGGACATCGGCTGTGGCCTGGGGCGGAACCTGCTGAACTGCGGCCCGAACAGCGTCGGAGTCGACCACAACCCGCACTCCGTGCAGACCTGCCGCGAGCGCGGACTGACCGCCTACACCCCCGACGAGCTGGCCGCCGCGCCGGACTGCGGGCCGGGGTCCTTCGACAGCCTGCTCGCCGCCCACCTGCTGGAGCACGTGGACGAGGACACGGCGGCCTCGATCCTGGAGCAGTACCTTCCGCTGGTGAAGCCGGGCGGCTCGGTCGTCTTCATCACCCCGCAGGAGGTCGGCTTCCGCTCCGACGCCACCCACATCCGCTGGGTCGGCTTCGAGGAGCTGCTCCGCCACGCGAGCCGCGCCGGGATCGCGGTGAAGCGCACCTATTCCTTCCCGTTCCCCCGCCCCATGGGCAAGGTCTTCCCGTACAACGAGTTCGTACTGGTGGGCACGCTGCCGGCGTGATCAGGGGTCGACGATCTCCACCGCCGGCGCGTGGTCGTGCCAGGTGCAGAACGCCGACACCTCGCGGCCGTCCTTGGTGAAGGTGACCCGGATCCAGTACTCCTGCTTCCACACCTGCATCCGCCAGCCGGCCGCCGGGGTCGCCGAGACCAGCTCGGCCGAGGAAGCCCCGAGGGAGAAGACGACCTGCCCGCCGGAGAGCGGGTAGGCCTTCACGTCGCCCTGGTCCCCGCCGTCCGTCTTCTGGCCGGTGGAGCGGGGGCTTGGCGAGGCCTTCTGCGAGGGCTTGGCGGACGGCGGCACCGCGGACGGCGAGGCGGAGGGGCTCGCGGAGGCGGAGGCGGACGGCGCGGGGGACGGCGACTCCGCCAGCTGCGCGCGGTGCGTCGAGGAGGACAGCGGCTGCCCGGCCAGCGGCACCGCGAGCGGCGGATCGTAGGCCGTGCCCGACATGACGGTGTGCACGCCCCACCAGGACAGCGTCACCGCCGCCCCGGTCGCCAGCGTCCAAGCCATGGCATGTACAAGTCCTCGCAGCATCGAGGGACATACTGCACCACCTGCCACAAGAGCCGCTCGGCCCCTCCCCGGGTCCCCCGAATGGGCTACCGTGCGGGCCATGGCAAGTGTGCTCGTGGTCGAGGACGACCAGTTCGTACGTTCCGCCCTCATCCGGCACCTGACCGAGGCCTCGCACACCGTGCGGAGCGTCGGCACCGCCCTGGAGGCCCTGCGCGAGGTCGCCCACCACCGCTTCGACGTGGTCATCCTCGACCTCGGGCTGCCCGACCTCGACGGGTCGGAGGCGCTCAAGATGCTGCGCGGCATCACCGACGTACCCGTGATCATCGCGACCGCGCGCGACGACGAGGCGGAGATCGTCCGGCTGCTCAACGACGGCGCCGACGACTACCTGACCAAACCTTTCTCCGTCGAGCACCTGTCCGCCCGGATGGCCGCCGTCCTGCGCCGCTCGCAGGCCGCCGCGGCCGAGCCCCCCTCGCGCGTCCTGCGCGTCGGCGGGCTGGCCATCGACCCGCTGCGCCGCCAGGCCGAGCTCGACGGGACCGTACTGGACCTCACGCGCCGGGAGTTCGACCTGCTGGCCTTCCTCGCCGGGCGGCCCGGGGTGGTCGTGGCCCGGCGCGAGCTGCTCGCCGAGGTCTGGCAGCAGTCGTACGGGGACGACCAGACCATCGACGTCCACCTGTCCTGGCTGCGCCGCAAGCTCGGCGAGACCGCCGCCCGGCCCCGCTACCTGCACACGCTGCGGGGCGTCGGGGTGAAGCTGGAGCCGCCCCAGTGAGGTGGGCACTGGTCAAGGTGTGCCTCGCGGTCACCGTCATGGTGGTCGTGGCCTTCGCGGTGCCGCTCGGGCTCGTCGTCAAGGAGATGGCCAGCGACCGGGCGTTCTCCAACGCTGAGCGGCAGGCCGCCACCATCGGGCCGACCCTGTCGATCACCACGGACCCGGTGCAGCTGCGCAAGGCCGTGGAGTCCACGCAGATGGGCGCGGCCCGGCGGATGGCCGTCCACGTGCCCGCGATCGGCGGCAGCGCGCCGGTGGACATCGGCGAGGGCCGGGCGGGCGAGCGCGTCGTCGCCGAGACCCGGCGGATCGGGCGTGCCACGTCGGCCTCGGTCGCGGGCGGCGGCTCGGCGCTGCTCCAGCCGATCGCGCTCGGCTCCGGGGACATCGCCGTCGTGGAGATCTACGTACCGGAGAGCGAGGTCAGCAATGGCGTCACGACCGCCTGGCTGATCCTCGCGGGCGTCGGACTGGCGCTGATCGTGGGCTCGGTGGCGGTCGCCGACCGGCTCGGCGCCCGGCTGGTCCGGCCGGCCGAGCGGCTCGCGGACGCCGCGCACCAGCTGGGCGAGGGCCGGCTGGGGGCCCGGGTACCCGAGGCCGGGCCGAAGGAACTCCGCTCGGCGGCCGTCGCGTTCAACGCGATGGCGGACCAGGTCGTGGAACTCCTCGCCAACGAGCGGGAGCTGGCCGCCGACCTGTCGCACCGGCTGCGGACGCCGCTGACGGTGCTGCGGCTCAACGCGGCCTCGCTCGGGGACGGCCCGGCCGCCGAGCAGACCCGTGCCGCCGTGGAGCAGTTGGAGCGGGAGGTCGACACGATCATCCGTACGGCCCGCGAGCAGCGCCCCGCGACCGGCCTTTCCGGCGCGGGCGTGAATGCCGGCTGCGACGCCTCCGAGGTGATCCGCGACCGGATGGCCTTCTGGTCGGCGCTGGCGGAGGACGAGGGCCGCGAGGTGCGGCTCGCGGGGGTGGACCGTACGGTACGGATCCCCGTGGCGCGCCCCGAACTGGCCGCCGCCCTCGACGCCATGCTCGGCAACGTCTTCCGGCACACCCCCGAGGGCACCCCCTTCGCGGTGGACGTCCACGACGCCTCGGACGCGGTCATCGTGCTCGTATCGGACGCGGGCCCCGGCATCGCCGACCCGGACGCCGCCCTGCGCCGAGGCAACGACGGCGCCCGCGACGGGTCGACGGGCCTCGGACTGGACATCGTGCGCCGGGTCGCGGAGTCGACCGGCGGCGACGTACGGCTGGGGCGCTCGGTGCTCGGCGGGACCGAGGTGCGGGTCTGGATCGGCGTGGACGGCCGCACCCGCGGCGGCCCGGGCGGGGTCCGGACCCGGCGCGCCCGGCGCAAGCGGCGCAGCAACTGACGTAACGGGGGAGGGCCGGGGGCGCGCCTCGTGGGCGGCATGTCCGTGGATCGGTACGGTCCGCGGCATGGACACCCTCATCTTCGGCGGCCTCCTCGCCACGCTGATCGCCATGTACCGGGAGTCGTCCCGGATGGTCGTGCTCGGAGCGTGGTGGATCATGCTGCTCGCCGTGATCCTGCTGATGGCACACCACATCACCAGCAGCCTCGCCCTGAATCTGAGCTACTGACGGTGGCCGCGATGCACAGCCTCCTCCCGGAGGCGGCGCCGACGGGCGGCCTGCTCGGGCGGGCCCAGTACTGGTTCGCGTGCTTCTTCGCCGTCGGCTGGACGGGTGTGGTCTGCGGCGGCCTCTTCTACCAGTTCGGGCTGTGGGAGTACCCGTGCCCGCTCTGCATCGTGCAGCGGATGTTCATGCTGCTGGCGGCGATGGGCGCCGCGTCGGTCGTCCGGGCGGCGCTGTCGCACGGTGTGGTGAGCGGCCGCGACTACATGATGGGCTGGGGCCTGTCCCTCGTCGGGGTGATCGCGGGTTCCTTCGCCTCCTGGCGGCAGACGATGCTGCACATCCTGCCCGGCGACAAGGGCTACGGGAGCGAGGTCTTCGGCCTGCACCTGTACGTGTGGGCGTGGATCCTCTTCCAGGCCTCGGTGGTCGCCGTCGGCATCGTCATGGCCTTCGCCCACTCGACGGCGGCCCGGACCGTCCCGGCGACCGCGCCGGGACCGCTGCGGACGGCGGGGATGCTCGCGCTGTGGTTCCTGGGGCTGGTGATCGCGGTCAACATCGTGGCGGTCTTCTTCGAGGAGGGCTTCCACTGGTTCCTGCCGGACGACCCGACGAGATACCAGTTCTTCTACGACGTGGGGATCCTGGACTGACAGGTATCGCCGTACCGAAGGGCGGACGGGCCCGGAATTCCCTGCGGGCCGGTGTAGTTGGGGCTGCGGGAAGCCGGAACGCCCGGGCTTCCGGAGCTTCCGCGTGAAGGGAATTCCGCAATGCGCTACGCAATACTCGGAACAGGGATCGTGGGCCGTACGGTGGCCGCCCGGCTCGTCTCCCTGGGGCACGACGTCGTCATCGGCACGCGTGACCCCGCCACCACGCTGGCCCGTACCGAACCGGCCGCCACCGGGGTCCCGGTTCCCCCGTACGCCTCGTGGCGGGCCGAGCACCCGCAGGTGGAGCTCTTGACCTTCGCGGAGGCCGCCCGGCAGGGCGAGGTCCTCGTCAACGCCACCGGTGGCCGGGTCAGCATCGACGCGCTGACCGCGGCGGACGCCGGGCACCTCGAAGGCAAGGTGCTGATCGACATCGCCAACCCGCTCGACTTCTCGGGGGGCTGGCCGCCCGTGCTCGACCCGGTGAACACCGACAGCCTCGGCGAGCTCATCCAGCGGACCTTCCCGGGGCTCCGGGTGGTCAAGACGCTCAACACCATGACCAGCGCGGTGATGGTCGAGCCGGCCCGGGTGTCCGGCGACCACAACGTCTTCCTGTCCGGCGACGACGAGGACGCCAAGAAGGAGGTGCGCGAGCTGCTGCTCTCCTTCGGCTGGCCGGAGGCGAGCATCCTCGACCTCGGCGGCATCCAGACGGCGCGGGGCGTGGAGATGGTGCTGCCGATCTGGCTGCAGCTGATGGGGAAGTTCGGCCACGCCGACTTCAACTTCCATATCCAGGGGGCGTAGTACCCGTACAGCGGCCGCCCGTACGGTCGCGGAGATGTTGCCGCGCCGTCCGGGCCCGCCCAGGGTGGCCCTGACGGAAGGAGCCGCGCATGAGAGTCATGCTCAGGGCCCATTTGGACACGGCAGCCTCGAACGAGGGCATCAAGAGCGGGGCCCTGCCCCAGGCGGTCAAGAGGCTGTTGGAGAAGGTCAGGCCGGAGGCGGCCTACTTCGGCCTGCACGAGGGCGTGCGGTCCTGCTGGATCGTCTTCGACCTGCAGGACAGCGCGACGATGCCGTCGCTGTCGTGGGAGTTGTTCCAGGACTTCAACGCCGAGATCGAGGTCGGTCCGGTGATGACGGCCGAGGAGATGGGGAAGGCGCTGGGGGCGCTGCAGTCCTCGTAGCGGCGACGACTGACAGGGCGGCGGAGGCGGCCACGGCCGCGCACGCCACGGCGAAGGCCGCCCGGTAGCCGTAGGTGGCGGCCAGGGGTCCCGAGGCGGCCGCCGCCACCGCCTGGCCGAGGATCAGGCCGCTGGCGACCACGGTCATGGCCTCGCCCATCCGCGCGGCCGGACCGGTGCGCTCCACCAGACCGAAGAGCGCGATCAGGTGCGGGGCCACGGCCAGCCCGATGCCGGAGACGGCGAGGGTGGCGCCGATCAGCCCCGACACGGCGAGCAGTGGCAGCGTGAGGACCGCCTGGACGGCGATCGTCCACCGCAGCCGCGCGGTCAGATCCGCCGACCCGGGCCGGGCCACCGTGACGAGTCCGGCGATCGAGCTGGTCACGGCCATGGCCGCCCATATCAGCCCGGCCGCGCCCGGCTGGTGCAGGGACTCGGCGAGCGCGTTGACCCCGGTGTTGGCGCTGCTCCACGCGGCGCCCTGGAGCACGGACATCGCGAAGAGCAGCACCAGCCCGGGCGACCACAGCCGTACGTCGGCCCGCGCGCCCGGGGCCGGGGAGGTGGGGCCGGGAGCGGTCGGATGCACCGCGAAGAGAGATCCGAACACCAGGATCAGCCCGGCCGCGAGCACGAGGGCCGACGCGGGGTGCACGGTCACGGCGAGGATCCCGGCCAGCGCCGGGCCGAACACGAAGCCGACCTCGTCCAGGGTGGTGTCGAAGGACAGGGCCGACCCCAGCAGTCGCTTGTCCGCGCCGGCCAGCCGCGCCCAGCGGGCCCGGGCCAGCGGCCCGACCTGGGGGACGGTGAGCCCGGCCGCGACGGCGAGGGCCATGCGGGGGGCGAGCGGCAGGCCGGAGAGGACGGCCGTGACGAGGGCGGTGAGGGCGGCGGCGTTCGCGGCGCAGGCGACGAGCAGCACGTTGCGGTGGCCGCGGCGGTCGCCGAGGCGGCCGATGACGGGGCCGCCGAGTGCCTGGCCGAGCCAGAGCGCGGCGGCGACGGTGCCGGCGGCACCGATGCCGTCGCGTTCGTTGACGAGCATGAGCGTTCCGATGGGGCAGAGCGCGGCGGGCAGGCGCGCGAGGAACGCGTTGGCCTCTTCGGAAGACCCTGTCAGCCGGCTTCGCCGGAGGTCAGCCGCTTGGCCTGGGCCCGGCCGACCTCGGCGGCGCGGTGCAGGTAGTCGGCGATGACGGCGAGTTCGGAGTCGGAGTAGTTCTCCAGCACGGCGCCGAAGGCCCGGCCGGGGGTGTCCCAGGCGGCGCCGATCCGCTTGCGGGCCTCGGGGGAGAGGGAGACGAGCGAGCGGCGGCGGTCGTGGGGGTCGGCGTGCCGCTCGACGATGCCCGCCTTGACCATGCGGTCGACGAGGCGGGTGGCGGAGCCGGAGGTCAGGCCGGTGAGGCGGGCGATGTCGCCGGTGCTGACGGGGCCGGGCTCCATGTCGAGGAGGGCGACGCACTGCATGTCGGTGGGGTGCAGGCCGACGTGGTCGGCCATGGCCTGGTTGAAGAGGGAGTAGTCGGCGTAGTGCCGCTGGCTTTCGGTGACGATGCGCGCGAGCAGCTCCGCGCGGCTCCACTCATCACCCGTACGAGGGGAATCGGTTGACATCGGCTTCTCCATGCTCCAAATTTATCTGTGTGGCGCAGAGAATGCGCAACGCAGAATCTGTGTCACGGATCTATCGTATCGAGGATCCGCCCGACCCAGAACATCCGAGCACGTCAGAACGTCCGAGCGCGTCAGATCGAGAGAGAAGGAATCGTCATGTCGATCCTCGTCACCGGCGGCCGCGGCGCCGTCGCCCGCGGACTCTCCGCCCTCCTCACCTCCCGCGGCATCCCGCACCGCCTCGCCTCCCGCGAGCCGGACCGCGCCGATACCGTCCACTGCGACCTCTCCGACCCTGTGACCTTCCCCGGCGCCCTCGAGGGGGTCCGCTCCGTCTTCCTCTACGCCGAGGCCGCCGGAATCGACGCCTTCGTCAAGGAGGCCGTCGCCGCCGGGGTCGAGCACGTCGTGCTCCTGTCCTCCTCCTCGGTGCTCTCCCCCGATGCCGCCGACAGCCCGCTGTCCGCGTCCCATCTCGCCGTCGAACAGGCCCTGACGGCCTCCTCGCTGCGCACCACCCTGCTGCGCCCCGGGTCCTTCGCGAGCAACGCCCTCGGCTGGGCCTGGTCGTTGAAGTCCGGCCGCCCGGTCCACCTGCCCTACCCCGGCGCCTACTGCGACCCCGTCCACGAGGCCGACCTCGCGGAGGCCGCCTGCGCCGTGCTCACCGACTCCGCCCTCGGGGGCCGCGCCTACACCCTGACCGGACCGCAGTCGCTGACCTTCGCGGCCCAGCTCGCGATACTCGGCCGGGCTCTCGGCCGGCCCATACCCTTCGAGGCCGTCACCGCCGAGCAGTGGAAGTCCGAGGTCGACGGCTACATACCCGGCTCCTACGCCGACGCCCTGCTCGACTACTGGGCCTCCACGGACGGCCTCCCGGTCGACCTCACCGATGCGGTGGAGCACCTCACCGGCCACCCGGCCCGCACCTTCGAGACCTGGGTGAACGACCACGCCGACGCCTTCGGCGCCTAGGTCGACGGGGTGTCGGCGCCCTGGGGGAGGGAGTCGATCCAGCGCTCCAGGCGGCGGGCCTCTGCGGTCATGAGGTCCGGGTCGCGGAAGGTGTTGGTGAGGAGTGAGACACCCTGGTAGGCGGAGATCAGGGCGACGGCGAGATCGCGGGCGTCGGCGCGGCCCATCGCCCGGAACTGCTGCTCGGTCCAGTCGAGCAGGGTCCGGATGACCTGGGCGATGGACTGGTCGAGTCCGTCGGCGCGCTTGTCGAGTTCCGAGGCGAGGGTGCCGGTGGGGCAGCCGTGGCGGGCGGTGAGATCGCGCTGCTCGGCCCAGCCGTTCACGAGGGCCTTCAACCGGTCCTGGGGGGTGGGGAGTTCGTCGAGCCTGCCGATCAGGCCCTGGAGGCTCTGGGCGTGGGCGTCGATCGCGGCCTCGACGAGCTGGTCCTTGGTCTTGAAGTAGTAGTAGACGTTGCCCACCGGGACGTCCGCCGCCTGGGCGATGTCCGCGAGCGTGGTCTGGGCGATGCCCTGTTCGTGGAGCACCTGGGCCGCGGCGGCCGCGAGCCGTTCCCGCTTGCCGGAGGTTCGCCGGGCCTTCTTTGAGTCAGTCACCTGACTAACTGTAGACGCGTGAGGGGGAAGCGGCTATGGTCAGAAGTGAGTCAGCCAACTAACTGAGTCGGTTGTTCATCAACGCATAGGGGGATGCTGTGATCGTGGTGACAGGTGCGACGGGCAATGTCGGACGGGAGCTCGTACGGATCCTGGCCGCGGCGGGGGAGCAGGTGACCGCCGTGTCCAGGAAGCCCGCGGAGGTGCCCGACGGGGTCCGCCACCATCAGGCCGACCTCGCCGAGCCGGAGGGGCTGCTGCCCGTGCTCGAAGGGGCGGAGGCGCTGTTCCTGCTCGTCGCCGGCGAGGACCCGCAGGGCATCCTCGACCGGGCACGGGCGGCCGGGGTCGGACGGGTCGTCCTGCTCTCCACCCAGGGCGTCGGCACCCGCCCCGAGGTCTATGGGCACGCCGCCGCATTCGAAGCGGCGGTCCGCCGGTCCGGCCTGGAGTGGACGGTCCTGAGGTCCGGCGGCCTGAACTCCAACGCCTTCGCCTGGGCCGAGTCGATCCGTACGGGGCGCACGGCCGCGGCCCCCTTCGGCGACGTCGGGCTGCCGACCGTCGACCCGGCGGACGTCGCCGAGGTGGCGGCCGCCGCCCTGCGGGAGCCCGGGCACACCGGCCGGACCTACGAGCTCACCGGACCGGCGTTGACCACCCCGCGGGAGCGGGCGGAGGAGATAGGCGCGGCCCTGGGCGAGTCCGTGCGGTTCGTCGAGCAGACCCGTGAGGAGGCCGCCGCCCAGATGCTGGCCTTCATGCCCGAACCGGTCGTGGAGGGCACCCTCGCGATCCTCGGCGCACCGCTGCCCGCCGAACTGGTGCCGAGTCCCGCCGTGGAGCGGATACTCGGCCGCCCGGCCCGTCCCTTCGCCGACTGGGCGGCCCGCTCCGCCCCGGCCTTCCGCTGACGCCTGCTGCAGCCGGGCCACAGCGAGCAGCGGCCGGGGGTCGGCCGCGGCCGGGCCGCGACCGTGCGGTGAGGCGCATGGCGGCGAACCTACGAGCCCGCCCGCAGCGCCCCCGTCCGGGCCAGCCGCGCGTACCAGTGCGCGCTGGAGCGCGGGGTGCGGGCCTGGGTCTCGTAGTCGACGTGCACGATGCCGAAGCGCTTGCTGTAGCCGTAGGACCATTCGAAGTTGTCCATCAGCGACCAGAGGAAGTAGCCCTCCACCGGGGCGCCGTCGGCCAGGGCCCGGTGGACCTCGGCCAGGTGGGCCTCCAGGTAGCGGATGCGCGCCGGGTCGTGCAGGTCCGGTGCGTACGCCGCCCCGTTCTCGGTGACCAGCAGCGGCAGGCCGGGTGCCTCGCGGGCGCAGCGTTCGAGCAGGTCGTACAGGCCGGTCGGGTCGATCGACCAGCCCATGTCGGTCCGCTCGCCGGGGGGTTGGTGGAAGGCCACGTCCTCGGCTCCCGGCCAGGGGGAGTGCTCCCCGCCGCCGTGTCCGTCGTCGCGCGGGCCGTCGGAGGCCGCCGAGACCACCGTCGGCGTGTAGTAGTTCACGCCGAGGAAGCCCAGCGGCCGGTGGATCAGCGCCTCGTCGCCGGGGCGGACGAACGACCAGTCCGTCACGGAGGCGGTGTCCGCGAGGAGGTCCCGGGGGTAGGCCCCCCGCAGCAGCGGCTCGGTGAAGATCCGGTTGGCGAGGGCGTCGATCCGGCGCGCGGCGTCCAGATCGGCCGCCGAGCCGGTCAGCGGCCGTACCGCGCCGAGGTTGAGCGCGATGCCGGTCCTCGCCGAGGCGGGCAGCGCGGCGGCGGCTAGGCCGTGCGCCAGGTTGAGGTGGTGGGCGGCGCGCAGCGAGTCCGCGGGGGAGGTGCGGCCGGGGGCGTGCACCCCGGAGCCGTAGCCGAGGAAGGCGCTGCACCAGGGCTCGTTGAGGGTGGTCCACAGCTCCACCCGGTCGGCCAGCGCCGCCGAGACCTGGGAGGCGTACTGGGCGAAGGCGTACGCCGTCTCCCGTTCCGGCCAGCCCCCCTCGGTCTCCAGCTCCTGCGGCAGGTCCCAGTGGTACAGGGTCACGCAGGGCTTGATCCCGTACGAGAGCAGCTCGTCGACGAGCGCGTCGTAGAAGCCGATCCCGCCGGCCAGCACCCGCGGCCAGGACACCGAGAACCGGTAGGCTCCCAGCCCCAGTTCGGCCATCAGCCGGACGTCGTCCCGCCACAGCCGGTGGTGGTCCACGGCGACCTCGCCGGTGTGGCCGCCGTACACCTTGCCCGGCGTACGGCAGAACGTGTCCCAGATGGACGGCTCGCGCAGCCCGGCCGCCCCCTCGATCTGGAAGGCCGCGGTGGCCGTGCCCCACAGGAACCCGTCTGGGAACCGTGCGTCTGTCATCCCTTCACCGCTCCCTGCATGATGCCGCCGACGATCTGGCGGCCGAAGACGAGGAACACCAGCAGCAGCGGGAGCGTGCCCAGCAACGCGCCCGCCATGATCACCGACTGGTCGGGGATGTAGCCCCGGCCCAGCCCGGTCAGGGCCACCTGCACCGTCGGGCTGCCGTTCTGGGTCAGCGCGACGATCGGCCAGAAGAAGTCGTTCCAGGCCATGACGAAGGTCAGCATGGCCAGCACCGCCATCGCCGGCCGGGCCGCCGGGAACACCACGTGCCACACGATCCGCAGCGAACTCGCCCCGTCCGTGCGCGCCGCCTCCACCAGCTCCACCGGCAGGGACTGCCCCAGGTACTGGCGCATGAAGAACACCCCGAAGGCGGACACCAGCGTCGGCAGGATCACCGCCTGGAGCCGGTCGGTCCAGGACAGCTGCGCGATCAGCATGTACAGCGGGACCACGCTCAGCTGAGGTGGGATCAGCATCGTCCCGACCACCAGCGCCATCAGCAGCCGGCGCCCCCGGAAGCGGAGCCGGGCGAAGGCGAAGCCCGCCAGCGTGGAGAACGCCACCGTGCCCGCCGCGACCGTGCCCGCCACGACCACGGTGTTCAGCAGCGCCGTGCCCATGTTGGCATCGGTCCAGGCCACTTGGAGGTTGCGCCCCAGGTTCCCGCCGAACCAGAACGGCGGCGGCGTCTGCGCCAGCCGGGTGTTGCTCCGGGAGGCCGCGATTGCCGTCCATACGAGGGGGAAGAGGGAGCCGACGGTGAACAGGGCGAGCACCACGTAGGTGAGCCGGCCCGCGCGCAGTGATCTCATCGGGAGGCCTCCCTTCCGCGCAGCAGCCGCGCCGCGCCCGCGATGACCAGCAGGATCAGGAACATCGCCCACGCGATCGCCGAGGCCCGCCCCAGGTGCAGGTTCACCCACCCCTGCTCGTACAGGTACAGCCCCAGCGTCTGGAACTGGTGGTCCGAGCCGCCCGTCGCGCCCGCCCCGCCGTTGAACAGCAGCGGCTCGCCGAACAGCTGCGTCGCCCCGATCGTCGACACCACACAGGTGAAGAAGATCGTCGGCCGCAGCGAGGGCACGGTCACGTGCCGGAACTGCTGCCACCGCGAGGCCCCGTCCAGCGCCGCGGACTCGTAGAGCTCGCCCGGCACGGCCTGCATGGCCGCCAGGTAGATCAGCGCGTTGTAGCCGGTCCACCGCCAGATCACGATGGTGGAGACCGCCAGCTGGGAGGCGAAGGTGCCGTTCTGCCAGTCCACCGCGTCGAAACCGACCGCCGACAGGGCCCAGTTGACCATCCCGTGGTCCCGGCCGAAGAGCAGCACGAAGACGAGCGTGGCGGCCGCCACCGAGGTCGCGTACGGGGTGAGCACCGCGACCCGGAAGAAGGCGGAGCCGCGCAGCCTGTAGTTCAGCAGGTGGGCCAGGCCCAGCGCGATGGCGAGCTGCGGCACCGTGGAGAGCAGACCGATGGTGACGGTGTTGCGCAGGGCGTTCCAGAAGAACGCGTCGTCCCACAGCCGGGTGAAGTTCCTCAGCCCCACCCACGTCATCGAGTCCGGGTCGGTCAGCTCCACCTGGTGCAGCGCCGCCCAGCCCGTGTAGAGGAGCGGGAAGAGCCCGAAGGCGGCGAAGAAGAGGAAGAAGGGCGCCACGAAGGCGTACGGGCTCCAGCGCAGGTCCCACCGGTACCGGCGCGACCGCCACACCTCGCTCCGCGGGCCCCGACCACCCCCCTCCGCCTTCCCCGCGGGGCGCTTCCTCGCGGGGCGTGAGGCGGAGGGGGAGACCAGGGCGGTTTCGTCGCTCATCGGCGCACCGCCCCCGGGTCCCCCGCCGAGCGGCGCGCCAACCCCACCTGCGGCCACGCCCGAGCCACCGCCCCACCCGGCGTCAGCCCGCTCGCCGGCCCGGTCCGGGCCGCCGTCCGGCTTGCCGGTTCGGTCGGGGCCGCCGTCCTGCTTGCGGGTCCGGGCCGGGCCGTCGGCCTGCTCGCCGGTCCGGTCCGGGCCGCCGTCCGGCTTGCGGGGCCGGGGCCCGTCGTCGGCCGGTTCACCGGTCCAGGGCGTTGTCGATGGCCTTCACCGCCGCCTCCCAGCCCTCCTGCGGGCTGCGCCCCTTCTGGTCGACCTGGAGCATCCCGATGTCCGCCAGGTTCTGTGCGATCACCAGGTCCTTCGGGCCGACCGCCGCCACGGGCACCCCCTCCGCCGCCCGCGCGAAGATCTCGCCGATCGGGGCCCCGCCGAAGTAGTCGTGCTTCGCGCCCGAGACCGAAGGCAGCCCGTACGCGGCGCTCGCGCTCGGGAAACTGCCCCGCTTCTCGAAGAGCCTCGCCTGCTGCGCCGGCGCCGTCAGCCAGGCCGCCAGCTTCGCCGCCTCCTCGGCGTGCTTGCCGGCCTTCGGCACCACCAGGAAGGAGCCGCCCCAGTTGCTCGGCTTCGGCGCCTGGGCCACGTCCCACTTGTCCTTGCCCGCCGGGCCCGCCTTGTCCTGGATGTAGCCGAGCATCCAGGCCGGGCAGGAGACCGTCGCGAACGAGCCGTTGGCGAAGCCCTGGTCCCAGGCCGGGGTGAACTGCTGGAGCCGCGCGCTCAGCCCCTCGGTGGCGAAGGCGGCCGCCAGGTCGAAGGCCCCGCGCACCGCCGGGTTGGTCTTGTAGACGACCTTGCCCCGCTCGTCGTAGAACCGCTGGGCACTGCTCCCCGTCACCGCCGCCATCACGCCCGACGCGGAGTCCACGAAGGCCTTCCCTTCGCCCGCCTTCGCCTTGTACGCCTTGCCCGCTTCCAGGTACTTGTTCCAGTCGCCCGCCCACAGCGCCCCGACCGCCGCCCGGTCCGTCGGCAGCCCGGCCGCCTCGAAGAGGTCCTTGCGGTAGCAGATGCCCTGCGGCCCGATGTCGGTGCCGAGGCCGACCGTGACCCCGCCCTTCGCCGCGCTCGCCGTGCCCTGCGCCCACTTCCACGGCAGGTAGGCGGCCTTGTCCACCCCGGGCGCCTTGCCGAGGTCGACCAGCTTGTCGGCCTGGGTCGCGGTGATCTCGGCGATGTTGTTGACCTCGACGGCCTGGATGTCGGCGAGCCCGCTGCCGGTGCCCAGGTGGGTGAGGAGCTGCGGGTAGTAGTTCTCGTTCCGCTCGATGGAGGTCTGCTCGATCCGGATCCCGGGATTCTGGGCCGTGTACGCGTCGTAGAGCCCGGCCTCCTGGAGGCCGAAGGCCCCGAAGACCCCGACGGTGAGCGTGATCTGCGCCTTCCCGCCCGAGGGGGCGCCCTTCCCGGGGGACTCGGCCGGATCCTCCGCGCACCCCGCGAGCAGGAGGGCCGCGACGCCGAGCAGACCGGCCGTGGTGACGAGGTTTCTTCGGGCTCGCATCTGGGTCCTCCCTGAAGGACGGGAACGTGCCGGGTGTCGTGTGCCACAGTGTGGGAGCGCTCCCACCGTCGTCAAGAGGTAGATTCACAACCGGGAGGAAGCCATGAACGGTCAAGGGCGCGGCGGGGGACGGCCGACCCTGGAAGAGGTCGCGGCGCGCGCCGGAGTCGGGCGCGGCACGGTCTCCCGGGTGATCAACGGGTCCTCCAAGGTCAGCGAGCACACCAGGGCCGCCGTCGAGGCGGCCGTCGCCGAGCTGGGCTACGTACCCAACCGGGCCGCCCGGGCGCTGGCCGCCAACCGCACCGACGCCATCGCCCTCGTGATCCCCGAGCCGGAGGCCCGGTTCTTCGCCGAGCCGTACTTCTCCGACGTGGTCCGCGGGGTCGGCACCGCCCTCGCCGAGACCGACGTCCAGCTCGTCCTCACCCTGGCGGGCAGCGACCGCGAGCGCCGCCGCCTCTCCCAGTACCTGTCCGGCCACCGCGTCGACGGGGTGCTCCTCGTCTCCGTCCACGCCGGTGACCCGCTGCCGGAACTGCTGGCCGAGCTCGGCATCCCGACGGTGATCAGCGGCCGCCGCTCCGCCGCGGAGACGCTGCCCTGCGTGGACTCCGACAACCTGGCGGGCGCGGCCGAGGCCGTACGCCACCTCCTCGGCCGGGGCCGGCGGTCGATCGCCACGATCACCGGACCGCAGGACGTCTACGGGGCCCAGTGTCGCCTCGACGGCTACCGGCAGGCCCTTCGGGCCGCCGGACACCCCGTCGACGAGCAGCTGATCGCGGTCGGCGACTTCACCGAGGAGGGCGGCCGCCGGGCCATGCGCGAGCTGCTGGAGCGCCGGCCCGCGCTCGACGCCGTCTTCGCCGCCTCGGACGTCATGGCGGCGGGCGCCCGACTGGAGCTGCGCGCGGCCGGCCGGCGGATCCCGCAGGACGTGGCGCTGGTCGGCTTCGACGACTCGGTGGTGGCCCGGCACATGGACCCGCCGCTGACCAGCGTCCGGCAGCCGATCGAGGAGATGGGCCGGACCATGGCGCGGGTGCTGCTGGAGAGGATCCGGCAGGGCAGTGCGGCGGAGCCGGACGGGGCGACCGTCGTCCTGCAGAACCGCCTGGTGGTCCGCGAATCCTCATAGAAACGTGGAAACGCCAGAAACGCAGAAGGCCCCGGTCCGCTTTCACGGACCGGGGCCTTCCCACAGGGTGAGTGACGGGACTTGAACCCGCGGCCACCTGGACCACAACCAGGTGCTCTACCAACTGAGCTACACCCACCATGTCCGGTCGGAAAACCGACCGGCCGAAGAAAAGGGTACAGGGTCCGGGAGGGTGCTCGCTCCCACCTTTTCCCCGACCCGTCTCCGGCGCTGCTACTCGGCGGGCACGACGTGCTTGGCGGCGATGCTCCGCGCCGTGTCCGAGTCAGGGCCGGGCTGCGGAACGAAGACCGCCTCCCGGTAGTAGCGCAGCTCGGCGATGGACTCCTTGATGTCCGCGAGCGCCCGGTGGTTGCCGTTCTTCGGCGGGCTGTTGAAGTACGCCCGCGGGTACCAGCGGCGCGCCAGCTCCTTGATCGAGGACACGTCCACGATCCGGTAGTGCAGGTGGCCCTCCAGCGCGGGCATGTCGCGCAGCAGGAAGCCGCGGTCGGTGCCGACCGTGTTCCCGCAGAGCGGCGCCTTGCGGGGCTCCTTCACGTGTTCCCGTACGTATGCCAGGACCTGGGCCTCGGCATCCGCGAGGGTGGTCCCGCCGGCCAGCTCGTCGAGCAGTCCGGAGGCGGTGTGCATCTCGCGCACCACGTCGGGCATGGTCTCCAGGGCCGCGTCCGGCGGGCGGATCACGATGTCCACGCCTTCGCCGAGCACGTTGAGCTCCGAGTCGGTGACCAGCGCGGCCACCTCGATAAGTGCGTCGTCCGTCAACGAGAGCCCGGTCATCTCGCAGTCGATCCACACCATGCGATCGTTCATGTGTCCCACCTTATGCGGTAGCCCCGGGAGCGGACCGCATAAGCGGAAGGTCCCCCATCGGCGGTGACCGATGGAGGACCTTCCGTGTCGTACCCGTTGTGAGGGTTACGCGTGTTCCCGCAGCACTCGGCCGGGGGAGTACAGCTCGGTCACCGACGGGCCGGACGCGGCCAGGGCCGCCGCCGCCCGCTGGGGCTGCGGAGTGCGCTGGTGCGGTACCGGAGCCCCCGAGATCTCGGAGACCTGTGCCACGTCGCCCTGCGGACGGCGTGCCCGGTAGGCGGAGCGGTAGGCCGCCGGGGAGGACCCCAGCTGCCGGCGGAAGTGCCCGCGCAGGGCGACCGGCGAGCGGAACCCGCAGCGCCCGGCGACCTCGTCGACCGAGTAGTCGGAGGTCTCCAGCAGCCGCTGTGCCTGGAGCACCCGCTGGGTGATCAGCCACTGCAGCGGCGCGCTGCCGGTCAGCGAGCGGAACCGCCGGTCGAAGGTGCGCCGGCTCATGTACGCACGGGCCGCCAGGGTCTCCACGTCGAACTGCTCGTGGAGGTGTTCCAGCGCCCAGGCGACGACCTCGGCCAGCGGGTCGGCGCCGATCTCCTCCGGCAGCGACCGGTCGAGATAGCGTTCCTGGCCGCCGGTGCGGCGCGGCGGCACGACGAGCCTGCGGGCCAGGGCCCCGGCCGCCTCGCTGCCGTGGTCCGTGCGCACGATGTGCAGGCACAGGTCGATTCCGGCCGCGGTGCCCGCGGACGTGAGCACGTCGCCGTCATCGACGAACAGCTCGCGCGGATCGACGTGGACGGACGGGTACCGCTTGGCCAGCGTCGGCGCGTACATCCAGTGCGTCGTCGCGGGCCGCCCGTCCAGCAGACCGGCGGCCGCGAGCACGAAGGCTCCGGTGCACAGTCCGACGATCCGGGCCCCCTCCTCGTGCGCCAGACGCAGCGCGTCGAGCGCTTCCGGCGGCGGTGGAGAGGTGATGGAGCGCCAGGCGGGCACGACGACCGTCCCTGCCCGGGCGATCGCCTCCAACCCGTATGGCGCGGTCAGTTCGAGTCCGCCGGTGGTCCTGAGCGGACCGTCCTCTCCGGCGCACACGAGTAGTCGATAGCGTGGAACTCCCGCGTCCTGCCGGTCAATGCCGAACACGGAGAGTGGAATGGAGCTCTCGAAGATCGGTCCGCCGCTGAAGAGCAGCACCGCGACGATCTCCCTGCGGCGACGCCCCGCGAGCTTCCGGCCGGCGTCCGCAATGACGGCGGCGGTGGAATCCTGGCTCATGGCGCTAAGCCCCCCTTGGGTGTCGCGACTCCTTGGTCTGGTCGCACCTGCACGTTTCCCCTCGGCCTTGCACGTGGATCCCCCGCCGTAAATACATGATCGAATCTACTGCGTCCCGTGGTGTCGGCGTGACAAGTTCAGCACGCAGCGCTATGTCGACTTCTCAACTTGGCGAAAAGCATTCGATCAGGAAGCGTTCCGCTCCGCTACCCGGATGGGAAGCGTCCCGTCCGCCTGTGGCCAGTACCCGTAGGGTCGTGACGCCCCCCGAGCTCTGTCGTCGCTGGTGGTGGGGGGGTTGGGGGGACATTCCGGCAAGGAGGGCACCCTGCCGGGAAGTTGGCTGAAAACATGCGGGTGTGGGTGTGCGAACAAGTCAGTCGTGCGGGGAGATCGGGTCAGAGCCGCCGCAGCCGCGGTGGTGCGCGGGCCCGCCGCGGGAGTGCCGGCGGCGCCGGCCGGACGGAAGCCGTTCCTCCGCCCGCACCCGCGCCGCGGCCCGCTCCGAGTAGCGCAGCAGCACCCGGCACGCGGCCGTGACGGCGAACAGGCCGAGGGTCGCGACGGCGGCCCCGCCGAAGGAGGTTCCGTAGACGACGAGGACCACGGGGACGAGCAGGCAGCTGAAGGCGGCCCACCGGACCACGTCACCCGCGGGGTCGTCCTGGTGGCGCCTCGCGGATGGCACGGACGAGTGAAGGGGAGTGCGGGGGGAAGGAGCGAACTGCGGAACGGTGTCGGCGTAGTGGACGGACTGCGTCGGCTGAGCGGGCTGGACGGGGTGAACCGGATGGCCGGGCACGGCGTGCTCCCTGCGGGCTCTTCCTGGACGGTCGGACTCATGCCCAACGCCGCGCGGCGGGGCTCGGTCACTGCGCGCACGGGTGGCGCGGGGGCCGATCGTCACTGGCTGTAGGGGCCAGCGGCCATTGCCAAGGCGCGCTCGCTCCGGCATGCTCCCTGGGACGCTCTCCAAGGGCGGCAAGCCCTGTGCAGGACAGGAGTGTCGCCGTACCCTGGTGGGTATGGGCTTGGGAAGATGCTTCCCGGACAGAGCTCCGTCACCCAGCGTCGCCGATTTCGCCCCTGTTGCTTCCTCCAAGGACCTCTTCGCCGAGACACCCATGGCCGGTCACGAATTCTCCGAACCCGCGGACCGCAAGCGCAAACGCCTCGCCGACCCCGCGTCGGCCGCCGATCTGCGCGCGGTGGAACAGACACGCCTGCCCTGCGATCCGGCCTTCCGGCACGGGGTCGTTGTGGGATTCGACGGATCCACGTCCAGCGAGCGCGCGCTCGCGTACGCGATCGGCATGGCCCGTCGCTCCGGATCCGGTCTGATCATCGTCCATGTCGCCAACCGCCTGCCCACCACCGTATGGGCCGGCTGCGAGCCGCCCGTCTTCGTGGACGTGCCGGACCACCGCACCGAGGTGCTCGGGCTGGAGCTCGCCTGCGCGGACTATCTGGCAGAAGTGCCGTGGATCCTGGTCGAGCGCGGTGGTGACATCTGCCATGAGCTGGAGGAGGTCGGCCGTGAGTATTCGGCCGACGCCATCGTGGTGGGTTCCACCCACGGAATCGTCGGCCGGATCTTCGGATCCGTGGCCGGCCGGCTCGCCAAACGCGCACAGCGACCGGTCGTTGTCATTCCGTGACCGCTTGTTAAGGCGATTGTGCGGTTGTGCACCCGTGTAAAGGGTAGATAAGTGCTGCTGGGACGCAGCAAACAACTGCAGATCGAAGGGAGCCCGCCGTGGACAATGGTGTCTCTGCGGGAAGCACGGCCTCGACTTCGACCCTCGGGAACATCGCCCTGGGTCTCACCCTTCTCGCATTCGGTATCGGCCACACCGGTGTCATCGACGGAGTGTCCGCCGCCAATTCCGTTTCGCTCGCGATGTACGTCGGCGGCGCGGCCCTGTTCCTCCTCGGACTCCTCGAGTACCGCGGCGGCAACGGGTTCAACGGCACCGCCTTCGCGGGCCTGGGCATCTTCTGGTTCACGTGGGCCAAGGGCGCCGGAGCTTCGGTCTCGGACGAAGCAGCCGGAACGTTTCTTGTCCTCTTCGCGATGCTCGCACTGACCCTCACGGTCGCCGCGGCGAGCGGTCTGTTCAGCCAGGGCGTCTACGCCCTGCTGACCCTGTCCCTCCTCCTGCTGGCGATAGGCGCGTTCGCGGACAGCGGCGGTCTCGCCAAGGCCGGCGGCTGGGTCGCCGCCGTGTCCGGCCTGCTGGCCTGGTACGGGGCCACCGCGGCTCTGGCGCACTGGCCGATGGCCCTCGGCAAGGCCGGTCGCGGCGCGGTCGCCGCGAGCTGAACGGCTGCGTGAGTCACGGAACGGCCCCCAGAGTTCTGGGGGCCGTTCTCGTATGTGAAAGTGCCCTGCGGTGGAGAATCCATCTTGCTAGTACTCCAGTGGCGGTTCGCTATCTGGCCTGGTCGAAGGGTTCGCTCGGAGTGTAGGGGCGGGGTGGTGGGCCCGGCTGGAACTCAGCAGA
>NZ_JBICYR010000018.1:0-181763 GCF_043201175.1 Streptomyces sp. NPDC048337
TACTGGTGGTGGGCGGGTGGGCGCCCCGGGGGTGGGCCGGGTCTGGGGTTGGCTCCCTGGGGTTTGAGTGGGGTTAAAATGGCGCGCGGGGGGGGGGGGGGGGCGGCGCCCCCCCCACCGCGCCCCCCGGTGCGTTCACACTGCTGGGCTGTGCGGGTACTGCCGGATGGGGCTGTTACTTGTTGATGCGGTTCGCGATTTCCTTGTCCGCGTCCGCGCCCGCCTTGGCGGCGTCCTCACCCTTCAGGACCTTGGTCATGAACTCCTTGATCGGGTTGGGCTCCGTCTCGACGTTCGCCCATCCCGCGGTGACCGGGGTGATCTTGCCGTTGGCGCCGGCCTTGGCCATCGCCTCGGCGAAGGAGCCCGCGGCCGGGGCGAAGTTGGCGGCGGTCTGGTTCGGGAGCAGCGCGCCCTTGACCTCGGCCGCGTACTTCGTCATCTGGTCCTTGCCGGTGGCGAGGGCCAGCCACTCCTTGGCGAGCTCCTTGTTCTTGGAGCGCTCGGCCACGGCGAGGTTCGAGCCGCCGAGGAAGACGGTGCCGGGCTTGTCGGCGGTCTTGCCCGGGATCGGGAAGTAGCCGAAGTCGGCCTCCTTGCCCGCGTCCTTCAGGGCCTTCTCCGCACCGCCGGCCTCCCAGCCGAGACCGATCCAGGAGGCGACGCCGCCCTTGGGGACGATGTCGGTGGACTGCTGCGGGGTGGCCTCGTCCTTGTCCTTGGGGGCCGTGGAGAAGGACTGCAGCTTCTTGTAGAACTCCATGGCGGAGGCGGCCTGCGGGGTGCCGAGGCCACCCTTCCACTTGCCGCCGTCCTTGACGGCGAGGTCGCCGCCCTCGTCCCAGATGAGGCCGGCGAGGACGTACCAGCTCTGGCCGGGGAGGTAGATCGGCTGAGTGGCCGGGTCGGCCGCCTTCAGCTTCTCCAGGCCGGCCACCCACTCGTCGCGGGTCTTCGGCGGGGTGACGCCAGCCTTCTCGAAGGCCTTCTTGTCGTAGACGACGACGCGGTTGGCGGCGTACCAGGGGGCGGAGTAGAGCTTGCCGTCGATCTCGGCGGAGGCGAGCATGCCCTTCGCCCAGGCGTCGGCGCCGAGCTTGGCCTTGTCCTTCGTCAGGTCGGCGAGGCCGCCGGTGACCGCGTAGCCGGCGGTCTGGGTGTTGCCGAGCTCAAGGACGTCCGGCGGGGTGTTCTCGGAGAGGGCCGTGGTGACCTTCTCCTGGATGCCGGTCCACTTCTGCTCCTCGACCTTGACCGTCACACCGGGGTGCTTGGCCGAGAACTCCTTGTTGACCTCGTCGATCCAGGCCTTCGGTGCGGAGCCGTCCATCACCCAGACGGTGATCTCCTTGGCGCCACCCGACGCGTCGGCCTTCGGCTTGTCGTCGCCGCCGTTGCCGCACGCCGCGACTCCGACCATCATGCCCACGACACCGACCGCCGCAATGAGCTTGCGCTTCACGCCACCCTCCTCAGGGATGCTGCCTGCAACTTCCCTCGCCCGCCGCGGTGACGTACGTACCAAGTACTGCCCGTGGGGCCGGGATCTGATCCATATTGGTTTAGACCAGTAGCTGGAGCTTGGCCTAGACCTTTGGGGGTGTCAAGGGTCTAATGAGCGGGTGCTCGGTCCGTTATCGGACCGACACCTGGACAGAGAGAAGGCCTGTCCCCCCGTACGTGTCACGATGTGACCGCACATATCGGAGGAGCCGGTGACGGCAGCGAAACTGGAGTCGGGAAGGCGGGCGGCGATGGCCACCGAAGGGGCGATCACGGAGCCGGAAGGCGGGGCAGCCACTCGCACGGCGCGCGTTCCCAAGTACTACCGACTCAAGCGGCACTTGCTCGACATGACCGAAACCCTGCCGCCCGGCACCCCGGTGCCGCCGGAGCGGACGCTCGCGGCCGAATTCGACACCTCGCGGACCACCGTCCGCCAGGCCCTCCAGGAACTGGTCGTAGAGGGACGACTGGAACGAATTCAGGGCAAAGGCACCTTCGTCGCCAAGCCCAAGGTCTCCCAGGCGCTCCAACTCACCTCGTACACCGAGGACATGCGGGCCCAGGGGCTGGAGCCGACCTCCCAGCTGCTCGACATCGGCTACGTGACGGCCGACGACACCCTCGCCGGGCTACTCAAGATCAACACCGGCGGACGGGTCCTGCGCATCGAGCGGCTGCGGCTGGCGAGCGGAGAGCCGATGGCCATCGAGACCACCCACCTTTCGGCCAAGCGCTTCCCGGCCCTGCGCCGTTCGCTGGTCAAGTACACCTCCCTCTACACCGCCCTCGCCGAGGTGTACGACGTCCACCTCGCCGAGGCCGAGGAGACCATCGAGACCTCGCTGGCCACCCCGCGCGAGGCCGGCCTGCTCGGCACCGACGTCGGCCTGCCGATGCTGATGCTCTCCCGGCACTCGCTGGACGCCGACGGGGAGCCGGTGGAATGGGTGCGGTCGGTGTACCGCGGCGACCGCTACAAGTTCGTGGCCAGGCTCAAGCGACCTGCGGTCTAGCACTCGTTCCCGCATACCGGAATACGGACGGGGTCTTACGTTCACCGGGCGATCCCCCGTAGATTCCCTGCGCTCACGCAGTGATCAACGAGGGGACGAGAGCCATGGCGGAACCACAAGTTACTGGTACAGAACGGGACACGGCGAGTCCGGGCAGCAGGCCGGGCTCGCCTTCGCCGAAGTCCATCGCCGTGTGGGTGCTCGTCGGACTCGTCGGGGCCATCGGCTGGGGCGTCCTGGCCCTCTCGCGCGGCGAGGAGATCTCGGCCGCCTGGCTGCTCGCCGCCGCGCTGGGCTCGTACGCGATCGGCTACCGCTTCTACGCGCGCTTCATCGCCCACCGCGTCCTGAAGGTGGACAAGACGCGGGCCACCCCGGCCGAACGCCTGGACAACGGTGTCGACTTCCACCCCACCGACCGGCGGGTGCTCTTCGGCCACCACTTCGCCGCCGTCGCCGGCGCCGGCCCGCTCGTCGGGCCCGTGCTCGCCGCGCAGATGGGCTACCTGCCGGGCACCATCTGGATCGTCGTCGGTGTGATCTTCGCGGGCGCCGTCCAGGACATGGTCACCCTGTTCTTCTCCACCCGCCGTGACGGGCGTTCGCTCGGCCAGATGGCGCGGGACGAGATCGGCCCCGTGGGCGGAGCCGCCGCCCTGGTCGCCGTGTTCGCCATCATGATCATCCTGCTGGCGGTGCTGGCACTGGTCATCGTGAACGCCCTCGCGCACTCCCCGTGGGGCGTCTTCTCCATCGGCATGACCATCCCGATCGCCCTCTTCATGGGCTTCTACCTCCGCGTGCTGCGGCCGGGCCGGGTCACCGAGGTCTCGGTGATAGGCGTCGCGCTGCTGCTGCTCGCCATCGTCGCGGGCGGCTGGGTCGCCGAGTCCTCCCTCGCCGACACCTTCACGCTGGAGAAGGAGACGCTGGTCATCTGGATGATCGCGTACGGCTTCGTCGCCTCGGTGCTGCCGGTGTGGATGCTGCTCGCGCCCCGCGACTACCTCTCCACCTTCATGAAGGTCGGCACCATCGCCCTGCTCGCCGTGGGCGTGGTCATCGCGATGCCGACCCTGAAGATGCCCGCGGTCACCGACTTCGCGACCCGCGGCGACGGCCCGGTCTTCGCCGGCTCGATGTTCCCGTTCGTCTTCATCACCATCGCGTGCGGCGCCCTGTCCGGCTTCCACTCGCTGGTCTCCTCGGGCACCACCCCGAAGATGATCCAGAAGGAGACCCAGGTCCGGGTCATCGGCTACGGCGCCATGCTCACCGAGTCCTTCGTCGCCATCATGGCGATGATCGCGGCCACCATCATCGAGCCCGGGCTCTTCTTCGCCGTGAACTCCCCCGGCGGGGTCATCGGCACCACGGTCGAGACGGCTTCCGCGGCGGTGACCAACTTCGGCTTCGCCATCACCCCGGACGCCCTCGCGCAGGCCGCCAAGGACGTCGAGGAGGCCAGCCTGCTGTCCCGTACGGGCGGCGCGCCGACCTTCGCACTCGGAATGTCGGAGATCTTCTCGGCCGTCATCGGCGGCGCCGGCATGAAGGCCTTCTGGTACCACTTCGCCATCATGTTCGAGGCGCTGTTCATCCTGACGACGGTCGACGCGGGCACCCGCGTCGGGCGGTTCATGCTCCAGGACACCCTCGGCAACGTGCACAAGTCCTTCAAGAACGTCAGCTGGAAGCCGGGCGTCTGGCTGGCGAGCGCCATCGTCGTCGGCGGCTGGGGCTACTTCCTGTGGGTCGGCATCAAGGACCCGCTGGGCGGCATCAACCAGCTCTTCCCGCTGTTCGGCATCGCGAACCAGCTGCTCGCGGCCGTGGCCCTGGCCGTCTGCACCACGCTGCTGGTCAAGTCCGGCCGGCTGAAGTGGGCCTGGGTGACGGGCGTTCCGCTGGCGTGGGACGTGGCCGTCACGCTCACCGCGAGCTACCAGAAGATCTTCTCGGAGGACGTGAAGGTCGGCTTCTTCGCCCAGCGCGACAAGTACCAGAGCGGGATCGACGCGGGGAAGGTGCTGCCGCCCGCGAAGAACATGGACGACATGCACACCGTGGTCACCAACGCCACGGTGGACGGCGCGCTGTCCGCGCTGTTCGCGCTCCTGATCATCATCGTGCTGGCGGACGCGGCCCGGACCTGCTTCAAGGCCATCAGCAGCCCCGAGTCCGTGAAGCTCTCCGAGGTCCCGTGGACCGAGTCGAAGATCATCGCCCCGGCCGGGCTGATCCCGACCGCCGAGGAGCGGGCGGAGCTCGCCACGGCGGGCCTCGACTCGGGCGGCGGGCGCCCGAAGGAGCCGGTGGCCTGATGAGCGTGCGCAGCGCGCTGGCGCGGGCCCGGTACTACGTACGGGAGTTCTCGGGCGAGGCGGCGTACGACCGCTACGTCGCCCACGCCCGCTCCCACGACCCGGCCGCCGAGGTCCTGACCCGGCGCGCCTTCGAACGGGCCCGCACGGACTCGCGCGAGGCGGACCCCCGCGAGGGCTTCCGCTGCTGCTGAACACGTACGAAGGGCCCCGCCGTTCCCCGGCGGGGCCCTTCGGCGCGTGCGGGGTCAGCGCACCCAGTCCTTGAGGCGCTCGGTCTGGAGGGTGATGCCGACGGGGTCGGGAAGCTTGACCTCCCTGCCGAAGGGAACGGTGCGCACGGTCTCGTAGCGGCCGCCGTCCGGGTCGCTGTGGACGAGCACCTGGCACTTGAGCCGGTCGATGAGCAGGTAGACGGGGATGCCGGTCTCCGCATAAGCGCGCGGCTTCTCGACCCGGTCACGCTGCTCGGTGTCGGAGTCCCACGAGGTCACCTCGACGGCCATCAGGATCGGGCCCGGTTCCGCCCAGTCACCCTGCCCGACGAACGCGTCCTCGTGCGCCAGAACCCCGTCCGGAATCGCGCGGCCCTCCCGGTACTGTTCCGCCTTGATCCCCTGCCCTTGGTGCAGCCAGAAGTCCGGGTGGTGCTGCATACAGATCCGGGACAGCCACACGATGATCCGCCCGTGGTCCCCGTCTGGCATGGCCTTGCTCCTCAGCACCCCACCGATGAATTCCAGTCGCAGCCCCTCTTCCTCGCGGGCGGCTATGCGGGCCAGGTGCTCGAAGGACTCGGTCGACAGGTGGGGACGTTCGGTCATGACGCTCATGCCTCGCTCGCCTTCCTCGACGGTGCTGTCTCCGACGATAGCGCCGGGCACCGACAGGCGTCCGGCACACTCGACCGCATGGACATCGTGATCAGGGAAGCGCTGCCGGAGGAATACGAGGAGCTCGGGGAGATCACCGCGCGGGCCTACCTCGGGGACGGGCTGCTCACCTACGGCGAGGAGGACCCGTACCTCGCCCGGCTGCGGGACGTGGCCGGGCGGGCCGCCCACAGCGAGATACTCGTCGCCGCGCGCAGCGACGGCCGGCTGCTCGGCGGTGTGGCCTTCGCCCCGCCAGGCAGCGCGTACTGCGACATCGCCGGGGAGGGAGAGGCGGAGTTCCGGATGCTGGCCGTCGCCCGGGAGGGCCGCGGGCAGGGGGCCGGCGAGGCGCTCGTGCGGGCCTGCATCGACCGCGCCCGGGCCCTCGACGGCGTACGGCACCTCGTGCTGTCCACGTCGGACGACATGCCGGCCGCCCACCGGATCTACGAACGCCTCGGCTTCGTACGGACCCCCGCGCGGGACTGGGAGCCCTTCCCCGGCCTCACTCTGCTTACGTACGGTCTCGAACTGTAGCCGCGGCGACACAACATCTAGGGGGTCACACACGAGGCGGCCCCCACATGTATGCTCATGCTCGCTGTCGCCGCAGGGGAATCCGGTGTGAATCCGGAACTGTCCCGCAACGGTATGAAGTACACCCATCGGTGTACTCGCAAGTCCGAAGACCTGCCGACGGTGCGCCCGGCTCGACCGAACCGGGTGCCGATACGTCCGGGCCTCGCGGTTGGGCCGGTGGACGCCATGCGGTGTACGCGTACCTGCCACGCCCGCATGCGCCTCCCCGTGCCCTGCCCACCGACGCCGGGCCGAGCGAGGGAGAGCTCCCGCCGTGACCATCGCGCCTTCCGCACCGCGCGCCGAGTCCACTTCTGGCGACAACACCGAGGGCCCGGGGGCCACGCTGCTGCGTACCCTCACCGAGCTGACGGCCGACCTCCCCGACACCGACCCCGGCCGGGTGGCCGCCGCCGCGCTGCGCGGCCGCAGCTCCGCCGCCGACGAGGCCGAACTGCGCGGGCTGGCCACCGAGTCCGCCGCCGGCCTGATCTCCGAGGACCCGGCGTACTCCAAGCTCGCCGCCCGGCTGCTGACGCTGGCCGTGGCCGACGAGGCCGCGGGCCAGGGTGCCACCTCCTTCTCCACCTCCGTCGAGGTCGGCCACCGCGAGGGCCTCATCGCCGACCGCACGGCCGAGTTCGTACGGATCCACGCGAGCCGCCTCGACGCGCTGGTGGAGCACACCCTCGCCGAGGGCGCCGACGACCGCTTCGGCTTCTTCGGCCTGCGCACCCTGCACAGCCGCTACCTGCTGCGCCACCCGATCACCCGCCAGGTCATCGAGACCCCGCAGTACTTCATGCTGCGCGTGGCCTGCGGCCTCGCGGAGGACGAGAGCGTGCGCGCCGTCGAGGAAGTCGCCTCCCTCTACCGGCTGATGAGCCGCCTCGACTACCTGCCGTCCTCCCCCACGCTCTTCAACTCCGGCACCCGGCACCCGCAGATGTCCTCCTGCTACCTGCTGGACTCCCCGCTGGACGAGCTCGACTCGATCTACGACCGCTACCACCAGGTCGCCCGCCTCTCCAAGCACGCCGGCGGCATCGGCCTCTCGTACTCCCGCATCCGCGCCCGCGGTTCGCTGATCCGCGGTACGAACGGCCACTCCAACGGCATCGTGCCGTTCCTGAAGACCCTCGACGCCTCCGTCGCCGCCGTGAACCAGGGCGGCCGCCGCAAGGGCGCCGCCGCCGTCTACCTGGAGACCTGGCACGCGGACATCGAGGAGTTCCTGGAGCTCCGCGACAACACCGGCGAGGACCAGCGCCGCACGCACAACCTGAACCTCGCCCACTGGATCCCGGACGAGTTCATGCGCCGCGTGAACGCCGACGCCGACTGGTCGCTGTTCTCCCCGGCCGACGTCCCCGAGCTGGTCGACCTGTACGGCGCGGACTTCGACGCCGCCTACGTCAAGGCCGAGGCGGCCGGGCTCGCGAAGAAGACCATGCCGGCCCGCGACCTGTACGGCCGCATGATGCGCACCCTCGCGCAGACCGGCCAGGGCTGGATGACCTTCAAGGACGCCTCCAACCGGACCGCGAACCAGACCGCGCTGCCCGGCACGGTGGTCCACTCCTCCAACCTCTGCACCGAGATCATCGAGGTCACCAACGACGGCGAGACCGCCGTCTGCAACCTCGGCTCGGTCAACCTGGGCGCCTTCGTGGCCGACGGGGAGCTGGACTGGGAGCGCCTGGACGAGACCGTCCGCACGGCGGTCACCTTCCTCGACCGCGTCGTGGACATCAACTTCTACCCGACCGAGCAGGCCGGCCGCTCCAACGCCAAGTGGCGTCCGGTGGGCCTGGGCGCGATGGGCCTCCAGGACGTCTTCTTCAAGCTGCGGCTCCCCTTCGACTCCCCCGAGGCGAAGGCCCTGTCGACGAAGATCTCCGAGCGGATCATGCTGGCCGCGTACGAGGCCTCCTGCGACCTCGCCGAGCGCGGCGGCCCGCTCCCGGCCTGGGCCGAGACCCGCACCGCCCAGGGCGTACTGCACCCCGACCACTACGACGTGACCCTGCACTGGCCCGAGCGTTGGGACGCCCTGCGCGCCCGCATCGCCGAGACCGGCATGCGCAACTCCCTGCTCCTCGCCATCGCCCCGACCGCGACGATCGCCTCGATCGCGGGCGTGTACGAGTGCATCGAGCCGCAGGTCTCCAACCTCTTCAAGCGCGAGACGCTGAGCGGTGAGTTCCTCCAGGTCAACGGCTACCTGGTGGAGGAGCTGAAGCAGCTCGGCGTGTGGGACGCGCAGACCCGCGAGGCGCTGCGCGACTCCTCCGGCTCGGTGCAGGGCTTCGGCTGGATCCCGGCCGAGGTGCGCGAGCTGTACCGCACGGCGTGGGAGATCCCGCAGCGCGGCCTGATCGACATGGCGGCGGCCCGTACGCCGTTCCTGGACCAGAGCCAGTCCCTCAACCTCTTCATGGAGACGCCGACCATCGGGAAGCTCAGCTCGATGTACGCGTACGCCTGGAAGCAGGGCCTGAAGACCACGTACTACCTGCGCTCGCGCCCGGCTACGAAGATCGCCCGCGCCGCGCAGGCCGCCACCCCGGTGGCCCTCCCGCAGGCCGTCGACGCCGAGGCGCTGGCCTGCTCCCTTGAGAACCCCGAGTCCTGCGAGGCCTGCCAGTAATGAGCTCCACCGACAAGAAGAACCTCCTGGACCCGGGCTTCGAGCTCACGCTCCGCCCGATGCGCTACCCGGACTTCTACGAGCGCTACCGCGACGCGATCAAGAACACCTGGACGGTGGAGGAGGTCGACCTCCACTCGGACGTCGCCGACCTCGCGAAGCTGACGCCGGCCGAGCAGCACATGATCGGCCGTCTGGTCGCCTTCTTCGCGACGGGCGACTCGATCGTCGCGAACAACCTCGTCCTGACCCTGTACAAGCACATCAACTCCCCGGAGGCGCGCCTGTACCTGTCGCGCCAGCTGTTCGAGGAGGCCGTGCACGTCCAGTTCTACCTGACGCTGCTCGACACCTACCTGCCCGACCCGGAGGACCGCGCGGCGGCCTTCGACGCGGTCGAGAACATCCCCTCGATCCGCGAGAAGGCACAGTTCTGCTTCAAGTGGATGGACTCGGTCGAGAAGATCGACCGCCTGGAGACCCAGGCCGACCGCCGCCGCTTCCTGCTGAACCTGATCTGCTTCGCGGCGTGCATCGAGGGCCTGTTCTTCTACGGCGCCTTCGCGTACGTCTACTGGTTCCGCTCGCGCGGCCTGCTGCACGGCCTGGCCACGGGGACAAACTGGGTCTTCCGGGACGAAACCATGCACATGAACTTCGCGTTCGAGGTCGTGGACACCGTCCGCAAGGAAGAGCCCGAGCTCTTCGACGACGCCCTCCAGCAGCAGGTCACCGACATGCTGAAGGAGGCCGTGGAGGCGGAGCTGCAGTTCGGCCGCGACCTGTGCGGTGACGGCCTGCCGGGCATGAACACCGAGTCGATGCGCGAGTACCTGGAGTGCGTCGCGGACCAGCGCCTGGTCCGCCTCGGCTTCCCGCCGGTGTACGGCTCGCAGAACCCGTTCTCCTTCATGGAGCTCCAGGGCGTCCAGGAGCTGACCAACTTCTTCGAGCGCCGCCCGTCGGCCTACCAGGTCGCGGTCGAGGGCACCGTCGACCTGGACGAGGACTTCTGAGGCGCCGTCCGTAGCGTCCGACCGGATCGGCCGTCGGCTGCCTCGCGCAGCCGGCGGTCGATTCGGCGGTCGCGGGCGAGGCCGTACAGGGCGGGGGCCAGGAGGAGGGTGGCGAGGGCGAGGACCGTGAGGTAGCTCAGGAATGTGCTCATGGGTCCACGATCGCCGGGGGGACGAAAACCGGACAGTGGCAGGACTGTCATGGATCATCGAATTACTGCCACACTGGGGTCATGCTGACCAACGTGGCGGTGGCGCTCGTCAACGGAGTGGCGCCCTTCGAGTTCGGGATCTTCTGCGAGGTCTTCGGGATCGACCGGAGCGAGCAGGGGCTGCCCGTGTACGACTTCGCCGTGTGCGCGGCCGAGGAAGGGCCGCTGACCATGGCCGACGTCGGCTTCACCGTGCAGCCGGCGCACGGGCTGGAGCGGCTGGACGAGGCCGATCTGATCTGCCTGCCCGCCGACCGGCAGGCGCCCGTACGGGAGTACCCCGAGCCGCTCCTCGACGCCCTGCGCCGGGGCGTCGACCGGGGCGCGCGGGTGCTCAGCGTGTGCAGCGGGGCCTTCGTCCTCGGCGCGGCCGGGCTGTTGGACGGGCGGCGGTGCACCACCCACTGGATGCACGCCCCCACCCTGGCGCGCCGCTACCCGCGCGCCCTGGTCGACCCCGACGTGCTGTACGTGGACGAGGGCCAGGTGGTCACCTCGGCCGGCACCGCCTCCGGCATCGACGCCTGCCTGCACGTGGTCCGCCAGGAGCACGGGGCCGAGGTCGCGAACACCATCGCGCGGCGGATGGTCGTACCGCCGCACCGGGACGGCGGGCAGGCCCAGTACATCCAGCGCCCGCTGCCCCGTACGGCCTGCGACACGGTGGGCGAGGTGATCGGGTGGATGGCCCGGCACCTGGACGAGGAGATCACCGTCGAGCAGCTCGCGGAGCGCGCGCACATGTCCCCGCGCACCTTCGCCCGGCGCTTCCTCCAGGAGACCGGCACCACCCCCTACCAGTGGGTGCTGCGCCAGCGGGTGCTGCTGGCCCAGGAGTTGCTGGAGTCCACCGACGAGACGGTCGACGCGATCGCGGGCCGCTGCGGTTTCGGGAACGCGGCGGCGCTGCGCCACCATTTCCTGCGCACGCTCGGCACCACCCCGAACACCTTCAGGCGCACCTTCCGCGGGCCGGGGGCCGCCGTGGCCTGAGCGGAACCGACTGGCCGAGAATCGTAGAACACTTGACCCAAACCAACCCCCTCTGTAGTCGAATGGTGTCGTAACGTGATGACGCCTGGCCTGACCGCCCCGCACAGCGCCCGGTCGGACACCGCTCACCACAGCCCAGGGGGGCCTGTATGTCCCGCATCTCCCGCACCTCGCGCCTCGTCACCGCCGCCGCGTTCGCCGTTCTGCTCGTCGGTGGTGCGGCCGCCACCGCCTCGGCGGACTCCGGCTGGGGCTCCGCGCCGGCCGGCAGCGGCTGGAACGCCAAGCCCGCCGACTCCGGCTGGGGCTCCGCGCCCGCCGACAGCGGCTGGGGCGTGGCGCCCAAGTAGTCCCGGCGCCTCCACACGGAAGGGCCCCGCTCCGATCCGGAGCGGGGCCCTTCCGTGTGCGCACCGGGCCACAGGGCGCGCGGGATCAGGCGTTCGGGACCGTCTCGTAGCGCGGGGTGCCTTCTTCCATCTGCCGCAGGGCGTCCTTGCGGTCCCGCTTCGAGAGCCGGTCGATGTACAGGTAGCCGTACAGGTGGTCGGTCTCGTGCTGGAGGCAGCGCGCGAAGTAGCCGGTGCCGCGCACCTTGATCGGGTTGCCCTGGGCGTCCTGGCCCTCGACCTCGGCGTAGTCCGGGCGGGCCAGCGAGGCGTAGGCGGTCGGGACCGACAGGCAGCCCTCGTTGGAGTCGTCCAGCACCCGCGCGCCCGCCGGAAGCTCCACGAGCTTCGGGTTGACCACGACACCGGTGTGCCGCACGCCGTCGTCGTCCGGGCAGTCGTAGACGAAGACCTTGGCGTCCACGCCGATCTGGTTCGCGGCCAGGCCCACGCCCTCGGCGGCCTTCTGGCTGGCGAACATGTCGTCGATCAGCTGCGCCAGCTCGTCGCCGAACTCGGTGACGTCCTTGCACTCGCTGTGCAGGACCGGGTTGCCGACGACGGTGATCGGGCGGGCGGTGCCGCGCTCACGGTGGGCGAGCTCGCGCTCCGCGCAGTCCTCCGTGTCCACGACGTACCCGTCGTTCACGACCTCGACTACCTCGTTCTCCTGCGACATGTCCGCCGTACGCCTTCCGTAAGTCCAAGTCACCGGTGGTCGCCAATGGCCACCGACGTGCCCGTACAGCCTACGGCCCGGCTCAGCAGACTTCTTCGAGATCCCGCCACTCGCGGCTGTCCGGGCTGTCGGCGACCCATCCGTCGAGCAGCCCTCGCACCAGACCGGCCGGCGCGGCGATCCCGCACTCACGCTCCGGCACCCACAGCGAGCCGGAGCCGGCCGTGCGGTGCCCCAGCGGTCCGGGATGCCCCGGCTCGCTGTGGTCGTGCGGGTCCAGGTGCTCCCCGTCGCCCTCGTCGCTGGGCATCTCGCTCTCCGAGCAGGTCCGGCACAGCAGCCGTACCGACGAGGACCAGTCCTCGGCTGCGAATCCCGCGTCGGAGGCCAGCTGCTCCAGCGCGTCGCGGTCCGCCTCGGTGGCCGCCTCCAGCAGCACCACCCAGGTCGGCACCGGCGAGGGCGCCCACAGCTCGATCTCGTCGAAGACGGGGTACGAGGGTCCGGCCGCGGTGATCCGCTCGCCGTGCGGGACCCCGTCGTGCAGCACGACCTCGCCCCAGCGTCGCCCCGAGGAGGGCAGCGGGATCGACAGGACCTCCAGCCGTGCCGGGTCCAGCCGGCGGCCCCAGACCACCTCGGCCTCGCCCTCGGGCGACAGCCGTACGGCCGCGCTGCCGAGCTCCATGCCCACCGGTTCGCCGTTGCCACCCGCGCCGTGCGGGTCCCCGGGCACCCTCAGCCCGTACGCCTGCCAGGCCCGCCGGGCCAGCGGCCAGTCCTGGAGCGCGGTGGCGGCGATGCCGACGTTCCACCAGTCCGGGGCGCCCGTCTCGCGGTCGAGCAGGGCCACGGCGCGCAGTCCGGCGGCCCGCGCCTGCTCCCAGTCGTGGCGGAACTTGTGCAGCAGCGCCAGGTTGAACCAGGACTCGGACAGCCAGGGTTCCAGGTCCGCGGCTCTGGTCAGGAGCGCGCCCGCGTCCTCGTACCGCCCGTCGCCGATCAGCGTGAACGCGCGGTCGGTGGCCTGCCGCCACGAGGCGGAGGGCCGATGCCGTACCTTCCCGAAGATCCTCACGATTCCCGCCTGCCTGGGGGCACCTCCCAGCGGTGGCTGGGGGCTACGGTGCAGCCTTGCTGACACTCCTACGGTCCCTCTTACTGGCATCCAACCATGCCCACTCGGACGGCCGCTCATTACCCATGGGTTACCCAGGTGGGACGGGCACCACTCTGTCACGTCCGCCCCTGGCCAGAACCCTCGCCAGGCACTCCACGACCTCCGGCTGGTAGTCGTGCCCGGTGCCCAGGCGGAGGCGTTCCAGGGCGGCCAGTGAGCCGCCCGGGTGAGGGCTTGCGCCGGCGTGCCCGGTGAGGTCCTCGTACGCGTTGACCGTGCGCACGATGCGGGCGGCGACGGGCTGCTCCCGATAAGGGTCCGCCTGCCGCTCCACGACCACGGCGACCTCGGCGGGCACCCCGGTCTGGCGGGCCACCTCCCCGCCGAGCTCGGCGATCCGGCGGGCCTCGGCGGCGGGCAGCTCGGCGGTGGCGCCGGCCGGCACCGGGTCGACGAGGGAGAGCTGCCCGATGTCGTGCATCAGGGCGGCGTACTCCAGCACCGTGAGCTCCCGCTCCGACAGGCCCAGCTCCCGGCCGACGGCGCAGCTCAGGGCGGCGACCCGGCGGGAGTGGCCGGGCGGGGTGTAGCCGGCGATCTCGGTGGCGCGGGCCAGGGAGGTGATGGTCTGGCGGTAGGTGGTGCGGATCGCGGTGATCCGGTGGAAGGACATCTGGGTCAGCAGCAGGGGCACGCAGAAGACGGGCAGGGCCCACAGTCCGGCGACGGCCACGCCGAGAGCCATCACGACGCCGGTGGCGCAGATCGCGGAGCCGATGCCGAGCTGGGAGCGCAGTTCGTCGCGCAGCAGCGGCCCGTACGGCCAGCCGGTCCGGGCGCCGGCCAGGGCCGCGGCGAGCACGGCGTCGCACAGGGCGGTGAGGCCGAGGAGGCAGAGCAGGAAGAGGACGAGGTACGGGCCCTGGCCGACCCGGTCCTCCAGTCGGCCGGAGTTGTAGAGCGGCTGGAAGCAGACGGCGGCGAAGGTGACGGTCAGGACCCGGCGGGCGACGTGGTCGACGGCGGGACCGCGGCCGCGGGCGACGTGCGGGACGATCCCGGCGAGGGCGGCCGCGACGACGACGGCGACGATCTGGAGGACGCCGTGGTGGGTGGGCTGCCCGGCGTTCTGGCCGAGCAGGGCGTAGGCGAGGGCGCCGGCGGAGCCGAGCGGGGCGTGCCGGCGGTCGCCGCCTTCCGCGCGGCGGGCGAACTCGCCGAGGGTGATCAGGGTGCCGAAGGCCAGGGCGATGCCGGGTTCGACGATGCCGTTCCACAGGGTGTGGCCCAGGCCGACGACGGTGAGCAGCCCGGCCGCACCGCGCACGCTCCAGGTGGCGATCCCCCTCACGCCCCGCCCCCCGCCGCGCCGCCGCCGTCCCCGCCGGGGCGAACCCTTTCTCCTGGGGCGGCCTGGGCGGGGGCCGACTGGCGGGAGCCCTGTCCCGGCAGCGCGGGCAGCGTCGACGGACCGATCACCTGGAGGTCCTCGTCCGAGGTGACCACCGGATGCCAGCCGTGCCGCCCGATGGCCCCGGCCAGGGCCCCCACCATGGCGGGGTCGAACTGCGCCCCCGCACACCGCTCCAGCTCGGCCAGGGCGACCGCGACCGGCCGGGCCCTGCTGTACGAGCGGGTGGAGGTCATGGCGTCGAAGGCGTCGGCCACCGCCACCACCCGGGCCAGCACCGGGATCTGGTCGCCGGTCAGCCCGTACGGGTAGCCGGAGCCGTCGACCCGCTCGTGGTGGTGCAGGATCGCGGACCGGGCCTCGCCCAGGAAGCCGATGCCGCGCACCATCTCGTGCCCGTACTCGGGGTGGAGTTCGATGATCCGGCGCTCCTCGGGGGTGAGGGGGCCGTCCTTGCGCAGCAGCCGGGTGGGGACGCCGAGTTTGCCGACGTCGTGCAGGATCCCGGCGATGCGGACCACTTCGAGCCGGTCCTCGGCCATGCCCAGCTCGCGGGCGATCATCGCGGAGGCCTGGCCGACCCGTTCGCTGTGGCCGCGCGTGTAGCGGTCCTTGATGTCGACGGCCTGGACGAGGGCGCGGATGGTGGCCCGGTGGGCGGCGCGCTCGTGGTGGTACTGGGCGAAGACCCAGCAGGAGATGTACATCGGCAGCAGGACGAGCAGTGCGGCCGGGAGTCCGTACGGGCTGCGCCACATGACGGCCATCATCAGGCCGGCGAGGCCGTGCACGCAGTGCGGGGCGAGGGACCGGGTGAGCAGTCCGCGCCAGGCGGTGGCGGCCGGCCGGCGTTCGGCGGCGGCCAGGATGCCCCCGTCGAGCGCGGTGAGGACGAGGCAGAAGGCGACGGCCGCGGCCGCCGCGGGGAGCATCACGTACGGGAAGTCGGCCAACCAGACGGCCGGCTCACCGGGTGCGGGCGGCCCGGATCCTCCTCCGGGCGAGCCCAGCGCGGCCGGGCCCCTCAGCAGCCGGTAGGTCTGCCCCGCGGCCCAGGCGGCTATCGACTGCTGCGCCGCGTGCCACACGCGGCGCACCCAGGCGGGCCGCTGGACCACGGTCCCCGCCAGGCCCCCGGGCAGCGCCACGAGCGCGGCGGCCGCGGGCGGCAGCAGGAAGACGGCGGCCAGGACCACCGGGAAGAAGGAGCCGATGCCCTCGGGGACGCGGCTGCCCAGCGGCGGGCAGACCTTCACGAGCTCGCAGCCGAGGTAGAGCAGGGACAGCAGTGCCACGGCCCCCCAGGGCGTACCGGAATCCGCGAGGGCAGGCGTGACGCAGGCGAGGGCGGCGAGGACGGCGCAGAGGATGTATCCGCGCGCCGCCGGCGGAAGTACCCGCATCGCGCTCTCCTCCCCCTGTGCCGTGCACGCCAGGTACTGAATCAAACCAGCACCGAATGGGGAGAATAAGTGGGGCCCCTTGCGAAGTGGGCCACATTTTCACATTGCGGCATGCGGACGCCCCCGGATTAGCACCTTCGGGTGAATGAAGTACCCGTCCGGGGGCGGTGGTTCAAAGCTCCGGTGGCCGCGTCAACCGGCCGCGGGGTTCTCCGCGGTGATGTCATGATCGGGAACGGCCTGCCCCGACCGGATCAGCTCGATCCGGCCCATCACCTTCGACCGCAGGTCGCTCGGCACGTCGTCCGACCCGCAGCAGCGCTTGACCAGCTTCTTCACGGCCTGCTCCAGGCCGTACTTCTCCAGACAGGGGTTGCACTCGCCGAAATGGGTCTCGAACTTCGTGCAGTCACTGTCGGGCATCTCATGGTCGAGGAACTCGTAAAGGTGGTCCAGGACCTCAGAGCACTCCGTCTCGTGCGGCTCTCCGCAACTCATGAGCCCGAGCCTTTCCGGTCGTTCGACTCTCCCGCGCCCGCGGGGACCAGCCCGCGCTCACGGGCATAGTCCTCCAGCATTCCGCGGAGTTGACGGCGGCCACGGTGCAGTCGCGACATGACCGTACCGATGGGTGTACCCATGATGTCCGCGATCTCCTTGTACGCAAACCCCTCTACGTCGGCAAGATAGACCGCGATGCGGAACTCCTCCGGAATGGCCTGGAGAGCTTCCTTCACGTCGGAATCGGGCAGGTGGTCGAGCGCCTGCGACTCGGCGGAACGCAGTCCGGTCGACATGTGCGACTCGGCGCGCGCCAGCTGCCAGTCCTCGATCTCCTCCGCCGCACTGCGCTGGGGCTCGCGCTGCTTCTTGCGGTAGGAGTTGATGAAGGTGTTGGTCAGGATGCGGTACAGCCACGCCTTCAGGTTGGTGCCCTCGCGGAACTGGTGGAAGGACGCGTATGCCTTCGCGTACGTCTCCTGGACCAGGTCCTCGGCGTCGGCCGGATTGCGCGTCATGCGCAGCGCGGCCGAGTACATCTGGTCGAGGTAGCCGAGGGCGTCCCGCTCGAAGCGCGCGTTGCGCTCCGGGGTCGTCTCCTCCGCGTGGCCTTCGTCGGTCCCAGCGACAGGACCCACCTCCTCCGACTGCGTGGCGGCTCCGAAAGCGGATCCGCTCGAATCGGAGAATAGTCGACCATCCCGGCCCTCCGCCGCCCGAAGCGAGCTGCGCTTGGGGGCGGGCAGCACCGTCCAGTCCAGGTCAGCGGCCTGCGGACGGTTATGGCTGATGACCTGGGTCATGCGCTCCCTCTCCTCCGACGAGTTCCCGTGCGTACCGACATCCGGGACAACAGAAGGGTCGGGCGGCGCATTCCCCCGGGAGCGGCGGTTTTCGGCCCGTGTCGGGCCGCGGGAGCGGGGTGAGTCGCGTCACTGCCCGCCGGGTCCGCCGGAATCTGTCAGGTCGCGGTCATACGGGGAGCCCCGCGAGCCACTCCCCCACCGCCTCGGTGATCAGGCCGAGGGCCTCGTCCTGGGTGAGCTCGGCCTTCTTCGGCACCGCGAAGCCGTGGTCGCCGTACGGGACCTCCACGAGCTCGTACGGGCCCTGCGGGAACTCCTCGGGGCGCCCGAAGGGATCCCGGCCGCCCTGGACCACCAGGGTGGGCCGCCCGGCGCCGAGCAGTTCCTCGGCGCGGGACTTCTCCGGCCGACCCGGCGGGTGCAGCGGGAACGCCAGCGCCAGCACCCCGGCCGCGCCCAGCTCGACGGCGGTGCGGCAGGCCACCCGGGCCCCGGCGCTGCGCCCGCCCGCGACCACCGGCAGCCCGGGCTCGGCGAGGGCCGGCCACAGCCCGCGCCAGCCCTCGTCCAGCACCTTGGGCGCGGCGGCGACCTTCTTCCCGGCGACCCGCCACGGCTGTTCGACCAGCGCCACGGTGATCCCGCGCTCGGGCAGGGCGGCGGCCAGTGCCTGCAGGTCGCGGGCCTCGATGCCCCCGCCGGCGCCGTGGCTCGCGGCCAGGACGAGCCTCGCCTTGCGGGCGGTGTGCCAGGTGATGCGGGCCTGGCCCGCCGGGGTGTCGACCGTCTCGGTCCGCGTGGTCATGCCCCCATGGTGCCCCGTGGCCCGGCTAGAACAGCGTGCCCTCCTCCGGCGCGGCCAGTTCCTCCAGCAGCTCCGGCCCGTTGTTCCGTACGTTGCTCGCGGCGGTGGACACCGGGTAGGCCCGCATCAGCCCGCCCGGCGGGGGTGCCAGCAGGTCCCGCAGCGAGCCCTCGGTGTCGGTGTTCGCGGGGTCCAGCCAGGCGTCCCAGCGGTCCGGGGTCAGCATGAGCGGCATCCGCGGGTGGATGTCGGACAGCGAGCGCGGCCCCTCGGCCGGGGCCACGCCCAGCGGCCCGGTCTCGGCCTCGGTGGTGATCACCGAGCAGGTCACCCACCAGGCGCGGGGGTCGGCGTCGGGCACGGTCCGGTCGCGCCAGAACTCGTATATCCCGGCCATGGCGAAGACGGAGCCGTCGGAGGGGAGCACGAAGTAGGGCTGCTTGCGGGCCCGCTTCCTCTTGCCCTCCACCTCCAGCTGACGTTCGTCGTGGGCGGTGACCCACTCGTAGTAGCCGTCGGCGGGGATGATGCAGCGGCGCTCTGCGAAGGGGCGGCGGAAGGAGGGCTTCTCGGCGACGGTCTCGGCGCGGGCGTTGATCATCCGGGCGGCGCCTGAGGGGTCGGCGGCCCAGGAGGGCACGAGCCCCCATTTCAGGACGCGCAGCTGGCGAACCGGACGCAGGTCCGCGGCGTCTTTCAGGGGACGGTCGAGGACGACGTGGACCTCCTTCGTCGGCGCCACGTTCCAGTCCGGGGCCAGCGTCTCCTCCGGCTCCCACCTCTCGATGCCGAAGGCCTCCACCAGGTCCTCGGGCTTGCGACTCGCCGCATACCTTCCGCACATGGCTGCCACACTGCCATGAGCCCCGACCCCCATCGCAAGGAGTCCTCCACCTTATGGACATCAGCACCGCGTCCGGCCTGTGGGACCGGCTCACGGGTATACAGGCAGCGCCCGACCGGTGGCTGGTGATCGCGACCGGGCTGGTCGCGATCACCGCCGTGACCCCCCGCCCGGTGTGGCGGGTGTCGCGGAACGCGATCACCATCGCGCACGAGGGCGGGCACGGCCTGCTGGCCCTGCTGACCAGGCGGAAGCTCGAGGGCATCCGGCTGCACTCGGACACCAGCGGGGTCACCCTCAGCCGCGGCAAGCCGACCGGGCTCGGGATGATCCTGACCGCCGCCGCCGGATACACGGCGCCCGCGCTGCTGGGGCTGGGCGGGGCGGCACTGCTGTCGGCGCACCGGATCACCCTGCTGCTGTGGGCGGCGACCGCCCTGCTGCTGGCGATGCTGGTGATGATCCGGAACGCGTACGGGGTCCTCACGGTGGTCCTGACCGGCGCGGCGTTCGTCCTGGTGTCCTGGCTGGCCCCGGCGGACGTGCAGGCCGTGTTCGCGTACGGGGTGGTGTGGTTCCTGCTCCTGGGCGGGGTCCGGCCGGTCTTCGAGCTGGGGGCCAAGCGCCGGCACGGCGGGGCGCCGGATTCCGATGCCGACCAGCTGGGCCGGCTCACCCACGTGCACCCGGTGGTGTGGCTGCTCCTGTTCCACGTCGTCGCGCTGTGTTCGCTGGTGGGCGGCGGGCGCTGGCTTCTCGACCTCTGAGACGGCGCAGCGATCAAGATCTGGGGTCGGGGGAAGCCACTAAAGTGGGGGCCATGACCGAGACCCCCGCGCTCCACGCCCTCTGGCCCGCCCCGCTCGCGGACGGAGCCGTCCACGCCACCGTCACCGTGCCGGGGTCCAAATCGGTCACCAACCGGGCCCTCGTGCTCGCCGCGCTGGCCGCCGAGCCGGGCTGGGTCCGCCGCCCGCTGCGTTCGCGCGACTCCCAGCTGATGTCGGACGCGCTGCGCGCGCTGGGCGTCGGCATCGAGGAGACCGTCTCCTCCAGCTCCGCCGACGGCGACAGCGGCGAGGCCTGGCGGATCATCCCGGCCGCCCTGCACGGCCCGGCCACCGTCGACGTCGGCAACGCGGGCACGGTCATGCGCTTCCTGCCGCCCGTGGCCACCCTCGCCGACGGCGACATCCGCTTCGACGGCGACCCGCGCTCCTACGAGCGCCCGCTCGGCCAGGTCATCACCGCCCTGCGCACCCTCGGCGCCCGGATCGACGACGACGGCCGGGGCGCGCTGCCCATGACCGTCCAGGGCGGCGGGGCCCTGGAGGGCGGCACGGTCGAGATCGACGCCTCCAACTCCTCGCAGTTCGTCTCGGCGCTGCTGCTGTCGGCCCCGCGCTTCAACCAGGGCGTCGAGGTCCGGCACGTGGGCGGCAACCTGCCGTCGATGCCGCACATCCGGATGACCGTGGAGATGCTGCGCGCGGCGGGCGCCCAGGTCGACACCCCCGAGGCGGGCGGCGAGAAGGACGTGTGGCGGGTGGCGCCGGGCGCGCTGCTGGGCCGCGACATGGTCGTCGAGCCCGACCTCTCCAACGCCCAGCCCTTCATGGCCGCGGCGCTGATCACCGGCGGCACGGTCACCATCCCGGACTGGCCGCGCCGCACCACGCAGCCCGGTGACGCGCTGCGCCGGATCTTCACCGAGATGGGCGGCTCCTGCGAGCTGACCGACGCCGGTCTGGTCTTCACCGGCACCGGCAAGATCCACGGCATCGACGTGGACCTGAGCGAGGTCGGCGAGCTCACCCCGGGCATCGCCGCGGTGGCGGCCCTGGCCGACTCGGAGTCGGTGCTGCGCGGGGTCGCGCACCTGCGGCTGCACGAGACGGACCGGCTGGCCGCGCTGACCGCCGAGATCAACGGCCTCGGCGGCGATGTCACCGAGACCGAGGACGGCCTGCACATCCGGCCGCGCCCGCTGCACGGCGGCACGTTCCACACGTACGACGACCACCGGATGGCCACCGCGGGAGCGGTGATCGGCCTGGCGGTCGAGGGCGTGCGGATCGAGAACGTGGCGACGACCGCGAAGACCCTGCCGGACTTCCCCAAGATGTGGACAGACATGCTCGCCGGAACGGGAGCGGGAGCGTAGGGGCCCCGTCATGCGCAGGTACGGCAAGCACACCGACGAGGACGACATCCGGCAGCGCCCCAACCCCAAGGGCAACCGGGCCAGGACGAACATCCGGCCCAAGCACGAGGACGCCTCGGAGGGCTTCGTCCTCACCGTGGACCGCGGCCGGCTGACCTGCCTGGTCGAGGACCGCACGGTCACCGCCATGAAGGCCCGCGAGCTGGGCCGCAAGGCGGCGGTGGTCGGGGACCGGGTCTGGATCGTCGGTGACCTGTCCGGCAAGAAGGACACCCTCGCCCGCATCGTGCGGATCGAGGAGCGCAAGTCCGTCCTGCGGCGCACCGCCGACGACGACGACCCGTACGAGCGGGTGGTCGTCGCCAACGCGGACCAGCTGGCCATCGTCACGGCCCTGGCCGACCCGGAGCCGCGGCCCCGGATGATCGACCGCTGCCTGGTGGCGGCGTACGACGCCGGGCTGGAGCCGCTGCTGGTGCTCACCAAGTCCGACCTGACCTCCGCGGACAAGATCCTGGAGATCTACTCGACGCTCGGCCTGAACTACGTGGTGACCAACCGCGAGGAGCTCGCGACGGGCGACGCGGCCGAGCGGGTACGCGAGCGGCTGACGGGCCGTATCACCGCCTTCGTCGGCCACTCGGGCGTCGGCAAGACCACCCTGGTGAACTCGCTGGTGGCCGAGGGCCGCCAGCGTGCCACGGGCCACGTCAACGCGGTGACCGGCCGCGGCCGGCACACCACGACCTCGGCGCTCGCGCTGCCGCTGCCCTCCGGGGACGGCTGGGTCATCGACACCCCGGGCGTGCGTTCCTTCGGCCTGCACCACGTGGACCCGTCCCGGGTGATCCTGGCCTTCCCGGACCTCGTGCCGGGTACGGAGGAGTGCCCGCGGGCGTGCAGCCACGACGAGCCGGACTGCGCGCTCGACACGTGGGTGGAGGACGGCCACGCGGATCCGGCGCGGCTGTATTCGCTGCGGCGGCTGCTGGGCACGCGGGAGCGCCGCGAAGGCGACTGATCGGCCCGCTGATCGCCCGGCGGGTTTGCCGCACGCCATGTCTGGTAAATGCATAATCGCACCAAGTGACGCGACGTCACGTGACGCGGGGAGGCATTCGACATGGCGTGGCTGCTCGTCGTGGTCGCGGGAATCCTGGAGACCGGTTTCGCGGTCTGCCTGAAGCTGTCCCACGGTTTCACCCGACTGTGGCCGACCGTCGCCTTCGCGTGCTTCGCGCTCGGCAGCTTCGGGCTGTTGACGCTGGCCCTCAAGAAGCTGGACGTGGGTCCCGCGTACGCGGTGTGGACCGGCATCGGGGCGGCCGGGACGGCGATCTACGGCATGGTCTTCCTCGGCGACCTGGTCTCCACCCTCAAGCTCGTCTCGATCTCCCTGGTGATCCTCGGGGTCATCGGGCTCCAGCTGTCCGGATCTGCCCACTGAGCAGCCGGAGCAGCTCCGCCGACCCCGGCTCCTCGCCCGGCGCGACCACGTAGGACAGGGCGAGCCGTACGGCGAGCTCGCAGTGCCGCACCCCCTCCCCCGGCGGGAGCGCGGCGGCCGCCCGGTCGCGCACGGCGCGGGCCAGCTCGCCCGGCCCGGGCGCCCGGGCTCCGGCGGCGGGCAGGGCCGCGTCCCAGAACCCCGTCAGCAGGGCCCGTACGAGGGGGTAGGCGCGGGCCGCCCGTACGGTCCACTCCGCGACCGCGGCGAGGCGCTCGGTGGCCGGCGCCGGGGTGGCCAGGGCCCGGTCCACGCCCTCCAGGTAGCGCTGGGCCTCGCGCCGGACCAGCTCGCGGCCCAGGCCCGCCTTGCCCCCGAACTCGTTGTAGAGGGTCTGCCTGGACACCCCGGCGGCGGCCGCCACGTCGACCATCCGCACGGCCGGCCAGGGGCGGGCCGAGAGCGCCGCTCCCGCCGCATCCAGCAAGGACTCCCGGGCTGCCGGCATCCTCACGCCTCCCCGATCGGCTCCCTGACCAGAGTTGACGGGGCGGCAGATCCCGTCAAGGGCGCCTCCCGGCCGCACTGTGGACGTCGTTGGTCGGGGTCGGGGAGTGCCGATACTGTTCTGGCATGCCCGAGTATGACGATGACCTGCGCCTTGCCCTCGAACTCGCCGACGCGGCGGACGCCGCCACGATGGAGCGGTTCGGCGCCCTCGACCTGAAGGTCGAGACGAAGCCGGACATGACCCCGGTGAGCGAGGCCGACCAGGCCGCCGAGGAGATCATCCGGGCCGGCATCGCGGCCGCGCGCCCCGACGACGCCATCCTGGGCGAGGAGTACGGCCTCAAGGGCAGCGGCCCGCGCCGCTGGGTCGTGGACCCGATCGACGGTACGAAGAACTACGTGCGCGGGGTCCCCGTCTGGGCGACCCTGATCTCCCTGATGGCCGAGGGCGCCGACGGCGTCTTCCGCCCGGTCGTCGGCGTGGTGTCCGCACCGGCGCTCGGCCGGCGCTGGTGGGCGACGCGGGGCGGGGGCGCGTACGCCGGCGGCGCGCTCGGTGAGACCACGGAGATCGGCGTGTCGAAGGTGGCCACGCTCGGCGACGCCTCCTTCGCGTACTCCTCGCTGAGCGGCTGGGAGGAGCAGGGGCGGCTCCCCGGATTCCTGGACCTGACCCGCGCGTGCTGGCGTACGCGCGGCTACGGCGACTTCTGGCCGTACATGATGGTCGCGGAGGGCTCGCTGGACCTGTGCGCCGAGCCGGAGCTGAACCTCTGGGACATGGCGGCCATCGCGATCGTGGTCCAGGAGGCGGGCGGCCGGTTCACGAGCCTGGACGGGGTGGACGGGGTGCACGGCGGGAACGCGGCGGCGTCGAACGGACTGCTCCACGAGGAGATGCTGAGCCTGCTGCGCCCGCGCGCCTGAGCCGCCCGTGCGCCGAGCGCGCCCCCTTGATGACGGTGCGTGTCCATGGGAATCTGAGAATCCCCACGCTTGTGCGCTTGTGAATGCCTTCTCAAGAAGGCGTCCCGGGCGCACCCACCCAAGCGGGGGGCTCACCCCAGGAGGTGGCTCTCTTCATGCTCGTCCGTGACGCAATGAGCACCGTGATCCTCACCCTCGGACCCGCTCACACCCTCCGACAGGCGGCCTGCCTGATGTCCGGCCGGCGCGTCGGCGCGGCCGTCGTACTCGATCCCGACCACAGCGGCATCGGCATCCTGACCGAGCGCGACATCCTCAACTCGATCGGCGCCGGCCACGATCCCGACCGGGAGTCCGTGGCCGCGCACACCACCAACAACGTGGTGTTCTGCACCCCCGACGCCACCGTGCAGGAGGCCGCCGAGGCGATGACCCACGGCGGCTTCCGGCATCTGATCGTGCTGGAGCACGGCGGCCCGGTGGGCATCGTCTCCGTACGCGACGTCATCCGCTGCTGGGTGCCGGCGCGGCGGGCGGTCTCCGCGTAACGAACGACGACGGGCCGGAACCCTCCGAGGAGGATTCCGGCCCGTCGTCCTGCTACGGCAAGCGATCCTTATCAGCCGCGAAGGGCCTGGACCGCGGCTTCGAGCCGCTTGCCGAAGTCGCCGTCCGCCTGGCGGAAGTTGTTGATCGCCCGCTCGACGATGTCGTCACGGGAGACCTTGGCGATGAAGCCGGACAGGTTCTCGATCAGGCGGGCCTTCTCGTCCTCCGAGTACAGGCGGTACAGGTTGCCCGCCTGGACGAAGTCGTTGTCCTCGCTGTGCGCGGCGGCGGCGTGGTTGCCCGTGCCGCCGGTGACCTCGATCGGCTGCCACAGCGGGCGGTCGATCTGGTGCGGGCCGCCGAAGCTGTTCGGCTCGTAGTTCTTCGCACCCTTGTGGCGGCCGTCGTACAGGTAGCCGTCACGGGAGTTGGTGCGCGCCTCGGTGGCGTGCGGGCGGTTCACCGGCAGGTGGTCGGCGTTGATGCCGACGCGGTAGCGGTGGGCGTCCCCGTAGCCGAAGAGACGGCCCTGGAGCATCTTGTCCGGGGACGGACCGATGCCGGGGACGAAGTGCGCCGGGGAGAAGATCGACTGCTCGACCTCGGCGAAGACGTTCTCCGGGTTGCGGTTGAGCTCCAGCTTGCCGATCTCGATCGGCGGGTAGTCCTCGTGCGGCCACACCTTGGTGAGGTCGAACGGGTTGAAGCGGTACTCGGCCGCCTCGGCCGCGGGCATGATCTGGACCTGCACGGTCCAGGTCGGGAAGTCGCCGCGCTCGATGGCCTCGCGCAGGTCGCGCTGGTGGCTGTCCGGGTCCTCACCGGCGAGCTGGTTGGCCTCGGCCTGGGTGAGGTTCTTGATGCCCTGGTCGGTCTTGAAGTGGTACTTGACCCAGAAGACCTCGCCGGCCTCGTTGTTCCACTGGAACGTGTGCGAGCCGTAGCCGTTCATGTGGCGGTAGGTCGCCGGGATGCCGCGGTCACCGAACAGCCAGGTCACCTGGTGGGTGGACTCGGGCGACAGACCCCAGAAGTCCCAGACGTTGTCCGCCTCCTGCGAGCCGGTGTACGGGTCGCGCTTCTGGGTGTGGATGAAGTCGGGGAACTTGATGGCGTCCTTGATGAAGAACACCGGGGTGTTGTTGCCGACGAGGTCGTAGTTGCCCTCTTCGGTGTAGAACTTCAGCGCCCAGCCGCGGGGGTCGCGCACGGCGTCGGCCGAGCCGAGGTTGCCGGCGACGGTGGAGAAGCGCAGGAAGGTCTCGGTCTGCTTGCCGACCTCGGAGAGGAACTTGGCGCGGGTCCACTGCGAGACGTCGCGGGTCAGCGTGAAGGTGCCGTAGGCGCCGGCGCCGCGGGCGTGCACCACGCGCTCCGGGATGCGCTCGCGGTTGAAGTGCGCGAGCTTCTCCAGCAGGAGCTGGTCCTGGACCAGGACGGGGCCGCCGACGCCGGCGGTCTCGCTGTTCTGGTTGTCGGCGACCGGAGCCCCGGCCTCCGTGGTGAGCGGTCCCTGCGTCACGTGCGCCTCCTGCGTCATACCTGCGTGTTCCTGTCCTTGGCGTTTGCCGTAACCGATCCTACGATGGACATTGTCTAAGTCAAGTAAGCATCCAAGTCCGCAACGGTTCGGGAGTTACACCGGATCACCTCACTGTTAGGCTGACGTCTATGAGTGACCTGCTGGAACGACTTCGCGGACGCGGCTGGCGCATGACGGCGCAGCGGCGTGTCGTGGCCGAGGTGCTCGACGGTGACCACGTTCACCTGACGGCCGACGAGGTGCACGCGCGCGCGGTGGCCAAGCTGCCCGAGATCTCGCGCGCGACCGTCTACAACACGCTGGGTGAGCTCGTCACGCTCGGCGAGGTCCTGGAGGTCTCCACGGACCGCCGGGCCAAGCGGTACGACCCGAACGCCCACCGGCCCCACCAGCACCTGGTCTGCGCCCAGTGCGGCGCGATCCGCGACGTCCACCCGGCGGGCAATCCGCTGACCGACCTGCCCGACACGGAGCGCTTCGGCTTCGTCGTCTCGGCGGTCGAGGTGACGTACCGCGGGATCTGCCCGAACTGCGCGGGCGCCTAGCCGAAGGTGCGGGGGAAGGGCCCGGGGGCAGCGCCCCCGGGCCCTTCTTCACGATGTACGCCTTCCGTCACCGGAAACGACCGAAGGCCCGGATCCATGGGATCCGGGCCTTCGGCCTTCAGTAGCGGGGACAGGATTTGAACCTGCGACCTCTGGGTTATGAGCCCAGCGAGCTACCGAGCTGCTCCACCCCGCGTCGGTAAACACGACTTTACGTGAGGCCCCCCAGCAGATGCAAATCGCTTAAATCCGGCCCGCCCGGGAAGGTCAGGCCGAGAGCTCCTCGGCGAGGGCCTCCCGGAGACGGGCCGCCCGCTCCGAGACTTCGTCCGGGCCCAACTCCATGGCCCGCACGCACCACTTCTGCCCCTCGGCCAGGTCACCGTGCCGAGCGGCCAGCAGCCCCAGCCGCAGCGCGGCCCGGCCGTGGCCCGCCACCGCCGCGCGCGTCCACCACAGCGCGGCCTCCGGCTCGCTGCCCTCGCGCGCCAGAAGCAGCCCCAGGTTGAAGGCCCCGTTCCGGGACCCGGCCTCGGCCGCCTCCCGGTACCACTGCGCCGCGACCGCCAGGTCACCCCGGGCGGCGGCCAGCATGCCGACCCGCACCTGGGCGCGCCGGTGCCCCAGCTCGGCGGCGCGCTCGTACCACTCCTCGCTCTCGGTCTTCGGGGCGCCGCCCACCGGCTCGCCCAGCGCCACCGGCTCCGGCGGCGGGGCCAGCGACTCCAGCAGCGCGGCCAGCCGGAAGGCCGCCTCCGCGCTGCCGCCGCCCGCCGCGCACCGCAGGTGCCGCTCGGCGGCCCGCTCCTCGCCGTCCCGGACCAGCGCGATGCCGACCTGGAGCGCGGCGTCGGTGTGTCCGGCCGATGCGGCCCGCTCGTACCACTTCAGCGCCGTGCGGTCCTCGTCCCGGCTGGCGAAGAGGATGCCGAGGTTGAAGGCGGCGTCCACGCTGCCCGCCTCCGCGGCCTTCGAGAACCACGGCTCCGCGCCCGCCGCGTCCCCGCCCTGGAGGAGCAGGATGGCCAGCGCGTTGGCCGCCTCGCGGTGTCCCGCGTAGGCGGCGCGCCGGTACCACTGCTCGGCCTGAGCGGTGCGGTCCTGTGCGACGCACAGCAGAGCAAGGTTGTACGCCCCGTTCTGGTCGCCCGCGTCCATGGCGGTCCGGTACCAGCGCTCCGCGGTCTGGGTCTCCCCCCGGGCGGCGTGCAGCGCGCCCAGCGCGTTCGCGGCGTTGCCGTCGCCGTCCTGGGCGGCCCGGTGCCACCACGCGGCCGCGCTGTCCTCGTCGCCGGCGTCGCGCAGCAGGAAGCCGAGGGCGCAGGCCGCCCTGGCCTCGCCCTGCTTGGCGGAGGTCAGGTACCAGCGCCCGGCCTCCTTGAGCTCCCCGCGGGCCTCCAGCAGGGCCCCCAGGTGCAGGGCGGCGCGCCGGTGGCCGCGTGCGGCGGCCTGCCGGTACCACTGCTCGGCCTCGGCCGGGTCGCCCTTCCTGAGGTGCCGGGCCAGCCGGTACGCCGCTTCGCGGTGCCCCTGCTCGGCCGCGGCCCGGAACCACCGCTCGACACCGTTGTCGCCGCGGTGCTCCAGCAGGTCGGCCAGTCCGTACGCGCCCAGGGCGTGGCCGGATTCCGCGGCCTGGCGGAGCCAGTACTCGGCGGCCGGCTCGTCCCCGCGCTCGCGGAAGTGACGGCCCAGGGCGTGCGCGGCGGGCGCGGATCCGGCGACGGCGGCGACCCGCCACCAGCCGGCGGCCTCCTCGGGGTAGCCCCGCTGGTGCAGCAGGACGCCCAGGTTGTTCGCGGCGGCGCGGTCCCCTTCCCCGGTGGCGTTGCGCAGGTACGGCTCGGCCCCGTCCAGGTCTCCGCGGCGCAGCAGCAGCGCCCCGAGCACGCTCATGGCGCCCGGGTCGCCCTTGTCGGCGGCCACCCGGTGCCGCGCCTCCAGCTCGGCGTCGCTCGCCGCGTCGGTCTCGACGAACATGTCTTCCACGAGATCCGCATCGGTCAGTGCGGTCTGCGCGTTGTCAGCATGAGCCGTGGCACCGGCTCCCGTACCCGGCTCGGCTTCCGCCCTCGCAAACCGCCCTGTCTCCAGCAGAGTTGACCTGTCCCCCATAAATCCCATCGTCGCATCACCTGCTACCCGCGTACACCTGGTATGTCGCAGCCAGTGAGGTCACTACAGCGTTTTGTCGACATGCCCATAGAGAGTCAAGTCAAACACGCTCCCGCCCCAACTCACCCGTCCCGGCTACCGCGTGTCCGCGCCGGACATGACGAAGGCCCGGATCCCATGGATCCGGGCCTTCATCTTCAGTAGCGGGGACAGGATTTGAACCTGCGACCTCTGGGTTATGAGCCCAGCGAGCTACCGAGCTGCTCCACCCCGCGTCGGTGAAACCACAGTATCACGACGCGGGACGGAGCCATTACCGAGTGATCACTGCCCTGCCGGCTTGGGGGCCGTCAGCTTCGCCTCCGCGTCGATCGCCCGCTTCAGCGCCGCCTTGATCTCCTCCTGTGCCTTGCCGAAGGCCGCCCAGTCGCCGGCCTGTCGGGCCTTCTCGGCGTCCTCCACGGCCTTCTGCGCGTCGGCGAGCGCCGCCTTGACCGTGGGGTCCTGGCTGACCGGCGGCGTGGTGGTGCCCTCGCCCGGCGGCTGGGTCGTCGGCGGTACGGGCGTGGTCGGCGCCTCGGCCCCGAAGACCACGTTCAACGCCTTCTCCAGGGTGTCCTCGAAGGCCGTCTGGCCGCCGTAGGTCACGAGCACCTTGCGCAGCAGCGGGTACTTGAGCCCCGAGCTGCGCACGTACACCGGCTCCACGTAGAGCATTCCGTCGGCCAGCGGCACCGAGAGCAGGTTTCCGTACTCGACCTCGGAGTCACCGCCGCGCAGCAGGCGGATCGACTCGGCGATCTTGGGTTCGGAGTTGAACTTGCTCTGCACCTGCTTGGGGCCGTCCACCGGGCGGCTGGTCGGCAGCTTCAGGATCCTGATCTTGCCGTAGTCCGGGGTGCCCGGATCGGCGTTGACCGCCATGAAGGCGCTCAGGTTGTCCCGGCCGTTCGGCGTGAAGGTCGTCGTGAGCGAGAAGACCTGGTCCTTCTCCTTCTGCTCCGGCATCTTCATCGACAGGTAGTACGGCGGGACCGCCGTCCCCACCTTGGTCGTCGGGTCGTCCGGGACCGCCCAGGCCTCCGAACCGGAGAGGAAGGTCTGCGGATCGGTGACGTGGTAGCGGGTCAGCAGCTCGCGCTGGACCTTGAAGAGGTCCTGCGGGTAGCGCATGTGGTCCATGAGCGGCTTGGAGATCTCGCTCTTGGGCTTCACCGTGCCGGGGAACGCCTTCATCCAGGTCTTCAGGACCGGGTCCTGGGTGTCCCACTGGTACAGGTCGACCGTGCCGTCGTACGCGTCGACGGTGGCCTTCACCGAGTTGCGGATGTAGTTGACCTGGTTCTCCTGGGCCACCACCGCGCGCTGGCTGTTGGTCAGCGAGTCCGCGGTGCTCTGGCCCAGCGTGGTGCGCGAGGCGTACGGGTAGCCGTTGGTCGTCGTGTACGCGTCGACGATCCACTTGATCCGGCCGTCGACGACCGCCGGGTACGGGGCGCCGTCGATGGTCAGCCACGGCGCGACGGCCTCGACGCGCTGCTTGGGCGTGCGGTTGTACAGGATCCGCGAGCCGTCGCCGATGGCCCCGGAGTACAGGATCTGCGGCTCGGAGAAGGTGAGCGCGTACGCCGCCCGGTTGACCGGGTTGTCGAGGTTGACGCCGGAGCCGCCCTTGTAGCTCGTCTCCTTCTCGCCCTTGTCGTCCGAGTAGTCGAGCTCCTTCTGCGGTCCGCCGACGATCGAGTACTGCTTCGTCTGCTCGCCGTAGTAGATGCGCTGCTCGAAGTCCGTTCCGAACATGCCCTTGGAGGGCAGGTCGGACTGGGTGAAGTCGGGGGCGCCCTGATCGGTGGCGGTGGTGCCCTTGGCGGCGACCACGCCGTAGCCGTGGGTGTAGCGGAAGTGGTCGTTGATCCAGTTGTTCTTCGGGATGCCGCCGATGTTCAGTTCGCGCAGGCCGATGACCGTGTCCTGGCCGCTGTACCGGTCCACGGCGAGCGTGGACGGGAAGGCGTAGTAGCCCTTGACCTGCTGGAGCTGCTGGAAGGCCGGCGAGACGATGTTGGGGTCCAGGAGCCGGATGCTGGCGTTGGTGCCGGCCGCCTGCCGCAGCTGGTTCTTGTCCGCCTTCGGGTCCGGGATGCCCGAGTAGTCCTTGACGTCGGTCCCGTCGATCCCGTAGGCGTCGCGCGTCGCCTTGATGTTCTTCTCGACGTACGGCGATTCCTTGGCCTGCTCGTTCGGCTGGACCTGGAACTTCTGCACGATCGCCGGGTACAGCCCGCCGATGAGGATCGCGGAGAGCACCATCAGGCCGAAGCCGATGACGGGCAGCTGCCAGGTGCGGCGCCACAGGGTCGCGAAGAACAGCAGGGCGCAGATCGCGGCGATGGCGACGAGGATCGTCTTCGCCGGGAGGTACGCGTTCGCGTCGACGTAGCGCAGGCCGGTCCAGTTGTCCGCGGCCTTGAAGTCGCTGGACTTCACGGCGAGGCCGTACCGGTCGAGCCAGTACGCGATCGCCTTGAGGGTGACGAAGAGGCCGAGCAGCACCGACAGGTGCCCGGTCGCCGCGGCGGTGGCCCGGGCGCCGGGGCTGGTCACGCGCAGTCCGCCGTACAGGTAGTGCACGACGGCGGCGGCGATCACCGACAGCACGACCGCGGCGAAGCCGAAGCCGAGCAGGAAGCGGTACCAGGGCAGGTCGAAGGTGTAGAACGACACGTCCAGGTGGAACTCGGGGTCCTTCTGCCCGAAGGGCACCCCGTTCACATACATCAGCCAGGTCTTCCACTGGCCGGCCGCCGAGGCGCCCGCGATCAGGCCTACGAGCACCGAGATGCCCAGGAGCAGCCACTTCTTGTACGGGGCGACGCTCATCCGGTAGCGGTCGAGGCTCTGCTGCTCCATCGACATCGCGCTGAGCGGCGGCCGCAGCCGGTGCGCCAGCCAGATGTTGAAGCCCACGGCACCGGCCATCAGCAGGCCGAAGACGGCGAAGAGGCCGATCTTGGTCCACAGGGTGGTGGTGAAGACGCTGGAGTACTTCACGGAGCGGAACCAGAGCCAGTCCGTCCAGAAGCCCGCGAACATGATGAAGAGCATGGCCAGGACGGCCAGCACGCCCAAGGTCATGAGGAGAGTGCGGGCTCGCCGGGACGGGCGGCCGACTCTCATCCGTGGCCCGGAAGGGCCTCCGCCGCGGTCCGGCATCTGGAAAGCCAAGGTGCGCACCTCGAAAGTCGCTGTCTGGTAATGAACGGGCCCCCGATCGTAGAGCCCACTCATGCAACTTACTGAGGCTTTAGTCAGTTCCCGGTATCCGGGGGAAAGGAGGCAGGATGTTGCCCATGTCCAACCTTCCTTCCCCCGGCACGCCGATGGCGGCCAGCCCGCTGACCCGTGCCTGCCTCGAAATCGACGAGTACGCGGCCGGCCTCGGCTGGGACAAGCCCGCGCGGCTGTTCGCGCTCGTCGACACCGCCCGGCTCAAGAAGCAGGAGCCGCACCTGGCGAGCCAGCTCGGCCTCGACAAGGACGACGCCGGCCAGTCCTCCCTCACCCCGATCGAGCAGGACGAGGTCCCGGCCGGGACCCCGCTCGACAAGTTCCTCGGCACCATCGCCTGGCCCGAGGCCGTCGTCGGCTGCGCGCTGACGGTGGAGCGGCTGATGCTGCCGCCGTCCGCGGAGGCCTCCGTACCGGAGGGGCTCAGCGACAAGCAGCTGGCGAAGTGGGTGGCCGGGCACCCGGAGCGGCAGGAGGTCCGGCTGACCGTGGCCGTCCTGCGCGACGGCTCGCGCGAGTCCGCCGTGCGGCTGCGCGAGAAGGACTCCTCGACGGAGGTCCTCACCGGCGGGAACCTGGTGCCCGGGCTGGCCGAGGCGCTGGCCGCGACCTTCTCCTAGCAGGGGCCGGGGGGACCGGTCAGGGCTTGGCGCCGCACTGCGGCAGCCCGGCCGTGTCCCCCGTGCGGATCTTCTCCAGTGCCTTCGTGGCGTCGTCGATGGTGGAGACCTTGACCAGGGTCAGCCCGCCGGGCACGTTCTTGGCCGCGGAGGCGCAGTTCTCGGCGGGCGTCAGGAAGTACTCGGCGCCGGCCTTGCGGGCGCCGATGGTCTTCATCTGGATGCCGCCGATCGGGCCGACCTTGCCCGCGTCGTCGATGGTGCCGGTGCCCGCGACGAACTTGCCGCCGGTCAGGTCCTCCGGGGTGAGCTTGTCGACGATGCCGAGGGCGAACATCAGGCCGGCGCTGGGGCCGCCCACATCGGCGAGCTTGATGTCGATGGTGAACGGGAAGGTGTGGTCGGTGCCGGCCCGGATGCCGACGATGGCGTGACCGTCGCCCTCGGCCTTGCCCGCGGTGATCGTGACCTTGGTGGAGCCGGTGGGCTCGCGGTTCGCCTTCGCCGCCTCGGCCGCCTCCGCGGCGGGCACGATGGTGAACTCGACCGGCTCGCCGGGCTTGTGCTTGGTGACGAGCTTGGCCACGTCCTCCGGGGCGGTGACGGGCGCGCCGTCCACGGCCTTGATCACGTCACCGGCGTGCAGCTTGCCGTCGGCGGGGCTCGCCTTGACCACGGAGGCGACGATCACGCGGGCGGTGACCGGGATGCCGAGCTGCTTGAGGGCGGCCACCTTGGCGCTCTGCTGCGACTGGCTGAACTCCTCGGCGTTCTCCTGCGTGGACTGCTCTTCCGTCTTGCCGTCCGGGTAGAGGTTCTCGTGCGGCACGACGATGTTGTCGTCGGCCAGCCACCCGTACACCGCCTCCAGCAGGTTCATGTCGTAGTCCGCGCCCGTGACGCGGACCGTCGTCATGTTGAGGTGACCGCTGGTCGGGTACGTCTTGCGCCCCGAGATGTTGAGGACGGGCTCGCCGTGCGAGTCCCCGAGGGTGTTCACGGTGGGGCCCGGGCTCATCTCCGAGTACGGGACCTTGATGAAGACGCCTGCGCAGAGCAGCGCGAACAGCACGAGGGTGGAGGCGAGCATCGTCGCGGTGCGGCGTGGCATGGATCCGACAGTACGGGACGGCCCTGACGGGCGGCCCCCGGGGCCGGTCCGTACGGGGCCCGCGGGCGAAACTCTCAGGCGGATTTCAGATGAGGCCCGGCCCTTCTCACGGGACGCTCAGACGGCGTCGGAACCGGAGTGGGCCCCTGCTTTGGCCCTGACCTCTACGGACCTGTCGGTCTTGCCGGCCTTGTCGGCCTTGTCCATCACTTCACGGAACCGTGCGTATCCGGCCAGCTCGGATATGTCGCCTTGCGTGCGGTCGCGTGCCGCCCAGCTGCCCCATATCCCCGCGCCGATCGCGGCGAACAGCGGAATCAGCAACCACGCCAGAGACGCCATGGGCCTGCCTCCCTACCCCGAAGTGCTTACGTTTCGTTGTGGCTTCAACGCTGGTGCCCGGGAAGGGGTTACGCAAATCGAGGGCGTGTTGCGCGGCCGAACGGGTGCGAGGCTACCCCCTTCCGGGGGCGCCTCCACACGCGGGGCCCGCGCCCGCCTCAGCAGGCGCCGACCCACTCCTCGGTGCCGTCGGCGAACGTCTGGTGCTTCCAGATCGGGACCTCGTGCTTGAGGTCGTCGATCAGCATCCGGCAGGCCTCGAAGGCCTCGCCGCGGTGCGGGCAGGACACGGCGACGACGACCGCCAGGTCGCCGACGGACAGGTCGCCCACGCGGTGCACGGCGGCCAGGGCGCGGACCGGGTACTTCGCCACGACGCGCTCGGCGACCCGGCGCATCTCGGCCTCGGCCGTGGGGTGGCAGGAGTAGCCGAGCGAATCGACGTCCGAGCCGCCGTCGTGGTTGCGCACCGTGCCGACGAAGAGCGTCGTACCGCCCGTCGCATCGTCGCCGACGGCCTTGAAGACCTCGTCGATCGAAAGCGGGGTCTCACGGATCGCGAGCAGCCGGATGGGGTCCGAAGCGGCCTGCTCGCCGGGGTGATCGAAGTGCGGTGCCATACCGTCCATCGTGCCCTAGCCGCTGACGCGGCGGAATAGCAGTTTCGCCCGGGGCGCACCACCCCCCTTGGGAGCAACGTCCAGCCTCGGCCGAATCCAGCCTCGCCGGCGTTTGGGGCGCGGGGTCCGGGGCGGAGCCCCAGGAGCCCGGGCGCAGCCCGGGGGGGGCGCTTGCGCGGCGGCGCCGCGGGCAAAGGGCGGCTACAGCCCGCGCCGCCGACGGGCCCGCCGCACGGCTGCGGCAGCGCCCAGCAGGGCCACCGTCGCGCCGGCGGCCCCGGCAGCGGTGGCCGCGTCCTTGCGGCCCAGCCGGCGGCCGGCCACGGTGTGCCGCCCCGCCACCTCCTGGAGCAGCTCGGCCAGCACCTCCTCGTTGGTCCAGCGCGGCCGCCACCCCGCCGCGTGCAGCCCGCTCACGCTGACCACCCACGGGTGCATCGTGTACGCGAGGTCCCCGGCGGGCGACGGCGTCAGGCCGATCCGGTGCAGCCGGGCCGCCGCGCCCAGGGCCACCGCCGAGGGGAGTTCCATGCGGCGGATACCGCTCAGCTCCTCCACCTCCTCCTGCTCCAGCCACCCCTCGCAGCCCACCGCGAGCTCGCCCTCGACCTTCTCCAGGGCCGCGTACTCCAGCGCGCTGACCAGGTCCTCCACGTGGCAGAACTGCCACGTCGGCCGGGATCCGGCCACCACGAGCAGCCGCGGGGACTCGAAGTACCGGGTCAGGGCCGTGTCCGTACCGCCGACCAGGACCGCCGGGCGGATCACCGTGACGTTCAGGCCCGGGTGCGCCCGCGGGGCCCGCCGCCCCAGCCGTTCGATCTCCAGCAGGTCCCCGACGCCGGTGGCCTCCGCCGTGGCCCGCAGCTCGGAGTCCTCCGAGAGCGGGATGTCGTTGTCGGGCAGGGCCCCGTAGACCATCGCGGAGGTGCAGAGCACGACCCGGTGCACCCCGGCCGCCGCGGCGGCGGTGAGCACGGTCTGGGTCCCGCGCACGTTGTACGCCGTACGGGCCGCCGGGTCCGTCTCCAGATCGAGGTCCAGCGCGAGGTGGACGACCACGTCGGCACCCCGCAGCTTCTCGGCGATCGCGGGGTCCCGTACGTCCAGGACGTGCCACTGGGCGGTCGCGCAGTCCCCGCGCCGCTCGTCGATCGCCACGACCTGCTTGACCTCGTCGGAGGCGGCCAGGCGGCTCACCAGGGCCGCGCCCACCCCCGTCGCGGCGCCGGTCACGGCGATCACCGGGCTGTTCCGGCGGGGCTCGGCCGGGTTTCGCGGCTGGCGAACGCCGGGGGCGCTGTCACCGTGCTCGGGGCGGTTTTCGGGGTCGTGCGGCGTGCTGCGCTCATCCGAAAGGTGCGGATCTGGGGAACTCACCGGGCGTCTCCAGCGGTTGTCTTCAGTGGGGACGCGCCGTGACGCGTACCTACCAGGTGATGTCCATCCTGCCGCAGCCCAGGAGTCGGCGGAGCACCGAGCCCGTAAGCGGGTCAGGTGTCTACGCTTGGTGTGTTGTCGGACCATCCGCCCGTCGGCTCCTCGCCGGCGGCCCTACGAGCCGAGGAAACCCGTGAGCGACACCCCATTCGGATTCGGCCTTCCGCCGGAGGAGCCGGACAACGGCGACGAGGGCAAGAAGAAGGGCAATCAGGGCGGCCAGGGCGGCCCGGCGAATCCGTTCGGGTTCCCCGGCATGGGCCTGCCGGGCGGCGCGGGCGGTCCCGGCGGCGCGGACAATCCGTTCGCCGCGATGTTCGGTTCGATGAACCCGAACGACCTCGGTGCGGCCTTCCAGCAGCTCGGCCAGATGCTCAGCTACGAGGGCGGTCCCGTGAACTGGGACATGGCCAAGGACATCGCCCGCCAGACCGTCGCGCAGGGCACCGCGGACGGCGTGAAGGACACCAGCGTCGGCGTCGCCGAGAAGTCCGCGGTCGAGGAGGCCGTGCGGCTGGCGGACCTGTGGCTGGACGGCGCGACCTCGCTGCCCTCGGGCGCGGGGACGGCCGTGGCGTGGAGCCGCGCCGAGTGGGTCGAGGCGACCCTCCCGGTGTGGAAGGAGCTCGTGGACCCGGTCGCCGAGCGGGTCGGCGCGGCCATGGGCAGCGTGCTGCCCGAGGAGATGCAGGCCATGGCGGGCCCGCTGCTCGGGATGATGCGATCCATGGGCGGCGCCATGTTCGGGCAGCAGATCGGCCAGGCCGTGGGCGTGCTCGCGGGCGAGGTCGTCGGCTCCACCGACATCGGGCTGCCGCTGGGCCCGGCCGGCAAGGCCGCGCTGCTGCCGCTGAACATCGCGGCCTTCGGCAAGGACCTGGGCGTGCCCCCGGAGGAGGTGCGGCTGTACCTGGCGCTGCGCGAGGCGGCGCACGCCCGGCTCTTCGCCCACGTCCCGTGGCTGCGCTCGCACCTGTTCGGCGCGGTCGAGGGCTACGCCCGCGGCATCAAGGTCGACACCTCGAAGCTGGAGGACGTGGTCGGCCAGCTGGACCCGTCGAATCCGGAGCAGCTCCAGGAGGCGCTCCAGGGCGGCATGTTCCAGCCGCAGGACACCCCCGAGCAGAAGGCCGCGCTGGCCCGCCTGGAGACGGCGCTCGCGCTGGTCGAGGGCTGGGTGGACGCGGTCGTGCACGAGGCGGCCAAGCCCCGGCTGACCTCGGCCGACGCCATGCGCGAGACCATGCGCCGGCGGCGCGCCTCGGGCGGCCCGGCGGAGCAGACCTTCGCGACGCTGATCGGCCTGGAGCTGCGCCCGCGCCGGCTGCGCGACGCCTCGCGGCTGTGGGCCTCGCTCACCGACGCGCGCGGTGTCGACGGCCGCGACGGCCTGTGGGAGCACCCGGACATGCTGCCGACCGCCTCCGACCTGGACGACCCGGACGGCTTCGTCCACCGCGAGCAGCTGGACTTCTCGGAGCTGGACAAGATGCTCGGCGAGGCCGCCGAGAAGCGCGACGAGGACGGCGACGAGAAGAAGTGAGCCTGCACGAAGACGCGGTCCTCGTACTGAAGACCTACGAGGAGCAGCCCGAGCTGCGCGACCTCTACCTGGAGCACCTGTCGGCCCACCCGGACGGGGTCTACAAGCCCTGCCGGGCGGGGCACGTCACGGGCAGCGCGCTGGTGATCGACCCGGCGCGGGGGCGCGTCCTGCTGACCCTGCACAAGAAGCTCGGCATGTGGCTGCAGATGGGCGGACACTGCGAGTCCGGCGACGCGACCCTGGCGGAGGTGGCGCTGCGCGAGGCCCGCGAGGAGTCGGGCATCGAGCACGGTCTGACCCTGCTGCCGGGCGGCCCGGTGCGCCTGGACCGGCATCCGATCCCGGCGCCCTGCAACTGGCACCTGGACGTGCAGTACGCGGCGCTGGCGCCGGCCGGTGCGGAGGCGGAGATCAGCGAGGAGTCGCTGGACCTGCGCTGGTTCCCGTACGAGGAGGTGGCGGCGGTCGCCGACACCTCTGTCGTGCGGCTGCTGGAGGCGACCCTGGCGCGGCTGGACGGCTGAGCCGCGGACGTGAGGACGTGACGAAGGGGCGGTCCCTCGCGGGGCCGCCCCTTCGCCGTACCGGTTCCCTGAACGGCTAGTTCCAGGCGTTGTTCTGGTTCTGCGCGTGGGAGCCGTGCTGGCCCATGCCGAACTGCGCCGCGACGCCCTGGCCGAGCTGGGCGTTCTGCGGCGGCAGCACCTCGCTGGGCTGCACCAGCGCGATGCCGGTGCCGAGGAAGCTCAGCTCCCATCCCTCACCGGTGTTGCCGCGCCGCCGCCAGACTCCGCTGGAGTGCGTCTGGGCCTGCATCTGCACCCGCAGGGAGGTGGACCAGGCGACGATGGCGTCCGCGTCGACGTTGACGTACTTGTCGGGCGTGACGTGCATCATCAGCGGCTGCCCGGAGGTCATCAGCGCGACCTTGCCGCGGCCGCTGATGTTGAGCTGGTACTTGCCGGAGCCGGAGATCCCGTACTGGCTGTCCACCGCGATGACCTCGGTGTGCAGGGTGGAGTCCAGGGCCAGGACGTAGCTGCTGTCGACCGTGAGGCCGTCCTGGTCCACGTCCACGACGTGCACGTACTGGGCCAGGTTGGCCAGGTAGACCGTGCCCTGCCCGGAGCAGCGCATGAGGTCCAGGCCCTCGCCGGTGCGGGCGCGGGCGCGGCGCTGGTTGGAGGTCTGGTACTCGCCGTCGAAGTCGATGAGCCCCTGGTAGGCGACCATCGCGCCCTTGCGGGCGAGCACGTCGTCGGAGCCGGTCAGCGAGACCCGCAGCAGCTGCGGGTTCTGGATCGTGTACCGGTCCTGGGACTGGGCTTCGGCGTGGGCGAAAAGTGCGCTCTGCATGATGTGTCCGCTCCCCCTCAGCCCCGTACCCGGAGCCGGTCGGTGCTGTCCTCGCTGGGCTGTACGACGACGAGGCCCTGGCCGGAGAAGGCCATCTGGTAGGCCTCCCCGCTGCCCCGGCCGACCAGCGACGAGGCCTTGAAGCTGCGCTTCCCCTTGACCTTCAGGTTCGGCGACCAGGCGACGAGCGCGTCGGGGTCGACGTAGGTCTCGTCCTCGCCGCGGCCGCAGTCGACCACGATCGGGGTGCCGCGGGAGGTGAGGGCGACCCAGCCGGTGCCCGCGACCTCCACGTTGAACAGGCCCTGGCCCGCGAACTTGGCGAGGCCCTTGACCCGCTCGACGCCCCACTGGAGGTGGGCGTCGAAGGCGAGCAGGTTGGTGCCGTTGACCGAGAGCGAGTCGTTGTTGAGGTTGATGACGACGACGTCGGCGCCGTAGTCGGCGAGGTAGAGCAGGCCGTCGCCGGTGCACTTCATCAGTGGTGCGCCTTCGCCGGTGATCCACTGCGCGGCCATCTGGCGGACGGCCGGCGGGTTGGGCTCGTACTGGACGAAGCCCTCGTAGGCGACCATCGAGCCGGTGCGGGCGAAGAGGTCCTGGCCGCTCTGCATGGCGACCTTGAGCATGGACCGGCCGTGGTTCTCCATGCGGGCCGTGACGGGGGTCGGGGCGTAGCCCGCGAGCTGCTGGTTCATTGCGTTCATGTCGGGCTCCCTCAGACCTCGTACGGCTGGACGACGATGAAGTTGCCGGGAGCACCGCGGAACTGGAGGTTCACGGTCTCCCCGCTGTGGCCGGGGTAGGCGTTGCGCCGGAGCCGGACCTGGCTGGACAGGATCACCTGGGAGGCGGAGGACCACGCGACGATGGCGTTGCTGTCCGCGAAGGTGGTCGGGGTGACGGGCAGGACGACCGGGACGCCGTGCGTCTTGACGATCACCGTGCCGGTGCCCGAGAACTGCATGGTGAACAGGGCGCCGCCGGGGATGCCGTGGCCTTCGATGCGTCGCACCTCGTGCTGGAGGGACTCGTCGAAGGCGAGGACGGCCTCGGCGGAGACGCAGATCCCGTCGCCCTGGAGCTCGATGGCGTGCAGGTGCGCGCCGTTCTCGGCGAGGAAGACCTGGCCGCGGCCGGTGCAGCGCATGAGCTGCATCTCCTGGCCGGTGGCGTTGCCGACGATGCGGCCGGCGAAGCCCGCGCCCTTGTAGCTGAAGTCGACCTTGCCCTGGTAGAGCACCATGCTGCCCTGGCGGGCGAGGACGGCCTGGCCGCCCATGGCCAGGTCGACGCGCATGAGCTGCTGGTTCTGCGGGGTCCAGCGGCTACCGGTGGGGGCTTCCTTGTACGGCTGGAGGGCCGCGGCGAGACCGGCCGCGGCGGGGGCGGCGGCCTGCGGGGCGTAACCCGGCTGCTGGCCGGGGAACTGGCCCGGAACCTGGCCGTAGCCCGGCGGCGGCTGCTGCCCGTAGGGGGCGGGGGCCGGGGCGGGCGGGGGGACCTGGCCGTACGAGGGCTGCTGCGGCGGCTGTCCGTACGGCGCGGGGGCCGGCGGGGCGGCGAGCGGGGCGGCCATGGTGGGCGCCGAGTGCTGCGGGTACGCCTGCGGCTGCGGGGCGGGGGCGGGCACGGGCGGCGTCCCGAAGGAGGGCGCGGGGGCCGGAGCCTGCGGGGCGGGGGCCGGAGCGCCGAACGACGGCGCGGGGGCCGGGGCCTGCGGGGCCGCCGGGGCGCCGAACGACGGCGCGGGAGCGGCTGCCTGCGGCGGCGGGGCGAACCCGGGCGCGGCGCCGGCCTGGGCCGCGGGCTGCTGCTGCTCCTCCTCGGCGACCTCGCCGCCGAAGTTCTTGAGCAGCGCGGCGAGTCCGCCGTCGAAGCCCTGGCCGACGGCGGCGAAGCGCCACACGTCCTTGAGGTAGAAGTCGCCGAGCATCACGGCCCGCTCGGTGGTGAACTCCGAGCCGGTGAAGGCGTAGCGGACGACCTCTTCGCCGCCCGCGACGATGCGGATGTAGCCGGGCCCGATCTGCGACATCTGTCCGGCGCCGTCGATGGTGGCGGTGAAGGACAGCTTGTGGATGGACGCCGGAACGCGGTCCAGGGTCACCCGGAATGATTCGGTGTCACCGGCCTGGGCACCGAGCTGCTGGATCGACTCCTCTGGCGACTTCGGCTGGTTGAAGAAGACGAAGTAGCGGTCGTCCGACAGCTGCTCGTTCGCGTCGAGGCCGAAACAGCTGATGTCGAAGGTGAGTCCGGGCCCGGCGATCTGGACACCGACATACAGATCGGTGCCCGCCGTCAGATCACTGATCTTGGCCTTGTGGCCCCGTTGGAATTCCCTACCCATGCGTAACGACCGTCCCCCATCCCGACTGTGAATGCGTGCCGCTCAGGCTAACGGCAACTGCCGACATCCGGCCAAGTCGGTACCGACCCGGTACACATCTCCGTGTGCGATGTTGCCGGGCGCGTGGGGTCGGGCTATTCCTCGCGCGCGGCGGGGACCTTCGGGAGGCGTTCGGCGGCGACCACGCCCTCCAGGTATCCGCGGGCCCGCTCGGTGCGGGGGTAGGCCTCCAGCAGCTGCCAGAAGCGGGGGCCGTGGCCGGGCACGAGGAGGTGCGCCAGCTCGTGCAGGAGCACGTAGTCGACGACGTACTCCGGCATCCCCTGGAGGCGGTGCGAGAGCCGGATGCTGCCCTCGGCGGGGGTGCAGGAGCCCCAGCGGGTGTTCTGGTTGGTGACCCAGCGGACCGAGCGGGGGCGGGCGCGGCCGCTGAAGAACTGCTCGGACAAACGCTCGGCGCGCTCGGTGAGTTCCGCGTCCCCGAGGGTGCGCTTGCTCTCCTGCGCGGCCAGCTTGTCGAGCATGACGCCCACCCAGCGCTGCTCCTCGGCCTCCGACATGCGGGCAGGGATGAGGACGACCGTACGGTCACCCTCGCGATAGGCGGATACGGTCCTGCGGCGGCGCGCGCTCCGGCGGACTTCTACGGCGCGCTGCGGTGGGTCGGCGGACACGCCACGACGGTACCCGGTAGCCGTGGCGGAAGTCCCGCCCGTCCGGGGTTCGAACATGATCGATTCACGGGGTACACACGGAACGCCCTATTTCTTCATCCCATATGCCTAATACCCCTTGCCTGTGGACAAATTTCTGCGCGGACTTCGGCGGGCGGGCACTGTTGCGGTGGAACGAACGCAGAACGCGGAGGAATTTCGGGAACGGGGGATGGCGATGTATCCGAAGGTGAAGCCGGCGCTGGCTCGGGCCTGGCGGGATATGCAAACGGTGCAGTTCGGGGTGACTCCCGCGCACGCGGTGGTGCTCGGTCCCGTGGACACGGCGACGGGCACGCTCATCGACCGGATCGACGGGACGCGGGGGATGGAGCTGTTGCGGGCGGAGGCCTCGGGGATGGGGCTGCCGGACGGCCAGGCCGACGAGCTGGTCCGGCGGCTGGCGGGGGCGGGGCTGATCGACGACGTCACCGCCGGCGGCCCGCGGGCGCAGGCCGTGCGCGAACGGCCGGAGGCCCTGGAGCGGCTGGCGCCCGATCTGGGCTCGCTGTCGCTGGTCCACCGGGCGCCGGGCGGGGACTTGCGGGGCATCGCCGCACGCCGGGCGATACGGGTGCAGGTGCGCGGGAGCGGCCGCGTCGGCGCCCTGATCGCGGCGGTCCTGGCCGGGGCCGGCGTGGGCGGGGTCGAAGTGCTCGACGGGGGCCGGGTGGAGCCGGCGGACGTGGCCCCGGGCGGGCTGGGTCCCGGAAGCGTGGGCCGGCTGAGAGCCGAGGCCGCGGGAAAGCTGGTGCGCGAGTCCGCCCCGGGACGCGGCCCTCGGGCCGCCGAGAGCGGGGGGCCGGAGCCCGGGCTCGCACTGGTGGTGGTCGCGCCGCGCGACGGTCTGCACGCCTGGGCCCCGGATCCGGACACCGCCGCCGGCTGGGTCGCCACGGGCATCCCGCACCTGTACGCGGGAGTGCTGGAGGGCACGGGGCTGGTGGGGCCGCTGGTCCTGCCGGGGGCGACGGCGTGCGCGGGGTGCATGGAGCGCGACCGGGTGGACCTGGATCCGGCCTGGCCGCGCATGCTGGTGCAGTGGCGTTCGGCCCACCGCCGAAGAGCCCATGCCGCCTGCGACCTCGGCCTGTCCACCGCGGTGGCCGGCCTGGCCGCGGCCCACGCCCTGTCCTTCCTCGACGGCGAACTCCCCGCCTCCACCGCCTCCCGCTGGGAGGCCGCGCTCCCGACCCTGCACTGGGAGCCGAACCCCCTTCGCCCCCACCCCGACTGCCCGTGCGGGGCGAGCGGGGAGGGTCCAGCGGCGCTGGAGCGGTCGGGAGGAGGATCGGGAGCGGATCGCCCCGGAGGGCCATGACAGGATGCTTGGGGTCCGAGGTCTGAGGGTTGCCGGTCCGGCTGAACCGCCGCTGCGGCGCGGCTGTCTGGGAAATGGAGGGGCGTATGTCTGATCTTCCCCGGAAGGCGGTCACCCGTACCGTCAAGCTGGCCGCGCTGCCGCTCGGCATGGCGGGTCGGGCCACGTGGGGGCTGGGCAAGCGGATCGGGGGCAAGTCCGCGGAGATCGTGGCGCGGGAGCTTCAGAACCGCACCGCCGAGCAGTTGTTCCGAACGCTCGGGGAGCTGAAGGGCGGTGCCATGAAGTTCGGGCAGGCCCTGTCGGTCTTCGAGTCGGCTCTGCCCGAGGAGGTCGCGGGGCCCTACCGGGCGGCGCTGACCAAGCTTCAGGAGGCGGCGCCGCCGCTGCCCGCGGCCACCGTGCACCAGGTGCTGGCCGACCGGCTCGGTGCGGACTGGCGGGATCTCTTCGAGGAGTTCGAGGACAAGCCGGCCGCGGCGGCCTCCATCGGGCAGGTGCACCGCGCCGTGTGGCACGACGGCCGACAGGTCGCGGTCAAGGTCCAGTACCCGGGGGCCGGTGAGGCGCTGCTGTCGGACCTGAAGCAGCTGGGCCGGTTCGCGGGGCTGTTGGGGCCGCTGATACCCGGCATGGAGATCAAGCCGCTGATCAAGGAGTTGCGCAACCGGGTCGCGGAGGAGCTCGACTACGAGCTGGAGGCCGAGGCCCAGCGGACGCACGCGGACGCGTTCGAGGGGGACCCGGACGTGGTCGTACCGGATGTCGTGCACCAGGGCGACCAGGTGCTGGTGACCGAGTGGATGGAGGGGACTCCGCTGTCGGAGGTGATATCCGACGGCACACAGGAGGAGCGCGACCGCGCCGGACAGCTCCTGGCCCGGTTCCTCTTCTCCGGGCCCGCGCGGACCGGGCTGCTGCACGCGGATCCGCACCCGGGGAACTTCCGGCTGATATCCGGGCCGGACGGCCGGTTGCAGCTGGGCGTCCTGGACTTCGGCACGGTGGACCGGCTGCCCGGTGGCTGGCCCAAGCCCATCGGCCGGTCGCTGCGGATGACGCTGGACGGTGACGCCGAAGGGGTCTACGGGCACCTGTGCGCCGAGGGGTTCGTGAAGGAGTCCATCGATCTGGACCCCGACGCGGTGCTGGACTACCTGAAGCCGATCATCGAGCCGGCGGAGGCCGAGGAGTTCACCTTCACCCGGCCGTGGCTGCGCGGCCAGGCGGCGCGGATCGCCGATCCCCGGTCCCCCGCACACCAGTTGGGCCGGCAGATCAACCTGCCGCCCTCGTACCTGCTGATCCACCGGGTGACGCTGAGCACCATCGGCGTGCTGTGCCAGCTGGGCGCGACGGTGCGGCTGCGCGACGAACTGGACTCCTGGCTGCCGGGGTTCCCGACCGCGGAGTGAGGGCGGCCAGGGCGGGGCCGGCTCACCACCAGGAGGAGTCGAGCCTGCCCTCGATCGCCCGGAGGTTGGCCCGGGCGCAGTCGACGCAGAAGTACTGTCTCGTCCCGTTCTCCACCGAGCAGGTCCAGGTGGGCGGGGCGCCGTTGGGGGACTGTGTGCCGCAGCGCGCGCAGACGACGGGCTGGGGCTCGGGTCCCGCAGGGCCGGGGTGGGGGGTCTGCTGGTCCACCTCCAGACGATATCCCCGTAGGGGGTGGACTGGCCTCCGCAACGCACCGGGGGGACCGGTCCCTTCGGACCGGTCCCCCCGGGGAGCCTCTTCTCGGCTGGGCGTCAGCTGTCAGTGCATGACGGCCATGGCCAGCGCGCGCCGGGCGCGCATCGAGACGCGCTCGGCTCGCCGCTGCATGCGGCGGGCGGCCAGCAGGCGCAGGGCGTGACGCTCGGCGTCGGCCTCACGCATGCGGTCGTCCATATGGGCACGGGCCAGGGCTTCTGGGATGAGTTGCATTTCGCGGGTCCTGTTCTGACGCGAGGTGATCGCGCCGGCGGTGATGAAGTCTGCGTGGGCGGAGCCGTGCGGCTGCTCGCTCGTCGTGTGGGCGGTCATGAGGGCCTGCTTCAGGGGGTCGTGCGTGAGGGGGCGGTCGATGGTTCCGTTGGCGGTCATGCCGCGACAACCGGGTTCTTGCGCGGACGGCCACGCGGGCGCTTCCGGGCTACGACGACACCCTGGACGAAGAGCTCGCCACCCCAGACACCCCAGGGCTCGCGGCGCTCGGTCGCCCCGGCGAGGCAGGCCTCGACCAGCGGGCAGGTCCGGCACAGGGACTTGGCGTACTCGACGTCGGCCGGGGACTCGGCGAAGAAGACCTCGGGGTCGAAGGTGCGGCACGGAACGGGGACGCCGAGGTTCTCGATGGCGTCGTCGAGCGCGGTCAGCGCGGTGAGCGGGGTCAAGGCGTGGTCCTCCGGGACTGCGGGCGGGGAGATCGTTTGGGTCTGCGTTACGGACGGGGCGTGCGCTTCGAGTTGCACGGTGGTTTCTTCCTCGTCTTGTTCGGCTAGTCGTTCCGGCCGGTTGGCCGGGTGGCGGCTGGGCTGCTTCGCTTCACCGACTGGTCTTGCCAGTCCCGAGGCCCCTTCGCTCCGTCGTTCCCCGTTCGGGGACAAACAGAAGGGCCGCGGATCCCGGGTGGGGTTCCGCGGCCCTGAAGGCGCCGGCCTGATCACGCGATCAGGCTGGATCACTCCAGGGTTCGAGCCCACGGAAGGCCCACATCAGGTGGTGCTGCTGCTTCGTCGTCTGCTTCGTCTGCTGCGTCTTGAATCCGGCACTGGCGGCACCGGCTGCGGCCGCGAATCCATAGGCGCCATGCGCCTGGGCTTCCGCTACTGCCACCAGTGCCTTGGTCGGTCGCTCATTGCGGCGCGCGCCGGCCGCAAGGGCCGCCGAGAGGGCGGGGCTGTCAGCGGCAATCGCGGACAGACCGGTACCCCGGAGGGAGACGGAACCGAGCAGGCAGGAAGCGGTGACCGAGCGATCGGTCATTTTGATGGCGGTCATGAAGCTGGTCACTGGTCTCGCCTCCTCTCGGCGTCTCGGGGACGGTGGCCCGGGGGCCTGTCCCATGCGTATTCGGATAAGTACAGCACGGATCCGGGGCTTCGGAGAAGCCACCGTTTCCGTTGCTAAGAACCTATGGGTCTTCGCTGGGCATGTGCAAACTATTTTTCCGACGAGTTTCTACGCGTCGTCAGGATCCTCGACCCCGGGTTCCTGACCTGCACAGATGGCCAGCACGTCGGCGCCGTACCGCTCGAGCTTGCGGACGCCCACCCCGGAGATCATCGCGAGCTCCCCCGCCTCGGAGGGTCCGGCCTCCGCGATCGCCATCAGCGTCTTGTCCGTGAAGACGCAGTAGGGGGGCAGGCCTTGCTCCTTCGACCGGTCCGACCGCCACACCCTCAGCCGCTCGTAGAGTCCTTCGTCCATGTCGGAAGGACAGTCTTCGCAGCGCATCAGCTTCATCTCGCCGGCCTCGGTCAGCGTCTTGCCGCAGACCCGGCACAGCGCGGGGCCGCGGCGGCCGCGCTTGCGGGCGGCGGCCCGCTCGGCCGCGCCGCCCGGTCCCGTTCCCGGGGCCGCGGAGCCCGGCCGCAGGCCGTTCAGGAAGCGGCTGGGGCGTCGGGAGGTCCGGCCGCCGGGAGCGCGGGAGAGCGCCCAGGAGAGGGTCAGGTGCAAGCGGGCCCGGGTGACGCCGACATAGAGCAGCCGGCGCTCCTCCTCGATCTGATCGTCGGTCTTGGCGTAGGTAATCGGCATCATGCCGTCGGTGAGGCCGACGAGGAACACGGAGTCCCACTCCAGGCCCTTCGCCGCGTGCAGCGAGGCCAGGGTGACGCCCTGGACGGTCGGGGCGTGCTGGGCGGCCTTGCGCTCCTCGAGCTCGATCGTGAGGTCGGCCAGGCTGGCTCCGGGCCGGGCGCGGGCGAAGTCCTCGGCGAGCCGGACCAGCGCGGCGAGCGATTCCCACTGGTCGCGGACGGCGCCGGAGCCGGCCGGCGGCTCGGTGGACCAGCCGGTGGAGCTGAGCACGGCCCGGACCTGGGAGCCGAGCTCGACGACGTCGTCGAGGAGCGGGTCGTTGCCGCCGGAGCGGGCGGCTCCGCGCAGCGCGAGGATGGCCTTCTGGACCTCCTGGCGCTCGAAGAAGCGCTCGGCTCCGCGCAGCTGGTACGGGACGCCGGCATCGGCGAGGGCCTGCTCGTAGACCTCGGACTGGGCGTTGATGCGGTAGAGCACGGCGATCTCGCCGGCCGGGACGCCCGCCGCGATCAGGTCGCGGATCCGCGCGGCGACGCCCTCGGCCTCGGCGGGCTCGTCCGGGTACTCGGCGTAGACGGGGGCGGGGCCGGGCTCGCGCTGCGAGACCAGCTCGAGTCGGTGCTCGGCGGCGCGCCCCTTGGCCTGGTTGAGCAGGCCGTTGGCGAGGTGGACCACCTGCGGGGTGGAGCGGTAGTCGCGGACCAGCTTGACCACGGTGGCCTGCGGGTAGCGGTTGCGGAAGTTCAGCAGGTGGTCGGGGGTGGCCCCGGTGAAGGAGTAGATCGTCTGGCTGGCGTCGCCGACGACGCACAGGCTGTCGCGCTCGCCGAGCCAGAGGTCGAGGAGCCGCTGCTGGAGCGGGCTGACGTCCTGGTACTCGTCGACGACGAAGTGCTGGTACTGGGCGCGGATCTGCTCGGCGATGTCGTGGCGGTCCTGGAGGATGCCGACGGTCAGGAGCAGCACGTCCTCGAAGTCGATCGCACCGCGGTCGCGCTTGAGCTGCTCGTACGTCCCGTAGATCTGGGCGATCTCGGCCATGTCCCGGGGGGCCTCGCGGCCTGCCTTGAGGGCGGCCGCCGGATAGTCGGCGGGCACGGTCTGGGTGACCTTGGCCCACTCGATCTCGCCGGTGACGTCGCGCAGCTCGCCGCGGTCGAGGCGGATGCGGCACCGGGCGCCGGCCTCGGCGACGAACTGGATCTTGCGCTCCAGGAGCCGGGGGACGTCGCCGCCGACCGCCTTGGGCCAGAAGTACTGGAGCTGGCGCAGGGCGGCGGAGTGGAAGGTGCGGGCCTGGACCCCCTCCGCGCCGAGGCCGCGCAGGCGGCCGCGCATCTCGCCGGCGGCGCGGTTGGTGAAGGTGACGGCCAGCACACTGGCCGGCATGAGCTGGCCGGACCGGACGCCGTAGGCGATGCGGTGGGTGATCGCGCGGGTCTTGCCGGTGCCGGCGCCCGCCAGTACGCACACCGGTCCGCGCAGGGTCGTGGCGACCTCGCGCTGCTCCGGGTCCAGGCCCAGGAGCACCGCGTCCGCCGAGTCGGCGGCGGCGGGGAAGGATGAGGAGTGCGTTGCTGCTGTCACCCCGCCATGCTGCCAGGTCTCGTGGGTCGGGCGGGAAACTTGTCCACAGGCCGCCCTTGTCCGTCGTACTTGTCACACCGGCCCGGCCGCCTCCCGTACGGGAATGGCGGCGCGGTGCCGTACGTTCGACTACTCGGACCACCGAGGCCCCCGAGACGCCACAGAGGAGACCGCAGCATGCAGGACAAGGGTTCCGTGACGATGTACAGCACGACCTGGTGCGGCTACTGCCGCCGGCTGAAGACCCAGCTGGACCGGGAAGGCATCGCGTACAACGAGATCAACATCGAGCTGGACCCCGAGTCCGCGGCCTTCGTCGAGAAGGCGAACAACGGCAACCAGACGGTCCCCACCGTCCTCGTGGTCTCCCCCGGCGGCAGCGAGTCGGTCATGACGAACCCGAGCCTGGCCCAGGTCAAGCAGGCCCTCGCCGTCTGACGCCCCCCTCGCTCCAGAAAGGCCCCCGCCCCGGCGGGGGCCTTCTGCGTCAGGCGGCGGGGGCGGGCTTCGGGAGGGGGCGGCCGTACCAGAGTTCGACGAGGCGGGCGGCGATGGAGATGCCCGACGGGGGGATGACCTCGCCGGACTCGAAGGCCTCGCGGAGCTCCTCGCGGGAGAACCAGCGGGCCTCCTGGATCTCCTCGCCGTCGACGTTGATCTCCGAGGTGGTGGCGCGGGCGTTGAAGCCCAGCATCAGGCTGTACGGGAAGGGCCACGGCTGGCTGGCCACGTACTCGACCTCGCCGATCCTGACGCCCGCCTCCTCCCACACCTCGCGGACGACGGACTGCTCGATCGACTCGCCGGGTTCGACGAACCCGGCGAGGGTGGAGAACCGGCCCTCCGGCCAGTGCACCTGGCGGCCCAGCAGCGCGCGGTCCTGGTCGTCCGTGACCAGCATGATCACGGCCGGGTCGGTGCGCGGGTAGTGCTCCGCGCCGCAGCCCGGGCAGCGGCGGATGTGCCCGGCGGCCGCGACCACCGTGCGCTCGCCGCAGCGGGAGCAGAAGCGGTGCATCCGCTGCCAGTTCTCCAGGGCGACCGCGTGCACCATGAGCCCGGCGTCGCGCGGGTTCAGCAGCAGTCCGGCCTCGCGCAGGCCGGCCGGGCGGGCCGACTGGTCCATGCGGCCCGGCAGCGCGTCCTTCTGGAGCGCGAAGTACCGTACGCCGTCCTCGTCGGTGCCCAGGAAGTACCGGTGGGTCTCGGTGACGGGGGCCTCGAAGGCCGGGGTCATGACGATGCCGGTGCTCCCGTCGGGGGTGTCGTCGATCAGGACCTGGCCGCCGGAGACGACGAAGACGCGGGTCGTCGGGTGGCTCCAGGCGGCGGCGAGCCAGGCCTCGTCGAGGCGGTGGTGCGCGGCACGGTCGATTCCGCTGGGCGCGGTGAGCGAGAGAGGGCGCTCGGTATGGGTGCTCACAGGTACTTCCAACTCCCCCGGTGGTGGGACAAGGCAGGCTCAGAGACTCACGTGCTGGGTGCGGGTCGGGCGGTCAGGCGGGCTTCCAGTGGGCGGCCAGGTCGCCCCACAGGTAGGCGGTCGTCTCGACGCCCTTGAGGAGCAGGTCCAGCTCGACCTTCTCGTTCGGCGAGTGCCAGCCGTCGGACGGGACGGAGATGCCGAGGAACAGGACGGGCGCGTCCAGGACGTCCTGGAGGTCCGCCGCCGGGCCGGAGCCGCCCTCGCGGGTGAAGCGGACCTCCTGGCCGAAGGCGCGGCCCATGGACCGTACGACCGACTGCAGCGCCGGGTGGTCCAGCGGCGTCAGGCACGGGCGGGTCGGCGCGCCGAAGACGATGGAGTGCCGGATTCCGTCGGGGATCCGGGCCGCCACCCAGTCCCGTACGGCCGCTTCGACCTCGTACGGGTCCTGCCCCGACACCAGGCGGAACGAGAGCTTCAGGTGGGCGGAGGCGGGCACGATGGTCTTGCCGCCGGGGCCCTGGTAGCCGCCGCCGATGCCGTTGACCTCGGCGGTCGGGCGGGCCCAGACCCGCTCCAGGGTGGAGTAGCCCTTCTCGCCGGCGGCCGCGTGGGACTTGGCCGTACGGAGCCACTCGGACTCGTCGAAGGGGAGCTCGGAGATCAGCCGGCGCTCGGCGTCGGTCAGCTCGGTGATGTTGTCGTAGAAGCCGGGGATCGTGACCCGCTCGTCGGCGTCGTGCAGGGCCGCGACCAGGCGGGCCGCGACGGTGGCCGGGTTGGGGACGGCCCCGCCGAAGGCGCCGGAGTGGATGTCCTGGTCCGGGCCGTGGAAGTCGATCTCGCAGTCGGCGACGCCGCGCATGCCGGTGCAGACGGTGGGGGTGGTCTCGGACCACATGCCGGTGTCGGAGACGATCACGACATCGGCGGCGAGCGCCTCGGCCCGCTCCTCGACCAGGGCGCGGAAGTGGATGGAGCCGGACTCCTCCTCGCCCTCGATGAGGAGCTTGAGGTGCACGGCGGGGGCGGCGGCGCCGGTGGCCGCCAGGTGCGCGCGTACGCCGAGGGTGTGGAAGAAGACCTGGCCCTTGTCGTCGGCGGCGCCGCGGCCGTACATGCGGCCGCCCTGGACCACCGGCTCGAACGGGTCGGTGTGCCAGCCGTCGGCGAGGGCGGCGGGCTGCACGTCGTGGTGCCCGTAGACGAGGACGGTGGGTGCGGCCGGGTCGGCGGCCGGCCAGTGCGCGAAGACGGCGGGGGCGCCGGGGGTCTCCCAGACCTCGGCGACCGGGAAACCGGTCTCCTTGAGCTTCGCCGCGAGCCATTGCGCGCTGCGGCGTACGTCGCCCGCGTGCTCGGGCTGGGCCGAGACGGAGGGGATGCGGAGCCACTCGGCGAGGTCGTCGAGGAAGGCGGCGCGGTGGGTGTCGATGTACGTGCGGACGACGCTGTCCGGCGGGGTGTCGCTCATGCCCACGAGCCTAGCTGTCCGCCTGGTGGGCACCGTCCGGGCCCGGTTCCCCTTGGAGGATCCGCTCAAGGCGGGCGCGGTCGGGGAGGTCGCGGGGGCGGATGACGCGGCCGCTGCGGACGTGGAGGAAGGCGGCGGTGACCTGGTCGAGGGGGGTTCCGGTGGCTTCGGCCCAGGCCAGGCGGTAGATCGCGAGCTGGAGGGGGTCGGCCTCGGTGGTGCGGCCGGTCTTCCAGTCGACGATCTCGTACGAACCGTCCGGGTTCTGGTACACGGCGTCGATCCGGCCGCGGATGACGCGGCCGGCGAGGGTGAGCTGGACCGGGGCCTCCATCCGATGGGGCGGGCGGTCGGCGTACGGGCTGCGCTCGAAGGCGGCCTTGAGGGAGTCGAGGTCGGCCTCGTCTGCGACCTCCTGGTCGGATCCGGGGAGCTCGGTGACGGGGTCGAGGACGTCGAGGAGCGGGAGCGGGAGCTCGTCGAAGCGGGACTCGACCCAGGCGTGGAAGCGGGTGCCCTGGCGGGCGGCGGGCTGGGGGGGCTTGGGCATGGGGCGGGCGAGCTCGCGGACGAAGCCGGGCTCGTCGGCGGCGAGCCGCAGGAGCTGGCTGGCGGAGAGCGCGGCGGGGAGCGGGACGTCGCGGACGGCGGCGCGGGCACGGCGGAGCTCGCCCTCGAGGGCTTCGAGGTCGCGGTCCCAGGAGGCGATGGCCCGCGCCTCTTCGGGGGTGACGGGACCCGACTCGGCCGCGCCGCCGCTCGAGCCGGCAGGGGTGCCCGACTCGGCTGCGCCGCCGCTCCGGCCGGCGGGGATGCCCGACTCGGCTGCGCCGCCGCTCCGGCCGGCGGGGATGCCCGACTCGGCTGCGCCGTGGCGCGGCCCGTGGGTGGGGTCTGCGGCCCCGGCTGCGGGGCGCGAGGGCTGCGGGGTGGCGGCCGCCCAGGGCTCGCCCGCCCACGGGTCCTCAGGGTCCTGCCCCACGGGGGCGGGGCCTTCAGGGCCGGGCGCGACTGCGCCGCCCCGGGGCTCCGCCGGCCACGGTTCGACTGCCCACGGGTCCTCGGGGTTCTGCCCCCCGGCAGGGCCCTCCGGGCCGGGTGCGGTGCCCCAGGGAGCTTCCGGGTCCGGAACGGGTTCGTCCTCGTAGGACGGGTCCTCGCAGTGCGGGGGCCAGAGGTATGAGTCGTCCGGTTCCGGGGGCGGAGTCGCCAGGTAGGACTCCACCAGGGCCGCCGCCTCTCGGCGGAGGGTGAGGGAGCCCCGGTCCAGGGGGAGCGGCCAGGAGTGGTCCGCCTCCGCCGCGGCGGACAGGGACGGGTTCTCGGCGTCGGGCGCCGGTTCGTCCGCCCAGGCCTCGATCTCGCCGAAGCCGGCCGCGCAGTGGTCGTGGAGGGCCGTGAGGAAGGGGGACGGGCCGCGGCGCTTCTTCTGGCTCGGGCCCCACCAGTGGCCCGAGGCCAGCAGGAGGGAGCGGGGGCGGGTGAAGGTCACGTAGCCGAGGCGGAGTTCCTCCGTCGTCTTGTGGTGCTTGAGGGCCGCCTTGAAGGCGCGGAGGCCGGCCGAGGTCCAGGCCGGGTCCCCGGGCAGGGTCGGGGCGTCGCCGCGCAGCGCGTACGGGAGCACCTTCGCGTACGAGGTCCAGGCCTCCGGGGGCTTCTCCTTCGGGAAGGAGCCGGCGCAGAGGTCGGGGACGACGACCACGTCCCACTCCAGGCCCTTGGACTTGTGGGCCGTCAGGACCTTGACCGTGTTCTCCCCGCCGGGCAGGGCGTGGTCCAGGCCCTTCTCGTACTGGGCGGCCGTGCGCAGGAAGGCCAGGAAGGCCAGCAGCGAGGCCTCGCCGTCCAGGGCGGCGAAGCCCGCGGCGACGTCCATGAAGTTCGACAGTGTCTCGCGGCGGCGGGCCGCCAGGGCGTGGGGGGAGGCCGAGAGCTCCACTTCCAGGCCCGTCGCGGCCAGGACGCGGTGCAGGACGTCCATCAGGGGATCGGCCAGCGAGCGCCGCAGGTCGCGCAGTTCCTGGGCGAGGTGGGCGAAGCGGACCCGGGCCTCCGCCGAGAAGGGCAGGTCGTCGGGGGCCGATCCCGCGCCGTCGAGGAAGGTCTCCAACGCGTCGGCCAGGGACACGATCTCCGCCGGGTCGACCCCCTCCACCGCCGCCGCCAGCCGTTCGTCGGGATCCGCGTCGGCCGGCGAGCGGCCCACCAGCAGCCGGGCGCGGCGGCCCAGCAGGGCCAGGTCCCGCGCGCCGATCCGCCAGCGCGGGCCGATGAGGAGCCGGACGAGGGAGGCGTTGGCGCCCGGGTCCTGGAGGACCTCGCAGACGGCGACGAGGTCGGCGACCTCGGGGAGGTGGAGGAGCCCCGACAGGCCGACCACTTCCACGGGGACGTCCCGCTCGACCAAGACGGCCTGGATCCGCGCGAAGTCCCCGGCGGACCGGCACAGTACGGCGATCTCGCGGGGCTCCGTCCCGGTGCGGACCAGGTGCGCGACGGAGTCCGCGAGCCACTCCAGCTCCTCGGCGTGGGTCTCCAGCAGGGCGGCCCGGACGAAGCCGGCGCCCTCCGCGTCGGGCGCGGGGCGCAGCGCCTCGACCCCCTCGTGCATGTCGCGCAGCGGGGCCGCGAGCCCGTTGGCGAGGTCGAGCAGGCGGCCGCCGCTGCGCCGGTTCTCGCTGAGCGAGAACCGGGTGGCGGGGGTTCCGTCGGCGTGCGGGAAGTGCTCGGGGAAGTCGTCGAGGTTGGCCACGGAGGCGCCGCGCCAGCCGTAGATGGCCTGGCAGGGGTCGCCGACGGCGGTCACGGCGTGGCCGGTGCCCGCGCCGAAGAGGCCGGAGAGCAGGAGGCGCTGGGCGACGGAGGTGTCCTGGTACTCGTCCAGGAGGACCACCTTGAACTCTTCGCGCAGCAGGGCGCCGACCTCGGGGCGGGTGGTGGCGAGCCGGGCGGAGAGGGCTATCTGGTCGCTGAAGTCGAAGAGGTCGCGGGAGCGTTTGGCGGCGCGGTAGCGGCTGACGAGCTCCAGCAGTTCCAGGCGGCCGCGCACGGCCTCCGGCACCTTGCGCAGGTCGTCGTTGGTGAGCTTGACCTCGGCGAGGGTGTTCAGCAGCTCGGTGTCGTACGCCCGCAGCGCGTCCGGTTCGACCAGGTGCTCGGAGAGCTCGGCGTCGAGCGCGAGGAGGTCGCCCACGAGGTCGGGGACGGACTTGGTGAGGAAGGGGTACGGGCCGGGGGCCTCGCGCAGCACCTTGGCGGCGAGCTGGAAGCGGGTGGCGTCGGCGAGGAGGCGGGAGCTGGGCTCCAGGCCGATGCGCAGGCCGTGGTCCTTGAGGAGCTGGCCGGCGAAGGCGTGGTAGGTGGAGATCCGCGGTTCGCCGCCGGCCGCCCCGGTGTCGGCCGGGGAAGGGTCCGGGTCGGCGATGCCGGCCCGCGCGAGGGCCTTGCGTACGCGCTCGGACAGCTCGCCGGCAGCCTTGTTGGTGAAGGTCAGGCCGAGGACCTGCTCGGGCGCGACCGCGCCGGTGCCGACCAGCCAGACCACGCGGGCGGCCATGACGGTGGTCTTGCCGGAGCCGGCGCCGGCGACGATGACCTGCGGGGCGGGCGGGGCCGTGACGCAGGCGAGCTGTTCGGGTGTGAAGGGGATGCCGAGGAGCTCCTTGAGCTGCTCGGGGTCGGTGAGGACGGACGGACGCGCGGACACGTGAAGAGGCTAGCCGCACCCACCGACACTCCCCGCCGCCCGCCGCATGCCGGACGCCTCCCGCCCCTCCCGTCTCACTCCACGGTCTGGCGGCCCTCGGGGCGGGCGCTGCACGAGCTGCGGAAGGAGCAGTGGTCGCACTGGCGGCCGGTGACGGGCGCGAAGCGCTCGTCGAGGACGCGGCCGGCGGCGGTGGCGAGCAGATCGCCGACCCACTCCCCCTCCAGCGGCTCCTGCGCCTGGATCTTCGGTTCGGCGGCGCCTTGGCGGAGCTGTACGAGCTCGGCGCCGCCGGGCGCGGGGCGCAGCCCGTCGAAGACCTCGTCGACGGCACCTTCGCGGACCGCGAGCTGGTACACGGCGAGCTGGGGGTGGCGCGCGACCTCGGCCTTCGTGGGCGCGGCCTTGCCGGTCTTGAAGTCGACGACGTACGCACGCCCCTGGGGGTCCGCTTCGACCCGGTCCATGGAACCCCGGATCCGGACGGCGTACTCGCCCGCTTCGAGGGTGACGTCGAACGCGTGCTCCGTGGCCACGGCGGCCCGGCCCCCGCGGTCGGTGGTGTGCCAGCGCAGGAAGCGTTCGAGGGCGGCGCGGGCGTTCTCCTTCTCCTGGGCCGATTTCCAGGGGGCGTCGAAGGCGAGGGCGTCCCAGACGGAGTCGAGGCGTTCCATGAGGACGGCCAGGTCGGCGGGGGTGCGGCCGGAGGCGACCTCGTCGGCGAGGACGTGGACGACGTTGCCGAAGCCCTGGGCGGCGGTGGAGGGGGCGTCGGCCTTGACCTCGCGGCCGAGGAACCACTGGAGGGAGCAGGTGTTGGCGAGCTGGTCCAGGGCGCTGCCGGAGAGGGCGACGGGGCGGTCGCGGTCGCGGAGCGGGACGCTGCTGCGGGTGGGTTCGTACAGGCCCCACCAGCGCTGCGGGTGTGCGGCGGGGACCAGGGGGCGGTCCTCGTCGTCGGTGAGCGCGGCGAGGCGGGCGAGGCGTCGGGCTGCCGCCTCGCGCAGGGCGGGCGAGGCGTCGGGGTCGACGGTGGTGGCGCGCAGTTCGGCGACGAGCGCGGGGACGGCGAGGGGGCGGCGGGGGCGGCCGGTGACGTCCTTCGGGGTGACCCCGAGCTCGGTGAGGAAGCGGGAGGGCTGGTCGCCGTCCTCGGCGGGGGCCTTGACGGCGGTGACGACGAGGCGGTCGCGGGCGCGGGTGGCGGCGACGTAGAAGAGGCGGCGCTCCTCGGCGAGGAGCGCGCCGGGGGTGAGGGGTTCGGCGAGGCCGTCGCGGCCGATGCGGTCCGCTTCCAGGAGGGAGCCGCGACGGCGCAGGTCGGGCCACAGCCCCTCCTGGACGCCGGCGACGACGACGAGGGACCACTCCAGGCCCTTGGAGCGGTGGGCGGTCATCAGCCGGACCGCGTCGGGGCGGGTGGCGCGGGTGGTGAGGGTGTCGGCGGCGATGTCCTCGGCCTCGAGCTGTTCGAGGAAGTTGAGGGCGCCGCGGCCGCCGGTGCGTTCTTCGGCGCGGGCGGCGGTGTCGAAGAGGGCGCAGACGGCGTCGAGGTCGCGGTCGGCGTTGCGGCCGGCGGCGCCGCCGCGGCGGGCGCTGCGCTCCAGGCGCTGGGGCCAGGGGGTGCCGTCCCAGAGGGTCCACAGGGCCTCTTCGGCGGTGCCGCCGCCCTGGAGCAGCTCGCGGGCCTTGCGCAGGAGCAGGCCGAGGCGCTGCGCTCCGCGGGCGTGGGCGGGGTCGTGCGCGGTGAGCCGTTCCGGCTCCGCCAGGGCGCGGGCGAGCAGGACGTCGGAGGGCGCGGGCACCTTGACGCCGGCGGCGCGCTCCTCGTCGCGCAGGGCGCGGCCGAGGCGCCGGAGGTCGGCGGCGTCCATGCCGCCGAGGGGGGAGGCGAGCAGTTCGAGGGCGGCCTCGACCGTGACGCCTCCGGCGGGGCCGGCAGGGTTCTCGGGGCCGGGCCCCGAGCCCGGACCGCCTGCGGCGGACACGCCGGTATCGCCCTGCGGGCCGGCTACGGGGGTCGTTCCCCGCCCGCCCGCCCCAGAAGTGCGAGCGAGCTCGCCCACCTCGGCGCCTCCGGCGCCCGGGCCGGCGGCCGCGGCCTGCGGCTCGGCCGGCATGGCCTCGTCGGCAGGCTCCGGCGCAGCCGGGCCGGGCTCGGCGGCTTCCGGCGCAGCCGGTACGGGTTCGGCCACCGCCCGCGGCCCGGCGGTCTCCGGCGCGGGCAGGCCCGGGGCAGCCGGTACGGGCTCGGTGGCGGCTGTGGCGGTGAGGCGGAGGGCCGTGAGGAGGGGGGATACGGCCGGTTCGTGGCGGAGGGGGGTGTCCGAGCCGCCGGTTTCGGCCGGGACGCCGGCCGTGATCAGGGCGCGGCGCATCGCCGGGAGGGTGCGGCCGCCGGAGCGGACCAGGACGGCCATGTCCTGCCAGGGGACGCCGTCCTCCAGGTGGGCGCGGCGCAGGATGTCGGCGATGTTGTCCAGCTCGGCGCCGGCCGTCGGGTACGTGAAGACCTCCACCCGGCCGCCCTCCCGTACCGGTTCCAGGTTGCGGTGGGCGCGGACCGCCGCCTGCGGGAGGCGGGGTACCGGCATGCGGGTCGTCAGGAGGCGGGTGGCGGCGAGGAGGGACGAGGAGGAGCGCCTGCCGACCGTCAGGGCGTGGACGGCCGCGCCCGGGAAGGCGGACTCGAAGTCGAGGATGTTGTTGATGTCCGCGCCTCGGAAGGCGTAGATCGCCTGGTCCGGGTCGCCGAAGGCGACGAGCGTGCCGCCGGGGCCGGTCAGCGCCCGCAGCAGCCGCAGCTGCGCGGCGTCCGTGTCCTGGTACTCGTCCACGAGGATCGCGTCGTAGGAGGAGGAGAGGGAAGGGGTGCGTTCCGCCAGGAGGACCGCGCGGTGGACCAGTTCCGCGTAGTCCAGGGTGCCCTGCATGTCGAGGACGTCCAGGTACTCGGAGAGGAACGCCGCGGCCGCCTTCCAGTCCGGGCGGCCGATCCGGTCGGCGAAGGAGGAGAGGGCGGAGGGGCCGAGGCCCAGTTCGCGGGCGCGGGCCAGGACGGCCCGGACCTCGTCCGCGAAGCCGCGGGTGGTGAGGGCGGCCCGCAGGTCGTCGGGCCAGCGGATGGAGCGGATCTGCCGCTGGCCCTCCAGGAGGGTGCGGACCATCACGTCCTGCTCCGGGCCGGACAGCAGCCGCAGCGGGTCGGCGAAGAGGTCGGTGTCCTGGTGGGCGCGGACGAGGCCGTAGCAGAAGGAGTGGAAGGTGGTGGCCTGCGGGGCCCGTGCGCCGCCGAGCCGCAGGGCGGTCCGGTCGCGCAGTTCCACGGCCGCCTTGCGGCTGAAGGTGAGGATGAGGATCCGGGCGGGGTCCGTGCCCGCCTCCACGCGGGCGGCCGCCGCCTCGACCAGGGTGGTCGTCTTGCCGGTGCCCGGTCCGGCCAGGACCAGCAGCGGTCCGCCGGTGTGATCAACCACCGCCCGCTGCGCTGCGTCCAGAACAGGGGGATCCACCCGTTCCGGCCCGGTGCGCACGAGGCGGTACGCGTCAGGGGTCCGCGTACGCCGCCGCTCGGTGCGCTCGGAGGAAGAGGTCATCACGTGAAGTGCCGGTCCTGGTGGGTCTGCCTGTGCCGCGGGCGCGGCCCCGGCCGAAGTCGAAGAGGCAACGCTACGGCAAGCCGGGGACCTCGCGCAGTTCCTCCGGGTCCCCCGTACGGTCCTTCGCACGCGCGCTCGACCGCCCGTGCGGGCCTCGTATGGCGGAAGCTGTCAGGTGTGAACCTCGTCGCGGTCCCCGTCGCCACCGTCGGCACCTTCGCCGTCCCAGCGGGCCCGGCGCATGTCGAGCCGGGGTTCGCCGGCCGCCGTCGTGCGCAGCGGGGTGGCCTCGGCCCGGTAGTGCTCCAGGGCGCGCCGCTCGCTGCCGGGCAGCGGTACGCCGTCCGCCCGCACCACGCGCCACCAGGGCACGGCTCCCCCGTACAGGGCCATCACGCGGCCGACTTGGCGCGGCCCTCCCTCGCCGAGCCATTCGGCGACGTCGCCGTACGTCATCACCCGGCCGGGCGGAATCCGCTCGGCCGCGTCCAGCACTCGCTCCGCGTACGCGGGCAGCTCCTCGCTCATTCGGCCCATGGTGCAGCACGTCGGCCGCCCGCCGACGGAAGGCGAGGTTCCGGACCGGCGCGCACCCTGATGCCCCGCTCGCCCGTCGGTCCGTGCCACCATCTTCCGGGCGGTGACTGGTGATACGTGATCAAGAAGAGACGGAAGTGACGACGAAGGAGCTGGGTGTGAGCCCTCCGGACGGCGCGACGGCGGACGACGACGCGCGCCCCGACGACGGTCCGGAGCACAGTCCGCAGCGCGGTCCGGCGGAAACGGGTCCCGAGGAGACCGGTCCCGGGGAAACGGGTCCCGAGGCCGCTCCGCACGGGCACGCCCCCACGGCCGCCGACCGGGTCGAGGTGGACGAACCGCTGCTCGCCGCCCGCGTCCACCGGCCGTCCGACCTCGTACGCCTCCTCGTCGGCATCCTCGGCATCGCCGTCGTGCTCGGCATCTCCGCCTTCGCCCACGGCACCACCGTCGGCCTGGAGGAGGACATCAACAAGGGCACCGGCCAGGCCCCGGACCTGCTGATCAAGGTCGCCGCGCTGGTGTCGAGCATCGCGGTGCTGCTGCTCCCCGTCGCCTTCGCCATCGAGCGGCTGATCAAGCGCGACGGGCTGCGCATCGCCGACGGCGTGCTCGCCGCCGTCCTCGCGCACGGGGTCACGCTCGCCACCGACCTGTGGGTCTCCCAGGCCGCCCCCGAGACCATCCAGGACGCCCTCACCCGTTCCGCCGGTGCCGGCGGGGCCCTGACCGACCCGGTGCACGGCTACCTCGCGCCCGTGATCGCGTACATGTGCGCCGTCGGGATGACCCGCAGACCGCACTGGCGCGTCGCCTTGTGGGTGGTGTTGCTGCTCGACGCGTTCACGATGCTGGTCAGCGGCTACACCACGCCCTTCTCGATCATCCTGACGGTGCTGATCGGGTGGAGCGTCGCGTACGGGACCCTGTACGCCGTCGGCTCCCCCAATGTGCGCCCCACCGGGCAGAACCTCCTCGCCGGACTGCGCCGGGTCGGCTTCCAGCCGGTCAGCGCGATGCGCGCCGAGACGCCCGACGGCCCCGAGGCCTCCGAGGTGAGCGACCGGGGCCGCCGCTACCACGTCACCCTGGAGGACGGCCCGCCGCTCGACGTCACGGTCGTGGACCGGGAGCAGCAGGCGCAGGGCTTCTTCTACCGGGTCTGGCGCCGGCTCACGCTGCGCGGCATCACCACCCGGCGCAGCCTCCAGTCGCTGCGGCAGGCGCTGGAGCAGGAGGCGCTGCTCGCGTACGCGGCCATCGCGGCCGGGGCGAACGCGCCGAAGCTGATCGCCACCTCCGAGCTGGGCCCGGACGCGGTGATGCTCGTGTACGAGCACCTGGGCGGCCGGACCCTGGACTCCCTCGGCGACGAGGAGCTCACCGACGATCTGACGCGCAACGCGTGGGAGCAGGTACGGGCCCTGCAGTCGCGCCGGATCGCGCACCGGCGGCTCACCGGGGACGCGCTGGTGGTGGATCGTTCCGGCAATGTGATCCTCACCGACCTGCGGGGCGGCGAGATCGCCGCGGGCGATCTGGTGCTCCGGATGGACATCGCGCAGATGCTGACGACGCTCGGCCTGCGGGTCGGCGCGGAGCGGGCGGTTGCCTCGGCGGTGTCGGTGCTCGGCCCGGACGCGGTGGCGGACTGCCTGCCGCTGCTCCAGCCGATCGCGCTGAGCCGTTCGACGCGGGCGACGCTGCGCAGGCTGGCCCGGGAGCGGGCGGACCGGCAGCGGGAGGCCGTCCTGGAGTCCTCGCGGGCGGCGAAGGCGGCGCGCGAGGCGGATTCGGCTTCGGGGAAGTCGGCCTCGGCGGCCGCCGACCGGAAGGCCGAGAAGAAGGCGCTGGACGACGCGCTGGAAGGGGCGCGGGAGGAGGACCTGCTGAGCCAGATCCGCCAGCAGGTCCTGCTGATCCGCCCGCAGGCGCCGGTGGAGCCGGCCCGGCTGGAGCGGATCCGGCCGCGGACGCTGGTGTCGTTCATCGCGGGCGCGTTCGGTGCGTACTTCCTGCTGACGCAGCTGGCCCACGTGGACTTCGCGAAGATCATCGGCGAGGCGCAGTGGGGCTGGGTCGGGGCGGCGCTCGCCTTCTCGGCGCTCAGCTACTTCGCGGCGGCGATGAGCCTGCTGGGCTTCGTACCGGAGCGGGTGCCGTTCCTGCGGACGGTCGTGGCGCAGGTGGCCGGGTCCTTCGTGAAGCTGGTGGCTCCGGCGGCGGTCGGCGGTGTCGCGCTGAACACCCGCTTCCTGCAGCGGGCGGGGGTCCGGCCGGGGCTCGCGGTGGCCAGCGTGGGCGCCTCGCAGCTGTTCGGACTGGCCAGCCACATCCTGTTGCTGCTGTCCTTCGGCTACCTGACCGGGACCGAGAAGACCCCGGAGATGACGCCGTCGCGGACGGTGATCGCGGGTCTGCTGACGGTGGCGGTGCTGGTGCTGGTGGTCACGGCCGTCCCGTTCATGCGGAAGTTCGTGGTGACGCGGGTGCGGGCGCTGTTCGCCGGGGTGGTGCCGCGCATGCTGGACGTGCTCCAGCGGCCGCAGAAGCTGATGACGGGCATCGGCGGGATGCTGCTGCTGACGGGCTGCTTCGTGATGTGCCTGGACGCCTCGATCCGGGCGTTCGGCGGCGGCCAGGCCATCAGCTACGCGAGCATCGCGGTGGTGTTCCTCGCGGGCAACGCGCTGGGCTCGGCGGCGCCGACGCCGGGTGGTATCGGCGCGGTGGAGACCACGCTGACGCTGGGGCTGATCGCGGCGGGGCTGGAGAAGGAGGTCGCGATCTCGGCGGTCCTGCTGTTCCGGCTGATGACGTTCTGGCTGCCGGTGCTGCCGGGGTGGGTGTCGTTCAACTTCCTGACCCGCAAGGAAGCGATCTAGCCTCCGGCTCGGTGTGCGGTTCCTCCGCGTCGGGCGCGTCACCGCTGCGGGGGCGCCGCCCCCACACCCCCGCGCCTCAAACGCCGGCGAGGCTGGATGATGCCGGCGTGACCGGGCGAGTGCGGCCCAAAGACCGGGGCTCCGCCCCGCACCCCGCTCCTCAAACGCCGGAGGGGCTGGATTTGGCCCCGCCGTCCTGCAGGTGCGGGCAGACAAAGCCGCGCCGGGCGGGCGGCATCAGCCAAAATCCAGCCCCGCCGGCGTTTGAGGCGCCGCCGGAGGCACATCCAGCCCCGCCGGCGATTGAGGCGCGGGGTCAGAGCGCCAGGGTCAGGGTCAGCAGGAGGGCCGCCGAGCAGGCGAGTTCGAGTGCGCCGATCAGGGGGGCGCGCAGGCCGCGGCCCGGGAGGGTGGCGGCTCGGGTCAGGTAGGCCGTGAAGGGGAGCGCCAGCCAGGGGGAGAGGGCGGCGGCCAGGGCGAGGGCCGCCGCGTGGTAGGCCACCGAACCGGCCCGGTACGCCCGCGAGTTCCGCTCCCGGATCATCGTCTTCACGTACGGGACCGTCCCCGCGAAGTACAGCAGGCAGGCCAGCGCGGCGGGCCAGGCCCCGGCCGGGGAGAGGTCGCCCAGGCGGGCCGCCACCAGGAGCATTCCGCACGCCGGGACCACCGCCGCCAGGCCGTTGGCCAGGGCCCGCTCGCGGCTCCGCCAGGCGTAGTACGTGTTCACCGCCACGAACGGTGTGGCGAGCGGGGCGGCCGCCCACAGCCAGGGGTGCAGGAGCGCCGCCGGGATGCCCGCCGCCGCGCACGCCGCCCCGAACACCACCGCCGGCCGCACGTGCCGCCCCGCCGACCGCAGCCCGCGCCTGCGCAGCCGGAGCCACTGCTGGGCGTGGAACGCCGCCGCGTACCCGAGCAGCCAGGCCGCGAACAGCGCCGCGTGAGCCCATCCCGGCCGCGGGGACAGCACCGTACCCACCACGAACGGGACCGTGAGCATCGCCCACGCCCCGTGCTGGTCCGGGATCCATGCCCTTGGTGCCCGTGATCCCTTTCCCCGTTGTCTCGCCACCGGTCCGCAGCCCCTCGCATTAATCGGCATTGATCCGCGTAATTTGCCGCCGCCCACGCGAAGTTGGGCATTTTCCAGCCTGCCAGCCGGTCGGCCCCCGAAATACCGGGAAGAGGTCACGGCCTCACGGGACCTTTGTCACCGGGTTCGCCTTTTCGACGGGCGTAGCGTCGAATCACCATCCTTTCTTTCCGGCCTGGAGGGTCGTTGTGCACGAGCGTCAGGGACACGGGGACGCCGCCGATTCACTGATCAAGGCGGGCAGTTTCTTCACGCGCGCCGAGGTGTCCGAGGACCTGCGCACCGTCCACCGGACCGGCGGCCGCGCCGCCGAGGCCTTCTACCGCGACCGCTGGAGCCACGACAGGGTCGTGTACTCCACGCACGGCGTGAACTGCACCGGTTCCTGCCGTTGGAAGGTCTACGTCAAGGACGGGATCATCACCTGGGAGACCCAGGCCACCGACTACCCCTCCGTCGGCCCCGACCGCCCCGAGTACGAGCCCCGCGGCTGCCCGCGCGGCGCCTCCTTCTCCTGGTACTCGTACTCGCCGACCCGCGTCCGCTATCCCTACGTGCGCGGCGCCCTGCTGGAGATGTACCGCGAGGCCAAGCGGCGGCTCGGCGACCCCGTCGAGGCCTGGGCCGACATCCAGGCCGATCCCGAGCGCCGCCGCGCGTACCAGAAGGCCCGCGGCAAGGGCGGTCTGGTGCGGGCGACGTGGGAGGAGGCGACCGAGATCGTCGCCGCCGCGCACGTGCACACGATCAAGGAACACGGCCCGGACCGCGTCGCCGGCTTCTCGCCGATCCCCGCGATGTCGATGGCCTCGCACGCCGCCGGCGCCCGCTTCCACTCCCTCATCGGCGCGCCGATGCTGTCCTTCTACGACTGGTACGCCGACCTCCCCGTGGCCTCGCCGCAGGTGTTCGGCGACCAGACCGACGTGCCCGAGTCGGGCGACTGGTGGGACGCCGCCTACCTGATGATGTGGGGCTCGAACGTCCCCGTCACCCGCACCCCGGACGCCCACTGGATGGCCGAGGCCCGCTACCGCGGGCAGAAGGTCGTCGCGGTCTCCCCCGACTACGCGGACAACACGAAATTCGCCGACGAATGGATGCACCCGCACCCCGGTACGGACGGTGCGCTGGCCCTCGCGATGGGCCACGTCATCCTCAAGGAATTCTTCGTCGACCGCGAGACCCCCTTCTTCGGCGATTACGTCCGCAAGTACACCGACCTGCCTTTCCTGGTGTCCCTGAAGGAAACCGGACAAGGCCTCGTCCCGGGAAAGTTCGTCACCGCCGCAGATCTCGGCCAGGACACCGGGAACGCCGAATGGAAGACCGTCCTCGTCGACGACGCGACCGGCGAGCCCGTCGTCCCGAACGGCTCCCTCGGCCACCGCTGGGGCAAGAACGAGACCCCCGAGTGGAATCTCGACCTCGGCGACACCGTCCCCCGGCTCACCCTCCTCGGGGAAGAGGAAGGGGAGAGCGCCGAGATCGTCCTGCCCCGCTTCGAGGACGACGAGCGCGGCGGCACCGTCCGCCGCGGGGTCCCCGTCCGCCGTCTCGGCGGCCGCCTGGTCACCACCGTCTTCGACCTGATGCTCGCCCAGTACGGGGTCGGCCGCGCGGGTCTGCCCGGCGAGTGGCCCACCGGCTACGAGGACGCCTCCCAGCCCGGCACCCCCGGCTGGCAGGAGTCCCTGACCTCGGTCCCGGCGGCCCAGGCCGCCCGCGTGGCACGGGAGTTCGCGCGGACCGCCGAGCAGTCGCAGGGCCGCTGCATGATCCTGATGGGCGCGGGAACCAACCACTGGTTCCACTCCGAGACCATCTACCGCTCCTTCCTCGCCCTGCTCACCCTCACCGGCTGCCAGGGCCGCAACGGCGGCGGCTGGGGCCACTACGTCGGCCAGGAGAAGTGCCGCCCGGTCACCGGCTGGGCCACCCTCGCCGCCGCCTCCGACTGGTCGCGCCCGCCGCGCCAGATGATCGGCGCGGCCTGGTTCTACCTGCACACCGACCAGTGGCGCTACGACACCCTGCCCGCCGAGGCGCTGGCCTCCCCGCTCGCCGAGGGCGCCTTCGCGGGCATGACCGGCTCGGACTGCCTGGCCGCGAGCGCCCGTATGGGCCGAGCGCGGCGAAGGCTTCCCGCGCGTCGAGGTCGGCATGCCGACCGTCTGCTCGGAGACCTGCGTGGGCCGGATGCGCTACCTCGGCGTGATGCTCTACGACGCCGACAAGGTCGCCGAGGCCGCCGCCGTGGCGGACGAGCACGACCTCTACCCCTCCCAGCTGGAGTGCTTCCTCGACCCGCACGACCCGGCCGTGATCGCCGCCGCGCAGAGCGGCGGCCTCACCCGCGAGTGGATCGAGGCCGCGCAGAAATCGCCGGTCTACGACCTCATCGCCACCTACCAGGTCGCCCTCCCCCTCCACCCGGAGTACCGGACCATGCCCATGGTCTGGTACGTGCCCCCGCTCTCCCCCGTCGTCGAGGCGGTCGCCGCCACCGGCGGCGACGGCGAGGACGCGGGCAACCTCTTCGGGGCCATCGACGCCCTGCGCATCCCCGTCGAGTACCTCGCGGCGATCCTCACCGCCGGTGACACGTACGCCGTCGAGGCGGTGCTGCGGCGCATGGCGGCGATGCGCGCGTACATGCGCAGGATCAACCTCGGCGAGGAGAAGGACGAGTCGATCGCGGCGGCCGTCGGCCTGACCGGCATCGAGATGGAGGACATGTTCCGCCTCCTCGCGATCGCCAAGATCGAGGACCGCTTCGTGATCCCGAGCTCGGCCCGCGCCGATGCCGACGCCCTCGCCGAGACGCACCCGCTGGAGGACTCCTGCCCCGTGGGCTCGGTGGGCGAGCCGCCCGTGATGCTCAACATCGGCCCGACGAGGAGGGCTTCGTGACCCCCGACGCGTACGTACGACTGGTGGCGGGCTGTGTCCTGCAGTACCCCGGCGACTACTTCCACGACGAACTCCCGCGGCTCCGTGCGGCCCTCGCCGGGGCGCCCGCCGAACCGGCCGCGCTGCTCGGCGCCTTCCTCGACGAGGCCGAGGCGCAGACCCCGATCGAGCTGTGCGCCCAGTACACCTCGACCTTCGACACCCGCAACCGGCGCTGCCTCTACCTCACCTGGTGGGTGGACGGCGACACGCGGCGCCGCGGGCTGTCCCTGGTCCGGCTGAAGCGGATCTACCGGGACTTCGGGCTGGAGTACGCGGGCGAGGAACTGCCCGACTTCCTGCCCGTGGCCCTGGAGTTCGCCGCCCGCGTGCCGGAGGCGGGCACCGAGCTGCTCCAGGAGCACCGGGCCGGGCTGGAGCTGCTGCGGCTCGCGCTCACCGAGTCCGGGTCCCCGTACGCGCGGGTCCTGGAGGCCGTCTGCGGGACACTGCCCGGGCCCTCCCCCGAGACCAGGGCCGAGGCGAAGGCGCTCGCGCGCAGCGGCCCGCCGCAGGAGCTGGTCGGCGCGGGCTCCCCGCTCGAACCTTTCGGCCCTGGCATCGACATGCCGCAGGACCTCCCGTGGCCCACGACACCCGAAAGGCAGACGGCCTGATGGACCTCCTCCTGTGGGGCGTACTCCCGTACGTATCGGTCGCGCTGCTGATCGCGGGCACGGTCTGGCGGGCCCGGTTCGACCGCTTCGGGTGGACCACCCACTCCTCCCAGCTGCACGAATCGCGCCTGCTGCGCATCGGCTCGCCGCTCTTCCACTTCGGCATGCTCTTCGTGGTCCTCGGCCATGTCGTGGGCCTGCTGATCCCGATGAGCTGGACCGACGCGATCGGGATCGGCGACCACGCCTACCACCTGCTGGCCGTCTCCACCGGCGCCGTCGCGGGCGTCGCGGCCGCCGTCGGCATCGGGATCCTGGTCCACCGCCGCTTCAAGGTCCCGGCCGTCCGCAAGGCCACGCTGCGCAGCGACCACCTGATGTACACCTTCCTGCTCGGCGCGATGGTGCTCGGGCTGACGGCGACGGTCCTCAACTCCACCGGGCAGACGGACGGTTACAACTACCGCGAGGGCATCTCGGTCTGGTTCCGCAGCCTGTTCACCCTCACCCCCGACTACCACCTGATGGCGGGCGCCCCGCTCGCCTTCAAACTGCACGTCCTCTTCGGCTTCACCCTCTTCGCACTGATCCCGTACTCGCGCCTCGTGCACATGTTCTCGGCACCGCTGCAGTACCTGTTCCGGCCCTACGTGGTCTACCGGCGGCGCGATCCCCGGCAGCTGGCGAACCGGCCCGCCAAGCGCGGCTGGGAGCGGGTCTCGTGACCCCGCGCACGGTCGTCCGCACGCCCCGGCACTCCGTCTCCGAGCGCCCGTTCATCGTCATCTGGGAGGCCACCCGGGCCTGCCCGCTGGCCTGTCTGCACTGCCGGGCCGAGGCGCAGACCGCCCGCCACCCCGCCGAGCTCGACGGGGCCGACGCCCGCCGCGTCATGGACCAGATCGCCGCCTTCGGCCGGCCGGGCCCGCTCTTCGTGATCACCGGCGGGGACCCCTTCCAGCGCACCGACCTCACCGACCTGATCACGTACGGGACCTCGCGGGGCCTGCGCGTCGCGGTCTCCCCCTCCGGCACCCCGACCCTCACCCGGGACCGTCTGCTCGCGGTGCGCGAGGCGGGGGCGGTGGCCCTGTCCCTCTCCCTGGACGGTTCGACGGCCGCCCGGCACGATGCCTTCCGGGGCGTGCCCGGGGTCTACGACTGGACCCTGGACGGCTGGCGGACGGCCCGCGCGCTCGGGCTCAAGGTGCAGATCAACACCACGGTCACCCGTAACAGCCTGGAGGACCTGGCCGACATCGCTGCACTGGTCCGGCGCGAGGGGGCGATGCTCTGGTCGGGCTTCGTCCTGGTCCCGACGGGCCGCGGCGAGCAGCTGGACTCCCTGACACCCGCCGAGATCGAGGACGTACTGCACTTCCTCTACGACTGCGGCTCGGTCATGGCGACCAAGACCACCGAGGGCCACCACTTCCGGCGGGTCGCGCTCCAGCGCACCGTCCTCGACGCGCGCGGGGAGCGGCCGCGGCTGGGGCCGCTGTACGGGCGCCTCTCGGCCCGCGCCGCGGAGCTGGGGCTGTTCGACGGGGAGCACCGGCCGGTGCGCCGCCCGCCGATGGACGTGTCCTCGGGCCGCGGCTTCGTCTTCATCTCCCACACGGGAGAGGTCCAGCCGAGCGGCTTCCTGCCCCTCTCGGCGGGGAACGTGAAGACCCGCCCGCTGACCGGGATCTACCGGGAATCGGACCTGTTCACGAAAGTCCGGGACCCTTCCCTCCTGCGCGGGAAGTGCGGGGCCTGCGAGTTCAAGACGGTCTGCGGCGGCTCGCGCTCGCGGGCGTACGGCTTCACCGGGGACGTCCTGGAAGCGGACCCGTACTGCGCGTACGAGCCGGGCAGCTTCCCGTACGAGACAGCTCTGACCAAAAGTACGAGCCGCTAGCACGCACACCCCCCATATCGTCGATGGGGGACAGGAGAAAACCATGCGTTCAGTAATCGTCATCGGTGGGGGCATCAGCGGGCTGGCCGCCGCCTGGCAGTTGCGCGGCCGGGCCGACGTCACCGTCCTGGAGAGCCACTCCAAGGTCGGCGGCAAGCTCCGCACCGGCACCATCGCCGGCATCGCCGTGGACGAGGGCGCGGAATCCCTGATGGCCCTGCGGCCGGAGGCCGTGGAGCTGGCGGCCGCCGTCGGCCTGGGCGACGCCCTGTGCGACCCGGCGCAGGCCCCGACCACCATCTGGACCAACGGAGCGCTGCGCCCGCTGCCCGCCGGGCACGTCATGGGCGTCCCGACCGATCCCCAGGCCCTGACCGGCACCGGCCTCCTCTCCCCCGAGGGCGTGGCCCGCGTGGCGGCGGAGGAGACCCTCCCCGCGACCCCCCTCACCGAGGACTGCTCGGTGACCGACTACCTCTCCTCCCGCTTCGGCCGGGAGGCCGTCGACCGCCTCGTCGAGCCCCTCCTGGGCGGGGTCTACGCCGGGCGCGCCGACCGCCTCTCGCTGCGCGCCGCGATGCCCCGGATCGCGGCGCTGGCCGAACAGGGCGCCCCCCTCCTGCCCGCCCTGCGCCGCATGAAGGCGGCGGGCGCCCCCCGCTCGGCCCCCGTGGCCGTCCAGGGCGTGGTCCGCGGCACGGGCCGCTTCCCCCAGGCAGTGGCACGGTCCTGCGGGGCCCGCATCCTCACCGGCACGACGGCCCGCGCGCTCCAGTGGACGGGCAACCGCTGGCGGGTCCAGGCCATGACGGCCGACGGAGCCCTCACCATGGAGGCTGACGCGGTCATCCTCGCCCTGCCCGCCTTCGCGGCGGCGGAGCTCCTGCGCCCCCACTCCCCGCTCGCCGAGGCGGACCTCTCGGCCATCCCGCACGCCTCCACCGCCGTGATCACGATGGCCTTCTCCCGGGCCCAGGCCCATTTCCTCCCGGAGGGCAACGGCTTCCTGGTCCCCCCGGTGGACGGCCACACCCTGAAGGCGGCCTCCTTCCTGTCGAACAAGTGGTCCTGGCTGGACACCTCGTCCCCGGAGACCTTCGTCGTACGGGCCTCCATCGGCCGCATCGGGGAGGACGAACTCCTCGCCCGCCCGGACCGCCACCTGGTCCGGGCCGCGATCGCCGAACTCCACCACGCGGTCGGCCCGATGGGCGAACCGCTGGCCACCCGCGTGACCCGCTGGGACCGCGGCCTCCCCCAGTACGGCGTCGGCCACCGCGACCGCGTCACCCGCATCCGCGAGGCGGCCTCGAAGCTCCCCGGCCTCGCCCTGTGCGGCGCGGCCTACGAGGGCGTGGGCGTGGCAGCCTGCGTGGCCACCGGCCGCACGGCCGCCCACCAAGTCCTGTCCGCCTAGCCACTTCCCGCCCCGGGGCTGGATGTGCCCGGCAAGCCTCAGTTCTCGTTGTGGATGATGTTCCGCCCGGCCTGGTAGGTCCGCCCGTTCCCGCTCGCCTGGGCATTCCACACGGTGGCTCCGGCCACGGGCTCAGCCTCCTGCTGCTGCGCCAGCCAGTCCAGGAGCTCGCGCAGGCGAGCGGCGGCCTCGGCCCGCTCCGCCTCGTCGAAGGAGTCGAGGAAGTCCTCGACCCGTACCTGCCAGGCAGCCTCCTGCCGCACCGCGACCCGCTCCGCGTCATCCGGCCCGGCGGCCTCCAGCTCCCGCTGGGTCCGGTCCAGGCGTTCGAGCACCGCGGGCACCCGCTCCCGCCCCAGCAGGGCCGCCACCCGGTCCCGGAACCCGGTCCACACATCGGTGCCCGCCGCCTGGACGACCCCCGCCCCCGTGGCCGCGGCCAGTGCCGTCAGCGATTCGGCCAACATCCGTCCCCCTCGGATCGGTTCCCGCTCGATTCCTCCGGCAGCGTACCCACCGGGAGACCTTCCGGCCCCCCGGATGGGTCATCGCGCGGGCGGCCCGGCCCAACGCCGCAGAGGATGGAGGCATGCCGAGAAAAGTCCTGCGGGTCACCGTCACCACCGCCCTCGTGGCCGCGCTGCTCACCACCGCCGCGTGCTCCGACGACGGCGACGGCAAGAAGACGAACGCCGGCGGAACCGAGGAGGCCCGGCCCCTCAAGTGGGGCGAGTGCGAGGCCCCCACCGCGGCGGAGGGCGGCGGCCAGGCCCCGCCCAAGGACTGGCAGTGCGCCACCCTCGACGTCCCGCTCGACTACGCGAAGCCCGAGGGCGAGACCATCCCGATCGCCCTGATCCGCGCGAAGGCCCGGGACAAGAAGAACCGCATCGGCTCGCTCGTCTTCAACTTCGGCGGCCCCGGCGGCTCCGGCATCACCACCCTGCCCGGCGCCGCCAAGGAGTACGAGGCCCTGCGCGCCCGGTACGACCTGGTCAGCTTCGACCCCCGCGGGGTGGGCCGCAGCGCCCCCGTCCGCTGCGAGGACGACAAGCAGCTGGACGCGTACTTCTCCGAGGACTTCACACCGGCGACCCCGGACCAGGAGAAGGTCTTCGTCGACAACATCCGCACCTACCAGAAGGCCTGCGAGAAGAACTCCGGGAAGGTCCTGCCCTACGTGGGCACCGAGAACGCCGCCCGCGACATGGACCGCATCCGCCAGGCCCTCGGCGACGAGAAGCTGCACTACTTCGGCATCTCCTACGGCACCGAGCTCGGCGGGGTCTACGCCCACCTCTTCCCGAAGAACGTCGGCCGGGCCGTCTTCGACGCCGTCGTGGATCCGACCAAGACCTCCGAGGGGGGCGCGCTCGCCCAGGCCAAGGGCTTCCAGCTCGCCCTCGGCAACTTCGCCCAGGACTGCGTGGACCGCGGCGACGAGTGCCGGCTCCAGGGCAGCACCGCGAAGGAGATCGAGGCGAACATCATCAAGCTGCAGAAGCAGCTGGCCGCGAAGCCGATCGCGGGCATCGGCGACCGGCAGCTCACCGAGACCTCCGCGACCAACGGCATCGCGCAGGCCCTGTACTCCAAGGAACTGTGGCCGCTGCTGGAGCAGGGCCTCGACGAGGCCGACGGCGGGCAGGGCCAGCTGCTGCTCGCCCTCTCCGACGCCCTCAACGGCCGTGACCAGCAAGGCCACTACAGCAACATCGGCGCCGCGAACACCGCGATCAACTGCGCCGACTCCAAGGACCGCTACACGCTGGCGGAGACCAAGGCCAAGCTGCCGGCGTTCCGGGCGGCCTCGCCCGTCTTCGGGGACTTCCTCGGCTGGGCGATGATGAGCTGCACCGACTGGCCGGTCACGGGCGCCTGGGAAACCCCGGACGTGTCCGCCCCGGGAGCCGCCCCGATCCTGGTGATCGGCAACACCGGCGACCCGGCCACCCCGTACGAGGGCGCCCGCAGGATGGTGGAGCGGCTGGGCCCCGGCGTCGGCGTGGAGCTCACGTACAAGGGCGAGGGCCACGGGGCGTACAACAGCGGCGACGCGTGCGTACAGAAGGCGGTGAACACGTACCTCCTGGACGGGAAGCCGCCCGCCTCCGGCGCGGTCTGCACCGCGGGGACGGCCCCGACCCCCACGCAGACCGGGGCCGCCTGACATGCCGAAGGGCCGTACCTCCGCTCGGGAGGTACGGCCCTTCGGTACGTGCTTAGTAGACCGGCTTCTCGGGCTCGATCTGGTGGACCCAGCCGATGACGCCGCCACCGACGTGGACCGCGTCCGCGAAGCCCGCGGACTTCAGGACCGCGAGGACCTCCGCACTGCGGACACCCGTCTTGCAGTGCAGCACGATCCGCTTGTCCTGCGGCAGGTCCTGGAGGGCGGTGCCCATCAGGAACTCGCCCTTGGGGATCAGCTTCGCGCCGGGGATCGAGACGATCTCGTACTCGTTGATCTCGCGGACGTCGATGATCTCGATGTTCTCGCCGTCGTCGATCCACTCCTTGAGCTGCTTGGGAGTGATCGTCGAACCGGCGGCCGCCTCCTGGGCCTCCTCCGACACGACGCCGCAGAAGGCCTCGTAGTCGATGAGCTCGGTGACGGTCGCGTTCGGACCGCAGACCGCGCAGTCGGGGTCCTTGCGGACCTTGACCTGGCGGTACTGCATCTCCAGGGCGTCGTAGATCATCAGGCGGCCGACGAGCGGCTCGCCCACGCCCGTGAGGACCTTGATGGCCTCGGTGACCTGGATGGACCCGATGGACGCGCAGAGCACGCCCAGCACGCCGCCCTCGGCGCAGCTCGGGACCATGCCCGGCGGCGGGGGCTCCGGGTAGAGGCAGCGGTAGCACGGGCCGTGCTCGGACCAGAAGACCGAGGCCTGGCCGTCGAAGCGGTAGATCGAACCCCACACGTACGGCTTGTTCAGCAGCACGCAGGCGTCATTGACCAGGTAGCGCGTGGCGAAGTTGTCCGTGCCGTCGACGATCAGGTCGTACTGGCTGAAGATCTCCATCACGTTCTCGGCTTCGAGCCGCTCTTCGTGAAGGACCACGTTCACGTACGGGTTGATGCCCAGTACGCTGTCGCGGGCCGACTCGGCCTTGGAGCGGCCGATGTCCGACTGGCTGTGGATGATCTGGCGCTGGAGGTTCGACTCGTCGACCTCGTCGAACTCCACGATGCCCAGCGTGCCGACGCCGGCCGCGGCCAGGTACATGAGGGCGGGCGAGCCGAGGCCGCCCGCGCCCACGGCCAGCACCTTGGCGTTCTTCAGGCGCTTCTGGCCGTCCATCCCGACATCCGGGATGATCAGGTGGCGGGAGTACCGACGGACCTCGTCAACGGTGAGCTCAGCAGCTGGCTCTACCAGGGGTGGCAGCGACACGGGGACTCCGTAGATGGGTATGACTTCATGGTGGTTCTCCCGTAACACTGCCACGCCCGTCTTCATTCCAAGACACCTGTCCCGATACGTGAGACGATTTCGTCCCAGTACGCGGGCATTGAGGCCCAAGGGTCCCGGTCTCCCGCCCCGCGCCGGTCGGTGAACCAGATGGTCCCGGCGCCCTGCCAGCGGGCGATCCGCAGGGACTCCTCCAGGTGGGTGCGGGGCACTCCGTGGACGAGGTGGCAGAACCGCTCCGCCGGGTGGTCGGCGGTCCACTCCGCCACCTGCGACCAGCGGTAGTCGGCCCAGGCCCCGGAGAAGGTGACCAGCTGGTCGGCCACCTCCACGTAGCCCTCGTACGGGTGGGTGCCGTGCCCGAGGACGATCCGGATGTCCTCGCCGAGGCCGCGCAGGGTGTCCGCGACCCGGCGCACCGAGGCCAGTTCCGCCTTGTCCGCCGGGGCGCCGGCGAGGTAGAAGCCGCCCACCCCGTACCAGTCGCGGAAGCGGTGGGCGTCGGAGATCAGCTCTCCGAAGGTCCGTTCACCGTCTCGCATCGCGAGATGCCCGAGGAGGCGGGGGCCCGCGCCGCTGACCGCGCGCAGCTTCGCGGCGGCCTCCGTGCAGTGCGGGTCGGGTCGCGCGCCCGGGCCGTCCGTGACATTGAGCACGGCCCAGTGCAGCGGGGTGCCGGGGCGGGTCAGCTCGGCCCACTCCACGGGGGCGAGCAGCGGGTGCGCGTAGCCGGGGATGCCGAGGCCGAGGCGGCCGGCCTCCGTCGTGGCGGCCGCCGCGGGCCCCGGCGGGGTGGTCAGATACGGCACGCCGCCTCCATCCAGATGTCCGCGAGGGACTCCTCCAGGTTGATCCGGGGCCGCCAGCCGAGGCGGTCGCGGGCGGTGCGGACATCGGCCTGCTGCCAGGCCCCGCAGCCGTCGGGGTACGGGTACTGCGGCGGGGCCGCGGCGGCGAGCTGCTCGGCCGTCGCCTCGGAGCGGGGGGATCCGATGGCGGCGAGCCCGGCCGGCCGGCCGGGGTGCCCGTGGCCCTGCTGCGGTCCGCCGTGCGGGACGTCCAGCTCGTGCAGGGCGCCCCCGTATCCGGCGACCCGGGCCAGGACGGCGGCCGCGTCGCGCAGCCGGACCGCGCGGCCGGTGCCGATGTTGACGACGCCCTGGGCGGCGGAGAGGGAGGCGGCGTGCACGGCCCGCGCCACGTCCCGCACGTCCACGAAGTCGCGCTGCACGCCGAGCCCGCTCAGCTTGAGCTCCCCGTCGCCGGACTGCATCGCGCGGCGCATGGCCTCGGCGAGCCGGCCGAGCGGGGATCCGGCCGGGGTGCCGGGGCCGACGGGCGAGAAGACCCGCAGGACGACGGCGTCCAGCCCGGAGCCGAGCACCAGCTCGGTGGCGGCCAGCTTGCTGACTCCGTACGGCCCGCCGGGTCTCGGGACGGCGTCCTCGGCCGTGGAGGAGCCGGGCTGGCTGGGCCCGTACTCGGCGGCGCAGCCGAGCTGGACGAGGCGGGCCCCGCACCCGCTGCGGCGCAGCGATTCGCAGATGGTGGCGACGGCGACGGTGTTGTGCCGGGTCAGTTCCCGGGCCCCGCCGCGGGTGGCGCCCGCGCAGTTGATGACGACGCCCGGGTGGACGGCGTCGAGGAACCGGGTCAGCGCGCCGGGGCTGCCGGTGGCGAGGTCGAAGCGGACGTCGGCGTCGTCGCCGCGGCCGAGCGCGGTGAGCTGGACGGCGGGGTCGGCGAGCAGCCGGTCGGCGACGTAGCGGCCGAGGTATCCGTTGGCTCCGATCAGCAGCACCCTCATCGCGTGGCCCCTTGGTTGGTTGGCTGGCCGGTCATCTTCGGTTTCTCCTTGCGGGTGGATGGACGGGGCCGCGCATGGGCGGATGCGCGGGACAGCGCGAGGACGGCGTGTACGAGGAGTCCCGCCGCGGCGGCGGGCGCCGCCGCGGGGACCGGGACCAGGGCGAGGGCCAGGGCGGCGGCGACGGGCCCGCGGTGTGCGCCGTGGCGGAGCAGGAGCCGGGTCAGGAAGAGCACCAGGGCGAGCGGAACGGCGGCGGTGAGCGGTGCTCCGGCGAGCGCGGCCGCCCCGGCGGCGGCCGCGGTCAAGGCGGCGACGGCCGCCAGCAGCAGGGGCCGGGCCCGGTCGGCGAAGTCCTCCAGGGCGCGGCTCGCGGCGAGCCGGGCCCCGGCGCGGGCGGCGAAGGCGGCGGCGAGCAGGTGCCCGGGCGCGACGGCCAGGGCGAGGCCGACGCCGAGGGCGGGGCCGTGCCGGTGCGCGGCCCAGCCGGTGGCGGCCGCGGCGAGCAGGTGCGCGGCGTAGGGGAACCGCCCTCCGGAGGCCCGCCCGGGCCATACGAGGGCGGCGACGGTGACGGCCACGGCGGCGGTCCCGGCCCACGGCAGCCCGGCGGCGGCCGCCCCGAAGGCGAGGGCGCCGGGCAGCAGGGCGTAGCCGAAGCCGCGGAACGCGGAGGCCCGTGCCGGTGGCTGCGCGGCGGCGGGGGCCTCCCCTCGCGGGGTACGGGCGTACATCTCCTCGGCGAGCGAGAACACGTCCCGGTGCCGGAACCGCGCGGCGGTCCGGTCGGTGATCCCGTGCGCCTCCAGCCCGGCGGCGATCTCCAACGGGTCGACGGCGCGCTCGCACAACTCCCGGTGCCGGTGCAGCAGCGCCTTGACGGGATCGCCCTTGCCGCGCCGCCTCGCCTGCGGCGTCGCTTCGCCGGGGGCAACTGCAGCCTCGCCCGGGGGTACCTCCCTGGGGGTCCCCCCGGACGGAGTCTGGGGGAGGTAGCTGGGGGAGTTCGAGGCGGACGTAGTGGTCATGGGGTCGCCTCCGGGACGGGGGCCCAGGTGGGGGTGGTCCAGTGGCCGGGGACCCGGGCCTCAGGGGGTTGGGCGAAGGGGATCTCCCCGTCCGGCCGGGCGGATCCGCGGGCCAGCAGCCGCAGGTAGATCTCCTGGAAGGCGGCCACGTTCTGCTCGACGGTGAACAGCTCCAGGGCGCGGGCCCGTGCGGCGGCCCCCAGCCGCTGGGCGCGCTCGGGGTCGCCCAGCAGGGAGAGGCAGGCCTCGGCGAGGGCCCGCGGGTTCCGCGGCGGAACCACCAGCCCCGTGCCCCCGATGACCTCGCACACCGCGCCGACGTCCGTGGACACGGTGGCCCGGCCGCAGAACATCGCCTCGGCCAGGGTGATCGGGAACCCCTCGATCACGGAGGAGAGCACGACGACCCGCCCGGCCCCGTACGCCTCCGCCGAGGACGGCGCCTCGGGCCCGCCGATCTCCTCGAAGGTGACCGGGTTCTCCCCGACCGTGACGGCGTCGGCGGCCTCGTCGGGGAACAGCTGCGCCGCCAGGGACCTGCAGTCGGCGAGGTAGCCGGGCGCCACCGCCGTGGCGAAGATCCGCAGCCGCGCGTTCGGCGCGGCCCTGCGCACGTCCGCGAAGGCGTGCAGCAGGGCGATCAGGTCCTTGGCGGGCTCTATCCGGCCGACCCACACGAGCGTGTCGGGGTCCCCGCAGTCCGCGGCCTCCCCGACGCCGGCGAATCGGTCCGCCTCCATCCCGGGGTAGACCGTCCGCACCCGCTCCCGGGCGGCCCCGCACCGCTCCTGCCAGCGCCGCGCGTGCGCGTTGCCCGGGGTCAGCAGGTCGGCCCGGTCGTAGATCTCCCCGGCGAGCCGGATGTGGAAGGCCGCGAGGAGGGCCCGTACGGCCGGCCGCGCGTCGGGCCGGTGGTCCAGGTAGTGGGCCCGCAGCTGGACCCCGTACTCGGTGACCAGCAGCGGGACTCCGAAGAAGCGTTTGGCCAGCAGTCCGGGGAGCGCGGCGACCCCGCCCGCGGCCGCGTGGCAGATGTCGGCGGCGCCGAGCCGGTCGGGCTCCTCGTACCAGTCCAGCGACAACGGCCGCAGCATGGTTTCCAGTTCGTCCACGAACTCCAGCAGGTCCGGCACCTGCGCCGCCTGTACGGCCCGGCCCGCGCCGGGCGCCCGGCAGCCGGACTCCAGCAGCCGCACGGCGGACTCGGAGCGCAGGGCCGCGTACAGCCCGCCCTGGTCGCGGGCGAGTTCGGCGAGCCCGTAGAGCCCGGAGGCGAAGGATCCGGGCTCGCCGGCGCAGATCCCGTGGACCAGTTCCCCGAAGCAGTCGGCGAACCGCCGGCGTTCACGCCGGGAGTACGTCCGCCCGTCGTCGGCCGGGGCCCACAGGGGAGCGGTCCGGACCCGGATGACGTGCTCGGGCAGCGGGACCCGTGCGCGTTCCTGCTCGGCGCTGCGGCTCAGCGCGTAGAGCTCGAACTCGTGCTGCGGGAGCCCGCGTACGAGCCGGTCGCACCACAGCCTCGCCTCTCCCGTGGCAAACGGATAACCACCTTCCGTGAGTAGTCCGATCCGCACGAGTGGCACCCCCGATCTCCCGTTCAGGGCGGTCGCCGTCGGTCCGGCGACCCGCCGCGGAAGAACTCAAGCGGATATGCCGAAGGCGCGACGGACGGTTGTCCGTCGCGCCACTGGAAGGGGTGAAGAGTCGTAACTTTCCCGTACGGTTCGCGTTCGAGCACGCTAAGAAGGCGTTACGCGAAAACCTCCTGCCGGGACGTGCGGCGCTCCGCGGCCAGTGCGGGGTCCGGCACCGGTACGGCGGCCAGCAGCTGCCGGGTGTACGGGTGGGCCGGACGGTCGTAGACCTCGTCCACGGGACCCTCCTCCACGATCTCGCCGCCGCGCATGACGGCGACGCGGTCGCTGACCTGCCGGACCACCGCCAGGTCGTGCGCGATGAAGACCAGCGCGATGCCGAGCTCCCGCTGGAGCTCCGCCAGCAGGGCCGTGACCTGCGCCTGCGTGGTCACGTCGAGGGCGGACACCGGCTCGTCGCAGACGATGAGCCGGGGGCGGGGCGCGAGCGCCCGCGCGATCCCGACCCGCTGGCGCTGGCCTCCGCTGAACTCGTGCGGGTAGCGGTCGCAGTGCCCGGCCTCCAGCCCGACGCGGACCAGCAGCTCCCCGACCCGGGCCCGGACGGCGGCCTCGTCCCGTTCCCCGGCGGCGCGCAGCGGGTCGGCGATGGACTCGCCGATGGAGCGGCGCGGATTGAGGGAGGAGACGGGGTCCTGGAACACCATCTGCGCCCCGTGTCCGATCCCGACCACCTCGACACCGTCGTGCCGCACCGACGCCGTCCGTCAACTACCGGGGAACACCCAGGGGTTGGGCTTGCACTGGATGCCGTCGATGTCGAGTGACTTGGTCTGCTGCTGCATGATCGGGGCGAGCGCGCCGGGTGTGCGGCAGCTGACGTGGCCGTGGCCGAGGCGGTGGCCGACCTCGTGGTTGATGAGCATCTGGCGGTAGGCGAACATCTGGTCCGGGCCGTAGGTGGCCGAGCCCTGGGCCCAGCGGAACGCGTTGATCATCACGCGGTCGGTGGACGCGGAGTCGCAGGACACGTTGTCGATGGTGGTGTCGAGGCCGGACTTGGCGCACCAGGCCCCGGTGGTCCCCGGGCTGGCGAGGGTGATCACGAATTCGGCCTCGCCGCCCGGCACCCGCTCGAAGGTCTTCGTCCCGCCGTGGCCCCAGCTGCGGTCGTCGTTGAGGGTGCGGTGGACGGCCTCGGCGAAGAGCTGCGGGTCCAGTCCCAGGCCCTGCTCGACGTCGACCCGGTAGCGCACGACCTTCCCCTTGCCGGGGGCCTTCGCCACGCCCGGCACGGTGTCGAAGGTGCCGGGCCCGGTGAGCTTCTCGTCGATCGGCAGCTGCTGGGCCATCTTCTGTTCGTACGTCAGCTCCGGCGCGGGCGCCGACGAGGGCGCCGACGCCGCCGGAGCCGGGGCGGACCCGACGGGCGCGGCCGCGCCGTCGGGGCGGTGGTCGGCGGGGTCGGCGGCCCGGCCGTCGCCCTTGGCGGCGAGGGTGCCCTGCCGGTCGGCGTCCCCTTCGGAGACCACGTGGACGGCGACCACGACGGCGAGGACGGTGGTGACGGCCGCGGCGGCCATGCCGGTGTACGTGCGGACCTTCAGGCCGCGTCCCGAGCCGGGGTGCTGCGCCGCGGGCGGGGCGGCGTCGGCCGGCTTGCGCGGCCCGGGCACGCGGCGGTGCGAGCCGGTGGAGGTGACGGCGTCGGGCGCGGGCTCGGCGGCCCGCGGCGGCGCTGTGTACGCCGGCGGGTCCAGCGTGACCTGCGGGAAGCCCACCGCGGGGGTGCCGAAGGCGGGGGTGTCGCTGTCCAGGACGGTGGCGGCCGGGGGCGCGCTGCGGGTGCGCGGAGCTCCGCGCCAGTCCCCGTAGACGGCGTCGGCGCCGGTCCCCCAGGCGCCGCCGCGCTCGTACTGCTGGGGGTGGCCGCCGGGGACGGGCGGGTCGTGGGGCACGTAGCCCTGGTGGGTGACGGTGGGTTCCGGCCAGGCCCGGACGCGCGGTTCGCCGTACTTCTCGTAGGGCTCGTACGGCTGGTACGGCTCGTAGGGCTCGTACGGGAGGGGGTCGGGCTCCACCGGTGCGGGCGCCGCGGCAGGGGCGGGGGCCTTGCGACTATGTCGTCCCACGGTCCTCAGCCCTTGCCGTCTTCGGTATCTCGGAGCAGCTCCCGGAAGGCGGCGGCCACCACCTCGGGGTACTCCATCATCGCCACGTGCCCCGCCTCGGGCAGGGTCAGCAGCCGCGAACCCCGGAAGGCCGCGGCGGCCTTGCGCGCCATACGGTAGGAGACGAGCTGGTCCCTGCCACCGTAGACGAGCAGGGTCGGCGCGAGCACACGCTGTGCCTGGCGCCACAGTCCGTGCTGCCCGCCCAGGGTGTAGGCGTCGACGATGCCGCGCGAGGAGCGGGTCATGGCGTCCCAGAAGTACGGCAGGGCCATCCGCCGCTCCATCTCCTCCACGGCGTGGCGGAAGCCCTCCGGTGTCACCCGGGAGGGGTCTCCGTAGCAGAGGTCCGTCACTCCCCTGGTGCGCTCTTCGGCGCTCAGGCCGCGCGTCAGCCGGCCGAAGAGCGCCGCCACGCCCGGTACGGCGAGCAGCGCGGTCGGCACGGCCGACTTCTGCACGCGCAGCTCGGGCAGGGCGGGCGAGATCAGCGTCAGGGTGCGTACGAGGTCGGGGCGGACGGCGGCGACGCGCGTGGAGACGGCGCCGCCGAGGGAGTTCCCGAACAGGTGGACCGGGCCGCGCCCGGCGGCGTCGAGGTGCCGGATGACGGCACGCGCGAAGGCGGTGACGGAGTAGTCCCGGTCGGCGGGCGGCGGGGACCAGCCGAAGCCGGGCAGGTCGACGGCCTCGCCGTCGACGGTGTCCGTGAGGCGCGCCATGAGGTCGGACCAGTTCTGCGAGGAACCGCCGAGTCCGTGGACGAACAGCGCCGGCGGCAGGTCGGTGCGGACCGGCGGGCGCACGCGGACGGCGAGTTCCAGCCCGGGCAGCGCGGCGGTGCGCACCTGCTCCCCGTCGGCCACCCGAACGGCTCCCACCAGGGAGGACGGTTCGGCGGTGGACCGTACACCCGGCAGCTCGGTCGAAGACATGCGGGCAATGTTACGAGACGATCACGTCGGTCTTCTTGTGTTCGCGGTCACAGACGCATACGGATCCATATAGCGGGGTATCCGCGATCCTCCTAGGCTCATAGTGAGCACAAGGAAGCGAGGGGAGCGGAATGACTGTCGACCCCGCGGAGCCGGATACCTTCCGGGAGCCGTTTCCCGAGATCATCGACCCCGAGGCGCCGGAGGCGGACCTGGCGGAGCAGCAGACCGAGGTGGGCCCGTCGCAGGAGGACGACCGGGTCACCGGTGTGGAGCGCGGCGAGGCCAATGACGGTGACGCGGCCGAGCAGGCCCGGGTGGTGCCGATGGACGAGGACGACTACCGCTGACCAGCGCCTCCGACCGGTCCGTACCGCGAGAAAACTCGGCTTGAACCCTACAGATTCGGTTACCGAAAAGTACGATGGCGGCGCGGCGCAGAGCGCACTGTGTTCTTAGAGAAAGTGGGAGGCGGCGTGACAGCCATCGAGCAGACCGAGGCAGCGCGTCCGCGGGGCACGCGACTGCCGCGCCGAGCCCGGCGCAACCAGCTGCTGGGCGCGGCCCAGGAGGTTTTCGTCGCGCAGGGTTACCACGCGGCGGCGATGGACGACATCGCCGAGCGTGCCGGTGTGAGCAAGCCGGTGCTGTACCAGCACTTCCCCGGCAAGCTCGACCTCTACCTGGCCCTGCTGGACCAGCACTGCGAGTCGCTGCTGCTGGCCGTGCGGACCGCGCTCGCGTCGACGACGGACAACAAGCTGCGCGTGGCCGCGACGATGGACGCCTACTTCGCGTACGTGGAGGACGAGGGCGGCGCCTTCCGGCTGGTCTTCGAGTCCGACCTGACGAACGAGCCGACGGTGCGCGAGCGCGTCGACCGCGTCTCGCTCCAGTGCGCCGAGGCCATCTCGGACGTCATCGCGGAGGACACGGGCCTGTCCAAGGACGAGTCGATGCTCCTCGCCGTGGGGCTGGGCGGTGTCTCGCAGGTCGTGGCGCGCTACTGGCTGTCCAGCGAGAGCCCGGTGGCCCGGGACACGGCGGTCGGCCTGCTGACCTCGCTCGCCTGGCGCGGTATCGCGGGCTTCCCGCTGCACGGCAGCGAGGGCTGAGCGTCCCGGTCGCTGTTCGCTGCGAGCGTGTCCGCTCCGCGCGGTTCCCGTCCCCTCTCCGGGCTAATGTGGAGCGCGTACGGCGCGGCTGATCGCGCGAACCGGATCGTCGGAGGGACAAAGCCGTGGAGGTCAAGATCGGCGTGCAGCACGCACCCCGGGAGATCGTGCTGGAGAGCGACCTGAGCGCGGAGGAGCTGGAGAGCATCGTCACCGCCGCCCTTTCGGGTACGTCGCCGTTGCTGAGCCTCACCGACAACAAGGGCCGCAAGGTCCTGGTGCCGTCCGACCGCCTGTCCTACGTGGACCTGGGCGAGCCGAGCGTGCGCAAGGTCGGCTTCGGCGCGCTCTGACGCGGTGGCACCGAGGTGCCGAGAACTGCGAGAAGCGGCCTGGTGGTTCCATCCACCAGGCCGTTTCTCTTTCTTCCGCTTCGGGTAGGACCGCAGTGACCAGGTTTGCCCTGACGTATGGGAGGGACCCCATGCTGCTGATGGAGGCGCTCGGCTCTGCCCTGCTGGGCCTCGCTCTTTCCGCGACAGCCGCGCGAGTGCTCGCACGCAGGCTGCCCTCGGTGAGAGTGGTGCTGGTCAGCGGGGTGCTGGGGGCGTTGTTCGGGGCGTATCTGATGCATTTCGCGCTCGGCCCCGAGCACAACACCCTCACCGCGACCCTGCTCGGCGCCGTGCTGGTGTCGGCGGTGGTCGTGTCGCTGCTGCTCCGGCCGGCCTCAGGGCCCCGCAGGCCTTCCCACAGGACTCCGTTTTCGGTCCCGTCGCGGGGCTGATCCACAAGACACCCACTAGACGCGAACGGCCCCCGAGCGCGTGATCGCGCACCGGGGGCCGGCGTATGTCCGCGTCAGGCGGCGAGGCCGAGGGCCGCCATGCGCTTGGTGTGCGCCTTGGTGATGCGGGTGAACATCTCGCCTACGGCCGCCAGGTCGAAGCCGGCCGCCATCCCGTCCACGCCGCCGACCAGCATGGTGGAGAGCGCGTCGCGTTCGGCGACCACGCGCTGGGCCTGCGAGAGGGCCTCGCCCATCAGCCGGCGCGCCCACAGCGCGAGGCGGCCGCCGACGCGCGGGTCGGCCTCGATCGCGGCGCGCACCTTCTCGACGGCGAAGTTGCCGTGGCCGGTGTCGTCGAGCACGCCGAGGACGAGCGCGCGGGTGTCGGTGTCCAGGTGGCTGGCGACCTCGCGGTAGAAGTCGCTGGCGATCGAGTCGCCGACGTACGCCTTGACCAGGCCCTCCAGCCAGTCCGACGGCGCGGTCTGGCGGTGGAAGTCGTCGACGCCCTTGGCGAAGGGCTCCATGGCGGCCGTGGGCTCGGCGTCGATCGCGGCGAGCCGGTCGCGCAGCCGCTCGAAGTGGTGGAATTCGGCGGAGGCCATGGCGGCGAGCTCGGCCTTGTCGTCGAGGGTGGGCGCGAGCTTCGCGTCCTCGGCGAGGCGCTCGAACGCCGCGAGCTCTCCGTACGCGAGCGCGCCGAGCAGGTCCACGACGGCGGCACGGTACTGCGGCGAGGCGGAGGCCGTCGCCCAGTCCTGGGCGGCGATGCCCGCGGCTTCGGCGGGGGTGCTGTCGTCGGCGGGCGAGGCGTTTTCAACGGTCGACATGCACCGCACAATAGCCCGCCGGAAGGGGCAGTAAGTCACCCCGTCGGGTCGCTGTCAGTCCACCTAAACACGCCTGGACGGTGAATTCGCCCGACACGCCTGCGCGATTCCGGGGTACAGTGGTAATGCGCCTGCCGAATACTCGGCGGGCCATCCGAATGAGGATGCCCGGTCGGTGGCCCGATCGGCTCCAACCGACCGCCCTCGGTGTGGTGCGTACGTTCATGCGTACCGCCTCTTACGAGGGGCCCCCTCAGCGGCAGATGCGCTTGAGCGAAGGCTAGTGGTCCCGCGCAGCTTCGTACGTGGCAGTACTGCAAGCACGGCACGGTACGACCCCCCTCGCCGCCTCGCGCCGCGTCTCACAGAAGAGGCAGCACCCTGACTACGTTCCGAGACCTCGGGATCTTTCCCGAGACGGCCGAGGCCCTTGAGGCCGTCGGCATCGTGTCCCCCTTCCCGATCCAGGAGATGACCCTCCCCGTCGCCCTTTCCGGCACGGACGTCATCGGCCAGGCCAAGACCGGAACCGGCAAGACGCTCGGTTTCGGCCTTCCGCTGCTGGAGCGGGTCGTCGTTCCCGCGGACGTCGAGGCGGGCCGGGCCAAGCCCGAGCAGCTGACCGACTCCCCGCAGGCCCTCGTGGTGGTTCCGACCCGCGAGCTGTGCACCCAGGTCACCAACGACCTGCTGACCGCTGGCAAGGTCCGCAACGTCCGCGTCCTCGCCATATACGGCGGCCGCGCGTACGAGCCCCAGGTCGAGGCGCTCAAGAAGGGCGTCGACGTGATCGTCGGCACCCCGGGCCGCCTGCTCGACCTCGCCGGGCAGAAGAAGCTCGACCTGTCGCGCGTCAGGGCGCTCGTCCTGGACGAGGCCGACGAGATGCTCGACCTGGGCTTCCTGCCCGACGTCGAGAAGATCATCAACTACCTGCCGCCGAAGCGTCAGACCATGCTGTTCTCGGCGACCATGCCGGGCGCGGTCATCGGCCTGGCCCGCCGGTACATGTCGCAGCCGACGCACATCCGCGCCGTCTCCGAGGACGGCGAGGGCGCGACCGTCGCCAACATCGCGCAGCACGTCTTCCGCGCGCACAACATGGACAAGCCGGAGCTCGTCTCCCGCATCCTGCAGGCCGAGGGCCGCGGCCTGGCCATGATCTTCTGCCGCACGAAGCGCACGGCGGCCGACATCGCCGAGCAGCTGGAGAAGCGCGGCTTCGCCTCGGGCGCCGTCCACGGCGACCTGGGCCAGGGCGCCCGCGAGCAGGCCCTGCGCGCGTTCCGCAACGGCAAGGTCGACGTGCTGGTGTGCACCGACGTCGCCGCGCGCGGTATCGATGTCGAGGGTGTCACCCACGTCATCAACTACCAGACGCCGGAGGACGAGAAGACCTTCCTGCACCGTGTGGGCCGTACCGGCCGCGCGGGCAACAAGGGCACCGCCGTCACCCTGGTCGACTGGGACGACATCCCGCGCTGGCAGCTGATCAACAAGGCGCTGGAGCTGGACTTCCACGACCCGGTCGAGACGTACTCCACGTCCCCGCACCTGTTCGAGCAGCTGAACATCCCGGCCGGCACCAAGGGCATCCTGCCGCGCGCCGAGCGCACGCGGGCCGGCCTGAAGGCCGAGGAGCTCGAGGACCTGGGCGAGACCGGCGGCCGCGGTGGCCGCGGCGGACGCGGTCCTGCCGCCGCCGTGGTGACGGAGGAGCGTCCGGCCCGTACGCGGACCCCGCGCCAGCGTCGCCGTACCCGCGGTGGTGCCGAGGTGGGCGCCGAGACCGCGGCCGTGGCCCCGGTGTCGGAGGCCCCCGAGGCTCCCGCCGCCCCGGCCGCCGACGAGCCGCGCAGGCCGCGCCGCCGCCGCACCCGGGTGGGCGCGGTACCGGCCCAGGCCGCCCCGGCCGCTCCGGTGGTCGAGGCCGCCCCGGCCGCCGAGGCCCCGGTCGCCGAGGCCCCGGTCGCCGAGGCCCCCGCCGCGGAGGCCCCGGTCAAGGCGCGCCGCACGCGGACCCGCAAGGCCGCCCCGGCCGCCCCCGAGCCCGACTTCCAGATGGCCCCGCTGGTCGAGCCGGTCAGGGCCCCCCGCCGGCCGGTCCGCAAGGTCGAGACGGCTCCCGAGCCGGACTTCCAGATGGCCCCGCCCGTCGAGCCCGTCAGGGCCCGTCGCACCCGCAAGGCGGCCCCGGCCGCCGCGGTGACCCCGGTCGCCGAGGCCGCGCCGGTCGCCGAGGAGGCGCCCGCCAAGCCGAAGCGCACCCGTACGCGCAAGGTCGCGGAGGCCGCCCCGGCCGTCGCCGAGGCCGCCGCGGTGGCGGAGGAGGCTCCGGCCAAGCCGAAGCGCACCCGCAAGGCCGCGCAGGCCGCCCCGGCCGTCGCCGAGGCCGCCGCCATGGCCGAGGAGGCCCCGGCCAAGCCGAAGCGCACCCGCACCCGCAAGGCCGCGGCCGCGCCGGAGGCGTAAAGCACCGGCGCCGATGGCCCCGGTCCCCTTCCGAGGGGGCCGGGGCCATCGGCGTACCCGGGGGCCTCCGGTCGCGTTCCGGGGGAGGCTGTGTGCTCCCGTACGGGCCGGTAACCTCGGGCCCATGAGCAAGCCGCCGCGCCTCACCCTGCCAGCCGCCGCCCGCGCGTACCGCCTCTCGACCGCCCGCGGCGACTTCGCCGTGCACGAGGCGGGCGAGCCCGTCCGCGGGACCGCGCTGCTGGTTCCCGGCTTCACGGGCAGCAAGGAGGACTTCATCGCCCTCCTGGAACCCCTCTCCGCCGCCGGCTACCGGGTGGTCGCCGTCGACGGGCGCGGCCAGTACGAGACGCCCGGCCCGCGCGAGGAGTCGGCGTACACCCTGGAGGAGCTGGCACTGGACGTGCTGGCGCAGGCCGCCGCGCTGGGCGGGGGCCCGCTGCACCTGGTCGGCCACTCGCTCGGCGGGCTCATCTCGCGCGCCGCCGTGCTGCGCGATCCCGCCCCCTTCGCCTCCCTCACCCTGCTGAGCAGCGGGCCGGCCACGATCTCCGAGGAGCAGCAGGCCCGTACGAAGCTGCTGGTCGGCGCGCTGGAGGCGATGGGGGACGACATGCCGGGCATCTGGGCTCTGATGCGGGCCCAGGACCCTGAGGACGCCGTCGCGGACTCCCCCGAGCTGGCTCGGTTCCTGCGCGCCCGGTGGGTGGCCACGGTCCCCGAGCAGCTGATCGGCACCGGCCGGGTGCTGATCTCCGAGCCCGACCGGGTGGACGACCTGGCGGCGGTCCCGCTGCCGAAGCTGGTGATGTCCGGCGAGGTCGACTACGCCTGGCCGGTCCCGCTGATGGACGACATGGCTCGCCGGCTGGGCGCCGAGCGGGTCGTCGTACCGTCCTCCGAACACTCCCCCAATGCGGAGAATCCGCAGGTCACGGCGGGTGCGCTGGTCGCGTTCTGGGCCTCCTGCACCCACTAGTACTTAGCGAATGAAAAAATTTCCTTAGCGTAGGGAATGTTTGCCTCATACACTTCGTTGAACCAGTGCAAGGAGAACACTGACGAAGGGAGAAGCCCCGTGCGCTTCGAGATTCTGCGCCTGGACGACGTCGACGGATCCGCCGTGGACAGCACCGTCGTGGACGCGGCCTCCGTCAACCGGATCGTGCAGCAGGCGGCCGCCATCGGCCAGCGCATTCTGATCCGACCGGCCGAGAGTGCGTCCTCCTGACGATTCACACACGAACGCCGAACGCCCCCGCACCGATCCGGTGCGGGGGCGTTCGCGTGGGCGGGCGCCGCGGGGCGCGGTCAGGCGCCGCGGACCACCTGGAGCACCCCGTTGATGATCTGCTGGACGGCGATCGCGGAGAGCATCATGCCCGCGAGCCGCGTCACGAGGACGACGCCGCCGTCCTTGATGACCCGGATGATCACCAGCGAGTAGCGCATGGTCAGCCACAGCACGACGTGCATCGCGGCGATCGCGGCCCACACGGAGACCTGCCCGCCGAACCCGTCCGCCTTCTGCACGGCCAGGATGACGGACACGATCGCACCGGGCCCGGCCAGCAGGGGCATGCCCAGCGGGACGAGGGCGACGTTCACGTCCTTGGTCTGCTTCGGCTCGTCGGTCTTGCCGGTGAGCAGGTCGAGCGCGATGAGCAGGAGCAGCAGACCACCGGCGATCATCAGGGCCGGGACGGAGACGTGCAGGTAGTCCAGGATCTGCTGGCCGCAGATACCGAACACGGCGATGACGCCGAAGGCCACACAGACGGCCTGCCAGGCCATGCGGCGCTGCACCTTGGCGGGGCGTCCGGAGGTCAGGGCGAGGAAGATCGGCGTGATCCCCGGGGGGTCCATAATCACAAAAAGCGTGAGAAAAAGGGATCCGAAGACAGCGAAATCAAACACAGTGAGGCCTTGCAGGAGAGAGAGGGGTGGTGCGAAGAAAAGGCGGTGGGACGGATGAAGCGGGCCCGATCCGAGGAAGGGAAAGGCCTAGCGCTCGCGTCCGCCGGCGCCCGGCACGGGGAAGGCCCCGGTCGCGCGGCGCGTGATCTCGCCGTAGATCTCGGGGTCGGTCGTGTACTCCCCGAGGCGGCAGGTCTTGCGGCTGCCGTGGTAGTCGCTGGATCCGGTGGTCAGCAGACCGAGGTCCGCCGCCATGCCGCGCAGTCGCGCGCGGGTGTCGGTGTCGTGGTCCATGTGGTCCACCTCGATGCCGTCCAGACCGGCGGCCGCCAGCTCGGCTATCGCGGCCTCGGGCACGCATTCGCCGCGCTTGACGGCGAGGGGGTGCGCGAAGACGGTGACCCCGCCGGCCGCCTTGACCAGGCGGATGGCGTCGAAGGGGTCGAGCTCGTGCTTCTCGGCGTAGGCGCGGCCGCCGTCGGCGAGCCAGTCGGGCGTGAAGGCGTCCGACACGGTCGGTACGACGCCCAGCTCGACCAGCGCGGTCGCGATGTGCGGCCGCCCCACCGAGCCGTCGCCGGCGATCCGGGCCACCTGCTCCCAGGTGACGTCCACGCCGAGCGCCTGAAGCTTGCCGACCATGGTCCGCGCGCGGGGCGTGCGGTCGTCCCGGACGAGCTCCCGCTCGCGGGCGAGCTCGGACTCCTCGGGGTCGAAGAGGTACGCGAGCATGTGCATGCTGACCCCGTCGAGGCGGCAGGACAGCTCGGCCCCGGTCACCAGCGTCAGCCCGGCCGGCAGCGCGGCGATGGCCTCGGCGTATCCGCCCACGGTGTCGTGGTCGGTCAGGGCGATCACGTCCAGCCCCGCCGCGGCGGCGTTCCGCACCAGCTCGGCGGGGGTGTCCGTACCGTCGGAGGCCGTGGAGTGGGTGTGCAGGTCGATACGCACAGCCGGACTCCAGGGTTTACGCGGACGGGGGACACTCCAGGGTACCGCCACTCTCTCCGGGCTCCCCCCGGCCCCGCGCCGCAGAAGGTGCCCCAGGGCCTGTGGCCGGCCTCCGGCCGCCCGGGTCCGACGGCCGGAGGCCGGCGCAGCGGCGCGAAGCCGGGGAGGCCGCTCGCGGCCGAGCCGCGCGAGCGGCGCGTCTAGGAGAGGATGCGCGGGCTCAGGGCACCGCACGGGAGGAGCTCGACCTCGGCCCCCGATTCGCGCAGGTCGGTGAGGACGAGCTCGTCGTACAGCAGGAGCCCGGACTGCTCCGGCCAGACGACCGCCCACAGCCACAGGCCCCGCGCCTCGCCCGCGAAGACGGCCCGGTCCTCGGGCACCCCGTTGAGGTGCCACAGCGGGGTCGGCCGGCCCGCCGCGACCACCTTGGCGTGCGGCGGGGACGATACGTCGATGTACGAGCCGGGGTCGGGGCCGTCGATCCCCGCGAACCGCGCGCCGAGGCCCACGCCCAGCTCCTCGGCGATCAGCAGCATCTCGCCCATGCCGCCGAGCGGACCGGGACCCGAGCAGGCCACGACCGTCGCCCGGCCCCCGCTGCGGTCGTCACCGGCGGACGCGACCCCGGTGAACAGCCACCCCACCGGCAGCGGCCACGGCATCCACACCGGCACCCGCGCCCGGTGCACGACCACGCCCAGGCCCTCGACGCTGGGCGGGACGGCGGGCTGCAGGGGGTGGACAGCGCCGTGCACCGCGCACTGCCATGAGTCGGAGAAGAGCCCGGGCGCCCTGACCCGGCCACCACACTTCGGGCACGTTGGTTCGCCCCTCATAAGAAGCCACGCTCCTCCCCGCCCGGCGCCCCGTCAAGACGCGATCACCCGTCCGGGCGGCCGGTACCGGTCTCAGTCCAGTGCGACAGCGGTACGCAGAGGATCCCGCAGATCCGTGCCGCGCGCGAGCCAGCGTTCCTGGAGGGCGGCCGCGCCGTGCACCCGCTTCCAGGCCGCCTCGTTCGCCGTCATGGGGAGGAGGGGGAGGAAGCGCACCGGATCCATGGGCTCGTCCAGCTCCAGGTCCTCCACCAGGCCCCCCGGTTCCGCCACGAGGACGCTGCTGAACGCCGCTCCGTCCCAGAGCGGTTCCCCCACGTCGAGCGAGGCCCCGGGGGCCACGATCAGCCCCTCGACCTGCGGGGAGGCGGCCAGCACCGCGAGCGGCCTGAGCAGCTTGTCCGTGGGGGCGACTCCTCCCCGTACGGTCAGCACCAGCTCGGCGCGCGGCCCGCGTACGGGGTCGGCGACGACGTCGGTCGGGTCGGTCATGGGGTGCGCGGACATCCCGAGGGTCGCGTACCGGACGAGGTCGCCCTCGGCGAAGCGGAGTACCTCGATGCGGTCGGTGCCCAGGAAGGTGACGGCGGCGCGTGCGTCGGGTTCGCCGAACGCGGAGCGCAGCCGGGCCTCGACGAGGGCCAGAATTTCTGCCATGGAGCGAGCATAGAACTCGTATCAGCCGGGTAAAGGGCGGGTCTTGACCATCCGTCGGCTGATAGTGTTGACAGCTGTTCGGGGCCTCACCGCAGATGGGGGCACCTCCCAGCGGTAGCTGGGGGAGTTGTTTCGGTGCCCCGGCTACAGGACCTCCCCTACGGGGGACCGGCCGGAGGAGGTGGGGCTGCAATGGACCGAAGTCGATCGTGCAGTACCAATCGCTCTTCCGCTTCTGTGACGGGCGTCTCCCGCCCCCATTGATCTTCTGATCACCGGAAGTCAGTAGAAGAGCGACGGCAGAACGTTGTCCTCCCGTCCTGTTCCTTCCGCCTGCCCGGGCCCGCCCGCCCTCGGCCGCGGAGGGTCTCCCACCCGTACGGTCCGCAGCCGTGCGCGCGAAGGAGCCTGCCATGTCGATGCTGCCCTACCTGCGTGCGGCCGTCCGCCCGTCGCTGCGCAAGTCCACCCCGGCACAGCCCGGATACGACACCACCCGCGATCCCTCGGCGAGCAGCGCGGTGGTCGACTGCGCCGTGTACCGCGCCGGCCGGCGCGTGCTGGGACCCGTGTGTCTGACGCCGCGTGAGGCGATCCGCCGGGTCCGCGAGGACGGCGGCTTCGCGTGGATCGGCCTGCACGAGCCGACCGAGGCCGAGTTCGCGGGGATCGCCGCGACCTTCGGGCTGCACCCGCTGGCCGTGGAGGACGCGGTGCACGCGCACCAGCGGCCGAAGCTGGAGCGCTACGACGACACCCTCTTCACCGTCTTCAAGACGATCCACTACGTCGAGCACGCCGAACTGACCGCCACCAGCGAGGTGGTGGAGACCGGCGAGGTGATGTGCTTCACCGGCCCCGACTTCGTCATCACCGTCCGGCACGGCGGCCAGGGCTCCCTCAAGGGGCTGCGCCACCGGCTCCAGGACGACCCCGACCTGCTGTCCAAGGGCCCCTCGTCGGTCCTGCACTCCATCGCCGACCACGTCGTCGACGGGTACATCGCGGTCGCCGCGGCCGTACAGGACGACATCGACGAGGTGGAGAGCGCGGTCTTCGCCGCCCCCGCCAAGGGCGTCGCGCGCGGCGGCGACGCCGGGCGCATCTACCAGCTCAAGCGCGAGGTGCTGGAGTTCAAGCGGGCGGTCGCGCCGCTGCTGCGGCCGATGGAGCTGCTGAGCGAGCGGCCGATGCGGCTGGTGGACCCGGACATCCAGAAGTACTTCCGCGACGTCGCCGACCACCTCGCCCGCGTGCACGAGCAGGTCGTCGGCTTCGACGAGCTGCTGAACTCGATCCTCCAGGCCAATCTCGCGCAGGCGACGGTCGCGCAGAACGAGGACATGCGCAAGATCACCTCCTGGGCGGCGATCATCGCCGTGCCGACGATGATCTGCGGGGTGTACGGCATGAACTTCGAGCACATGCCCGAGCTCCAGTGGAAGTACGGCTATCCGATGGTGATGGCCTCGATCGTCGGGATCTGCTTCACCATCCACCGCGCGCTTCGCCGCCACGGCTGGCTGTAGCGCCGGCGGGCGGACCCCCTACCCTGTCCGCATGACTCTCAGCACGCTCGACCTGGCCCTCGTCGAGGAGGCCACCAAGAAGTCCGGCCTGATCTGGGTCCGCGGCGCCGGAGCCGATCGGGCCCTGTGGCACGCCTGGGTGGACGGCGCGGCCCATGTGCTCGGCGACGGGCCCGGCGAGCAGCCCTTCCCCGGCCTGGCCGACGGCGCGTCCGCCGAGGTGACCGTGCGGAGCAAGGACAAGGGCGGTCGGCTGGTGGCCTGGACGGCGACCGTACGGGAGCTGCCGCCCCGCGGCGAGGAGTGGGCGGCGGCGGTCGCCGAGCTCAAGGGCAAGCGGCTGAACGCGCCCGACTCGGAGGACATGACGGAGCGGTGGGCGCGGGAGTGCCGACTGCTGCGCCTGGAGCCGCAGGCGGTCCACGCCGAGCTCCCGGCGGGCTCCCTGGCCGCGGCCCCCCTGGCCTCCCCGGCGATCACCCGCCGCCCGATCCCGGCACACCTGCCGAAGCTCCTCCTCAAGCGCAAGAAGTCCGCCCGGGGCTGACCCCCGGTTCCCGCCGGCTGCGACGGGGCCGGGTGTGTGCCGGGGCGCCCCCGCAGGGCGCCGAACGCTGTCCCGCTGTCCATGTCCGGCCCCTGGCCACGTTCGGCGCCCGAGGAGGTGTCCCGGCGCGCGCCCGGCCCCGGCGGAATCGGCCCCGCCCCGCAGGGCTAGGGCTTCGTCGGGTTCGAGCCCTGGCCCGAGCCCTTGGAGGGGGACGGGGCGGGGGCGCCGCTCTCGCCCTTCGTCGTCGGGAGCTGGGAGCCGTAGTCCACGGTCTGGTCCTGCGCGGGCGGGGCGAGCGGGAAGGTCTTGCCCCACTCCGCGAGTTCCACCCGGCCGGCGCCGCCCGCACGCTCCATGAGCAGCGGGTACGGCGTCCCCTCCAGGGACACCGAGAGCTTGCCGCCCTTGCCCTCGTCCGCCGTGACCTGGACCGCGCGGGTGTGCCCGACCTTGGTGTAGGAGCCCTTGGCGAGCTTCCCCTCCAGTCCGAGCAGCCCGTCCAGCAGGACGTCCATGTCGGTGAAGCCGCGGAACTGCTTGTAGGAGGGGTCCCCCTCGGGCACCTTCACGTACTTGTCGCCGAGCTTGCCGGCCGAGTCCGACTTGCCCCAGAAGGCCGCGTTCGCCTTCAGGTACAGCTGCTCCCCCACCCGCAGCAGCTGGAAGGTGTCGTCCTGGGACTTCACCTCGCCGGAACCGCCGTCCGACTTCAGCCTCATGTCGAGGGTGAAGGTCTTGCCGCCGGTTACCAGCGTGCCGGACAGGTGCACCGAGTCCGCCTCGGTGGCGGCCGCCTTCGCCTTCTCCTCGATCTTGTCGGCGGAGAGCTTCCCGACCCCGTTCGTCCCCTCGTCCGGATCCTCCCCGCAGCCCGTGCCGGTGACGGCGAGGCCCGCGCACAGCGCACCGATGAAGGCGGCCCGGCGCAGCCGTGCGGTGGGGAAGTACGCGGTCACGGGCGAGTGCCTCTCGTCGTCGTTGGCGGGCAGCAGGCAGCGTACCCGCCTGTGGGCCCGCCCCCTCCAACCCCCCGGCCGGACCGCCCCACCAGGACGCTTGGTTTGGGCACGGGCTAGCCTGAGGGGCGGTAGGACTGTTGATTGACGCGTCTGGAGGCGCTCGGATGGCTGCAGGCGCCCCGCGGATCTTCGTCTCGCATCTGTCGGGTGTGCCCGTTTTCGACCCCAATGGCGACCAGGTCGGCCGCGTCCGCGACCTCGTCGCGATGCTGCGCGTCGGCGGGCGTCCGCCGCGGCTGCTGGGGCTGGTGGTCGAGGTGGTCAGCCGTCGCCGGATCTTCCTGCCGATGACCCGGGTCACGGGCGTGGAGTCCGGGCAGGTCATCACCACCGGCGTCGTGAACATGCGGCGGTTCGAGCAGCGTCCCACCGAGCGGCTGATCCTCGGCGAGCTGCTGGACCGGCGGGTGAAACTGGTCGCGGACGGCGAGGAGGTCACCGTCCTGGACGTGGCCATCCAGCAGCTGCCGGCCCGCCGGGACTGGGAGATCGACAGGATCTTCGTACGGAAGGGCAAGTCCGGGGCGCTGCGGCGGCGCGGCGAGACCCTGACCGTGGAGTGGTCGGCGGTCACCGGCTTCTCCCTGGAGGAGCACGGGCAGGGCGCCGAGAACCTGGTCGCCACCTTCGAGCAGATGCGCCCGGCCGACGTGGCGAACGTCCTGCACCACCTGACGCCGAAGCGGCGCGCCGAGGTGGCCAACGCCCTCGACGACGACCGGCTCGCGGACGTCATGGAGGAGCTGCCGGAGGACGAGCAGGTGGAGATCCTCGGGAAGCTGAAGGAGGAGCGCGCCGCGGACGTCCTGGAGGCGATGGACCCGGACGACGCGGCCGACCTGCTCTCCGAGCTGCCGGAGGACGACAAGGAGCGGCTGCTCACGCTGATGCAGCCGGACGACGCGGCCGACGTGCGCCGCCTGATGTCCTACGAGGAGCGGACGGCGGGCGGTCTGATGACCACCGAGCCGATCGTGCTGCGTCCGGACGCGACCGTCGCCGACGCGCTGGCCCGCGTACGGCAGGCGGACCTGTCGCCGGCGCTGGCGGCCCAGGTGTACGTGTGCCGGCCGCCGGACGAGACGCCGACGGGCAAGTACCTGGGCACGGTGCACTTCCAGCGGCTGCTGCGGGACCCTCCGTTCACGCTGGTCAGCTCGATCGTGGACACCGACCTGCCGCCGCTGCGGCCGGACGCCTCGCTGCCCGTGGTGACCAGCTACCTGGCCGCGTACAACATGGTGGCGGTGCCCGTGGTCGACGAGAGCGGCTCGCTGCTGGGCGCGGTCACGGTCGACGACGTCCTGGACCACCTGCTGCCCGACGACTGGCGGGAGACGGACTTCCACCACTCCGAGGAGGCCGTGCGTGGGCACTGAGCGGGGGCGCGGCGACCAGTCGCGCGAGCGGCGGCGCGAGCAGATCCGGGAGCGGCGCGAGCAGGCCCGGCTGGCGCGCGAGCACGGTCTGACGGAGCGGCTGGAGGACGCCGCGGAACGGGTCCGTGAGCGGGCGGAACGCGCCGAGCGGGCCGAGGGGGCGAAGGCGACCGTCTCGACCGGTTCGAGCGCGCTGACGCGCTCGCGGGTCCGGCTGGACCTGCCGCGCGCCGCACGGCCCCGGCTGCTGCCCGAGTACGACCCGGAGGCCTTCGGGCGGCTGTCGGAGCGGGTGGCGCGGTTCCTGGGGACGGGCCGGTTCATCGTCTGGATGACGCTGGTCATCATCGTCTGGGTGCTGTGGAACATCTTCGCGCCGGACGACCTGCGGTTCGACGAGTACCCGTTCATCTTCCTCACGCTGATGCTGTCGCTGCAGGCCTCGTACGCCGCTCCGCTGATCCTGCTCGCGCAGAACCGGCAGGACGACCGCGACCGGGTCAACCTGGAGCAGGACCGCAAGCAGAACGAGCGTTCCATCGCCGACACCGAATATCTGACGCGGGAGATCGCGGCCCTGCGGATGGGCCTGGGCGAGGTCGCCACGCGCGACTGGATCAGGTCCGAGTTCCAGGACCTGATCAAGGAGATGGACGAGCGGCGCCTATTCCCGCTCGAGAGTGACGAAGGCGACCGCTGACGGGCTTACCTGAGCCAGGCTACCGAGCCGTACCATCGGGGCATGGCTATCGACACAAGCTCCGCGGACGCCGCCGCCGTGCCTGAGCAGGACGCGATCCTGGACGCGCTGGCGACCGTGAACGACCCCGAGATCCACCGGCCGATCACCGAGCTCGGCATGGTGAAATCGGTGGAGATCGGCGACGGCGGCGCGGTCGCCGTCACCGTCTACCTGACCGTGTCGGGCTGTCCCATGCGCGAGACCATCACCAAGAACGTCACCGAGGCCGTCGAGCGCGTCGCGGGCGTCACCTCCGTCGCCGTCTCCCTGGACGTGATGAGCGACGAGCAGCGCAAGGAGCTGGCCGCCTCGCTGCGCGGCGGCACCGCCGAGCGCGAGGTGCCCTTCGCCAAGCCGGGCTCGCTGACCCGCGTGTACGCGGTCGCCTCCGGCAAGGGCGGCGTCGGCAAGTCCTCGGTCACGGTCAACCTGGCCGCGGCGATGGCGGCCGACGGCCTGAAGGTCGGCGTGGTCGACGCGGACATCTACGGTCACAGCGTGCCGCGCATGCTCGGTGTCGACGGCCGTCCCACGCAGGTCGAGAACATGATCATGCCGCCGTCGGCGAACGGCGTGAAGGTCATCTCCATCGGCATGTTCACCCCGGGCAACGCGCCGGTGGTGTGGCGCGGCCCGATGCTGCACCGCGCGCTCCAGCAGTTCCTGGCGGACGTGTTCTGGGGCGACCTGGACGTGCTGCTGCTGGACCTGCCGCCGGGCACCGGCGACATCGCGATCTCGGTGGCCCAGCTGGTGCCGAACGCGGAGATCCTGGTCGTCACCACCCCGCAGCAGGCTGCCGCCGAGGTGGCCGAGCGAGCCGGTTCGATCGCCGTGCAGACCCACCAGAAGATCGTCGGCGTCGTCGAGAACATGTCGGGCCTGCCGTGCCCGCACTGCGACGAGATGGTGGACGTCTTCGGCTCGGGTGGCGGCCAGAAGGTCGCCGACGGCCTGACCAAGACGGTCGGCGCGACGGTGCCCGTGCTGGGTTCGATCCCGATCGACGTCCGGCTGCGCGAGGGCGGCGACGAGGGCAAGCCCGTCGTCCTGGCCGACCCGGACTCCCCGGCCGGCGCGGCCCTGCGCGCCATCGCGGGCAAGCTCGGCGGCCGCGCCCGCGGCCTCTCGGGCATGTCCCTGGGCATCACCCCGAAGAACAAGTTCTGACGTCCGGAGGGCACCGCCGGCCGGCGGTGCCCTTCTGCTGTGCGGCTACTCGCTGCTGTGCGGCTACTCGTACGCCCCGAGGTCCCCGATCACCGAGAACCCGAGCCCGTACGCACTCATCCCCCGCCCATAGGCACCCAGGTGCACCCCGTTCCCGGTGGAACCGGCGAGCACCCACCCGAACTCCGACTCACGGTAGTGAAACGGCGTCGGCTCCCCGTCCACCGGCAGCGACAGCGTCGACCAGTCCGGCCCCGCCAGATCGTCGGCGAGCTCCCACGCGGCCTCGGTCTGCTGGTCGAGCCAGTCGCTGCGCAGGGAGTGGTCCATCTGGCCGGGCCAGCTGTAGGCCAGCAGCCCGGAGCCGGCCAGCCAGGCGGCCGAGGAGACCGACGTGGCCTCCAGGGTGCCGGTGCCGTCGCCGCTGCGGCGCAGCGGGTTGTCCGCCACGGTGATGACCACCGCGAAGCGCTCCTTCTCGCCGGTGGCGATCTCGCCCCGGGCGGACGGTTCGTCGCCGTGGCCGGTGGAGCCGTGCTCCACGGTTCCGTCGGCGGCGGTGCCCACCTGCATGAGCCAGCGGGGGCCCGTGAAGGCCCCGTCCAGCCCGTACCAGGGGAAGTCGGCCGCCAGGAACCCCTGGGCCGTCCGGCGGCCCGCCGGGACGGGGGCACCGGCCTCCTGCGGCTGCGCGGGCTCGGACGCGGACGTCCGCGGGGGCGTGGTCTGCGCGTCCTGCTCGGGTCCTTCGGCGGCCGGGGCGGGTGCCTCGGCGGTCTGCGCCCCGACCCGGCTACTGCTCGTCGTCTCCATGTGCGCGGCCTCTCGTTCCGTGGGGTCCGGCACGGCCCGCCCCCCACGGGCGTCCTGAATCCGGACTCATGGAGGATAGCCACCCGACCCCGGATCGCCGGGCAGGTCGCGCGTCAGGTGGCGTCGGCGTCGAAGCGGGCGCGCTGTTCGGAGGCGGGTGCGGCGGGCTTCTTCAGCAGGTCGGGACCGGTGGTGTCGGCGGGCGTGGCGACCGGGGCGGACTGCGTGTCCTTGCTGTTGACGGCGTCGGTGACGTCGTTCAGCTCCTTGCGGAGGTCGAAGCTGCTGCGGATCTCCTTGAGGTCCTCGTTCTCGGTCAGCTGCTTGCGGATGAAGGTCTTCGGATTCAGGTCCTCGAATTCGAAGTCCTTGAATTCCGGGCCGAGTTCGGAGCGGATGTCCGCCTTCGCGCTGTCCGAGAACGCGCGGATCTTGCGGATGACCCCCGTGACGTCCTGGATCACCTTGGGCAGCTTGTCCGGCCCGAAGACGAGAATGGCGAGCACCACGATCGTGACCAGTTCGAGTGCGCCTATGTCGTTGAACACCTTGCCGCTCCTCGGCTCTCTTCACTGCGGGCCCGAACACACGGTACCCCAGTGCTCTTACGAGCCGTTCGCCGATCCGAGCACCACTTGCAGCGTGCGCTCGCGGCCCTCGCGCAGCACCGTGAGGGTCAGTGGATCACCCGGCCGGTGGGCCCTGATCTTGATGATCAGCTCGTCGCCGCCGTGCACGCGTACGCCGTCCACCTTGGTGATCACATCACCGGCCTTGATCCCGCCGCGGGCGCCCGGCCCGTCGGCGACGACCGCCGGCTTGCCGTCCTCGCCCTTGTCCCCGACCCGGGCTCCGTCGCCGGTGTACTGCATGTCGAGGGTGACCCCGATGACGGGGTGCGTGGCGCGGCCGGTGCGGATCAGTTCCTCGGCGACGCGCTTGCCCTGGTTGATCGGGATGGCGAAGCCGAGGCCGATGGAGCCGCCCTGGCGGACGCCGTCGTCGCCGTCGCCGCCCTTGTCGGCGCCGCGGATCGCGCTGTTGATGCCGACCACGTGGGCCTTGGCGTCGAGGAGGGGGCCGCCGGAGTTCCCGGGGTTGATCGGGGCGTCGGTCTGGAGGGCGTCGACGTAGCTGATGTCGCTGCCGTCGCCCTTGTCGCCGCCCGCGGTGACGGGCCTGCCGGTGGCGCTGATGATGCCGGCGGTGACGGTGTTGGAGAGGTCGAACGGCGCGCCGATGGCCACCACCGGGTCGCCGACCCGTACGTTCTCGGAGTTGCCGAGGCTGAGCGGCTGGAGCCCCCGGACCCCGCTGACCTTGACCACGGCCAGGTCGTATCCGGAATCGCGGCCCACCAGCTCGGCGGTGACGCTTTCGCCGGTGCTGAAGGTGACCGCTATCTCCTTGGCGTCGGCGACCACGTGGTTGTTGGTCAGGATGTGCCCCTGCGGGTCGAGCACGAAGCCGGTGCCGGTCCCGCTGCTCTTCTCGCCCCGTACGTGGAGGGTGACCACCCCGGGCAGCGCGGTCGCGGCGATGCCGGCCACGCTCTCGGGCGCGCGGCCCTTGTCCGCCGCGGCCGCGGCCTGGGGCAGCTCCAGCCGGGTGCTGCTCCCCCGCTCGGCGAGCACGCCGAGGTACCCGCCGATCCCTCCGGCGAGCAGGGCCGTACCCAGGCCGAAGGCCGCCACCTGCCACAACCGGAATCCGCGCGCGGGCCGGCCGCGGTCCACGACCTGCAACGGCTGGGCGCCCCACGGGTCGTACCGCACCTCGCGGGGGCCGGGCTCCGGGTGCTGCCCGTGCTCCCCCTGGGCCCCGCTGTCGGGGCCGCTTTCGGGCCGCGGGGCGGGCACCCCTTCGCCGCGGGCGTCCGCCGTGCCCTCGGGCCGGCTCCACCACTGCGGCGCCGGATCGGTCTGCTGCCTGTCGGCCATGGGCGCTCCCCGCGTATTCGTGCGCATGTGCCGAAGATTCAACCAGGTCCCGTGTCAGCGCAGCAGGGAGACCGGGCGGGCCGAGCTCGGGGGGGAGGGGTGGAGCGGCGGGAGCGGGGTCGCGGCGGTGGTCAGGACGGTCGGAACGGCCGCGGGGGTGGGGACGCGGTCGCGGATGAACTCGGCGGGCACGGGCAGCCGGCCGTGGACGGACGCGTCGGCCACGGACACGGCCGGTCCGGGCCGGGAGGCGGGCGCGGGGGATTCCCCTCGCGCGTTCGGCTCGACGGTCTCCAGCGGCAGCGAACCGCCCAGCGCGAGCGCGGCCAGCGATACGGCTCCCGCCGCGACGAAGGCGAGGCGGCGCCGCGGACGGCCGACCTCGTGGATCCGGAAGCCGTCGTGACGCGGCCGGGGGGCCTGCAGCCCGTACGCGAACGAGGCGAAGGGGTCGGCGCCGACGGGACCCTGCTGCCCCCGCGGTCCTGCGGGACCCGCGGGACCGGAAGGTCCGTCGAGGCCACCGCCCGGCAGCCCCTGCAACCGTGCCAGCAGCCCCTCGGACAGCGGCGGCGGCGCGCTCTCCACGAACATGGTCTTCAGGCGGCGCTGGGCATCGGCCTCGGCCTTGCACTTGGCGCAGGTGGCCAGGTGGGCCAGGACCCGCTCGCGCGCGTCGTGATCGAGCTCGCCGTCGACGAGGGCGGCGAGACGGTCGCCCAGGTGCTGTTCGGCGGGGGACGGACTGACTCCGCTCACTCGGCTCCGCCCTCTCCCCCGGCGCCCGGCGCGCCCACCGCCACCCCGGCCAGCGCGCGCTGCTCCGCACGGGCCTCGGGCGACCGGTGCTTCAGCGCCTTGCGCAGGTGTGAACGGCCCCGGTGGATACGGCTGCGCACGGTGCCGAGCTTCACGCCGAGCGTCGCGGCGATCTCCTCGTACGACAGGCCCTCGATGTCGCACAGCACCACGGCCGCGCGGAACTCGGGGGCCAGGGTGTCCAGCGCCTGCTGCACGTCCGCGTCGAAGTGCGTGTCGTGCAGCACCTGCTGCGGGGACGGCTCGCGGCTCGGCAGCCGCTCGGCCGCGTCGTCGCCGAGCGCGTCGAAGCGGATCCGCTGCTTGCGGCGGACCATGTCCAGGAACAGGTTCGTGGTGATGCGGTGGAGCCAGCCCTCGAACGTGCCGGGCGTGTACGTGGACAGCGAGCGGAAGACGCGGACGAAGACCTCTTGGGTCAGGTCCTCGGCATCGTGCTGGTTACCCGTCAGACGGTAGGCAAGGCGGTAGACCCGCGCGCTGTGCGTGCTGACGATCTCCTCCCATGAGGGAGGGGTCCACGCCTGCGAGCCCGCATCGGCGGCAAAGGTCGCGGTGGTTGCGGTGTCGGCGGTGTGGAAGCGGTCAGCAATGTAGGTCACGGATTTCGGCTCACCCGCCGACCAGAAGAGGCGTCTCAACACGCCTCCACGATCCACAGGCGCAGCCGCACCTCCCCTGTCGGCTCTGGTGGTGTCCAGTGGAGTCCCTACCATAGCCACCCCCTCCGTCAGCTCCGGATAAGCATTTTTGCAGTAACTTTGCATGGATCTTCGGTCCCGGAAGGGCCCTTGCCGTCGATCTGCCCGGCGCCGTCCCTTCTGATCCCCTCTCCACCCTTCACAACGCCCGGTCCCATCTGCGGGTTCCCGACGTCAACGGATACAGTCACCGTTGCGCCAACTATGGGGACAGGAGAGGGTCATTACCGGCAACCGGCAGACGAGCTGGGCGTTCGCCGACGCGTTTGTCGCCGAGGACGACGCTCTGCGATGGGCCCGCGACCGGTCCAGGGAAGCGGGCCTGCGCTCCGTCTCCCCCGGGACCGGCGCCGCGCTGCGCCTGCTGGCCGCCACCGCGGACGCCAAGGCGGTCGCCGAAATCGGCACCGGAACGGGCGTTTCCGGCATCCACCTGCTCCACGGGATGCGCCCGGACGGGGTCCTGACCACCGTGGATCCCGAGCCCGACCGGCAGGCCTTCGCCCGCCAGGCGTTCCGGGCCGCCGGCTTCGCGGGCAACCGCGCCCGCTTCATCCCCGGCCGCGCACTCGACGTACTGCCCCGCCTCGCCGACGGCGGGTACGACCTCGTCTTCTGCGACGGGGACCCGGCCGAGTCCCTCGACTACCTCGCCGAATCGTTGCGCCTGCTGCGCCCCGGCGGACTCGTCTGCTTCGAAGGGGTCTTCTCCGACGGCCGTACGGTCGACTCCTCGGCCCAGCCCGTGGAGGTGCTCCGCGTCCGCGAGCTGCTGCGCAGCGTCCGGGAGAGCCCTGCCCTGGAGGCGGCCCTGCTCCCGGTGGGCGACGGACTGTTGTGCGCCGTGCGGCGTTAGGCCGTCACCGGAGCAGCGCGAAGGCGAGGGCCGCCGTGCCGCCGAGGGCGGTGCCGGCGAGGAGCTGGGCCCGCGTGTGCGCCTTGAGGACCAGCCGGGACCAGCCGATGGCGGCGGCGATCAGGGCCGCGGGGAGCACGGGCGGCCCGAAGACGAGGAGCAGGATCATCACGGTGCCGCCGGCCACCGACATGTGGATGGATATCTGCCAGCCGATCGTGACCAGCAGGGACGACACGAGGCCCACCAGCATCGCCACGATCAGCGCGAGGACATCGCCCGGGGCGCCGAGGACGTGCAGCAGGGTGATCCCGGCGGCGACGGAGACGAGGCTGAGCGTCATCGGGACGAGCCGCTGACGCCGTATACGGATGTGCTGGTCGGTCAGCGCCCCGCGGCGCACCCCCAGCACGATGATCCCGATCGGTATCACGCCGCAGAACAGGGCGGCGAGCAGCCCCCAGCCGAGCCCGGGCCACGACCGCGTGGCGTGCCGGCCGATCAGCAGGAGCAGGGCGACCACCAGGTTCGCCGGGGCCAGGGCGTCGGAGAGGATCCGGGCGGCCTTCTGGCGGGGGCTGGAGTCGGCGAAGGCGGGCGGCGCCGGCGGGGAGAAGGTCACGTCACTGCTCCGGAGACGGCGTCGGACACAACGCTGCCCCGGCCGCTTGTCGCGGTCGGGGCAGCGCAGAGAATGCGAACTGCGTAGTGCAGATGGTGCCGACGCTGTTAGCCGACGACCTTCTTCAGGGCGTCACCCAGGGCGTCCGCCTCGTCGGGGGTCAGCTCGACGACAAGCCGACCGCCGCCCTCGAGCGGTACGCGCATGACGATGCCCCGCCCCTCCTTGGTGACCTCGAGCGGGCCGTCGCCCGTCCGCGGCTTCATGGCCGCCATGCTCGTTCCCCTTCCTGAAACCAGCTCATCGTCAGCCGACGGCCCCATTCAGGCGCCTGGAACCCGGCATCGAACACATTGCTTCCCGGCCATTATCCCGCATGTCAGGACCCGATGACCAACATCGGCAGTGAACGCTTGGGCAACGCGCTCGGCCAAAACCACTCATTTCGGGGATCCGCCTGCGATACTTCGCCGCCGCACCCGAAGAACGGCGTCCGCTTTCTTTGACGCACATCACATGTCCGCGCGCGCCCCGGTCCGCCATGCTGGCCCTTGCACCGGCCGGTACCGGCCGGTAGCCATCCCGCGACGAAGGGGGACCTCCCTGCCATGGCCGACAGCGTGCTCTACGAAGTGACCGACGGACTCGCGACCGTCACGATCAACCGCCCCGACGCGATGAACGCCATGAACACCGAGGCCAAGGTCGCCCTGCGCGACGCGGTCCAGGCGGCGGCAGCGGATCCCGCGGTACGGGCCGTCCTGCTCACCGCCGCCGGGAACCGGGCCTTCTGCGTGGGCCAGGACCTCAAGGAGCACATCGGGAACCTGGCGGCCGACCGCGAGAGCGGCTCCTCTCTCACGATGAGCACGGTCTCCGAGCACTACAACCCGATCGTGCGGGCGCTCACCGAGATGCGGAAGCCGGTGGTCGCCGGGGTCAACGGCGTGGCGGCCGGGGCGGGCTTCGGGTTCGCGCTGGCGGCCGACTTCCGGGTGGTCGCCGACACCGCCTCCTTCAACACCTCGTTCGCCGGGGTGGCGCTGACCGCCGACTCCGGGGTCTCGTGGACCCTCCCCCGCCTGATCGGCGCATCCCGCGCCTCCGACCTGCTGCTCTTCCCGCGCTCGATCAAGGCCCAGGAGGCCTTCGAGCTCGGCATCGCCAACCGCCTGGTCCCCGCGGACTCCCTGCACGCCGAGGCCGAGGCCGTGGCCCGCGCCCTGGCCTCGGGCCCCACGGTCGCGTACGCCGCGCTGAAGGAGTCCCTGGCCTACGGGGCCTCGCACTCCCTCGCGGAGGCGCTGGAGCACGAGGACGTCCTGCAGACGCGCGCGGGAGCCTCCGAGGACCACTCCATCGCCGTCCAGGCCTTCCTCGCCAAGCAGCCGCCGGAGTACCTGGGCCGCTAGCGGCACCCGCCGGTCCGGCCGGGGCGCGATCCGCGCCCCGGCCGCGCCGGATCAGGCGGGGTCGCGCGCGACGCAGCCGACCAGGTGGTCGTTGACCAGCCCGCAGGCCTGCATCAGGGCGTAGGCCGTCGTGGGGCCGACGAAGCGGATGCCCGCCTTCTTCAGCGCCTTGGCCAGCGCGGTGGACTCCGGGGTGATCGCCGGGATCTCGGTGATGGCCCTCGGTGCCGGTGCCGGCTTCTCCGGCGCGTGCGACCAGATCAGCTCGTCCAGCTCGCCCGGCTTCCAGCCGGCCAGGACCTTCGCGTTGGCCAGGGTCGCCTCGATCTTGGCCCGGTTGCGGATGATCCCCTCGTCGGCGAGGAGCCGCTGCGCGTCCCGCTCGTCGAAGGCGGCGACCTTCGCGATGCCGAAGTCCGAGAAGGCCTTACGGAATCCCTCCCGCCGCCGCAGGATCGTCAGCCAGGACAGCCCCGACTGGAAGGCCTCCAGGCACAGCCGCTCGTACAGCGCGTCGTCGCCGTGGACCGGGCGGCCCCACTCCGTGTCGTGGTAGACGACGTAGTCCTCCGTGGACAGCGCCCAGGGGCAGCGCGGCCGCCCGTCCGCTCCCGCCACCGTGCCGCTCATCGCTCACCGTGCTTGGTGAGGTCGACGTGGGCGTCGGCCGGTACCGCGTCGGCCGGTACGGCGTCGGCCACCGCTCCGGCGGTGAGCTGCGCGATCCGCGCGTCCCGCTCGGCCAGCTCCGCCGCCAGCCGCTCCAGTACGTCGTCCACCTCGGCCATCCGGTAGCCGCGCGGCGCGACCGGCAACCGCAGCGCGTCGACGTCCGCCCGCGTGACGGGCCGGGTCTCCGGCAGCCCGTCGGCCACCCGGTCCGGCTCCGCTTCCGGCAGAACGGCCTCCGAGCCGCCCCCGATCACCGCCAGGGTGACCGCTGCCACGACCACGACCAGCGCGATCATCAAGAAGAAGAACACGATCAACTCCCCTGAGAGACTCCGGCCACCAGGTTAAGGTCGCAAGGGAGGCGCAAGGGCCGCCGAAGGAGGAAAGAGCAGGATGCTGCGACTGGGCAGGCGCGAGTTCGACACCCACGAGCCGGTGATCATGGCCATCGTGAACCGGACTCCGGACTCCTTCTACGACCAGGGCGCGACGTTCCGCGACGAGCCGGCGCTGGACCGCGTCGAGCAGGCGGTCGCCGAGGGCGCCGCGATCATCGACATCGGCGGGGTCAAGGCGGGCCCGGGCGAGCACGTGGACGCGGCCGAGGAGGCCCGGCGCACGGTCGGCTTCGTGGCCGAGGTGCGGCGCCGTCACCCGGACGTGGTGATCAGCGTGGACACCTGGCGGCACGAGGTCGGCGAGGCCGTGTGCGAGGCCGGGGCGGACGTCCTCAACGACGCGTGGGGCGGGGTGGACCCGAAGCTCGCCGAGGTGGCCGCCCGCCACGGGGTGGGCCTGGTGTGCACCCACGCGGGTGGTGTGGAACCGCGTACCCGCCCGCACCGGATCGCGTACGACGACGTCATGGCCGACATCCTGCGCGTGACGGTCGGCCTCGCGGAACGGGCCGCGGCCCTCGGGGTCCGCCGGGACGCGATCATGATCGACCCGGGCCACGACTTCGGCAAGAACACCCGGCACTCGCTGGAAGCCACGCGCCGCCTCGACGAGATGACGGCGACGGGCTGGCCGGTCCTGGTCTCCCTGTCCAACAAGGACTTCGTCGGCGAGACCCTCGACAAGCCGGTCAAGGAGCGCCTGCTGGGCACCCTGGCCACGACGGCGGTCTCGGCCTGGCTGGGCGCGCAGGTCTACCGCGTCCACGAGGTCGCGGAAACCCGCCAGATCCTCGACATGGTCCGCTCGATCCAGGGCCTGCGCCCACCGGCGGTCGCCCGGCGCGGACTGGCCTGACCCCGGACCGCGCCCCGACGGCCGGAGGCCGGCGCAGCCGCCCGAAGCCAGGTGAGGCGCCCCGGCGCCGAACCTCGCGAGGGCGGCGTCAAGAAGGGGACATGGTCCGCTCGATCCAGGGCCTGCGCCCACCGGCGGTCGCCCGGCGCGGACTGGCCTGACCCCGGTCGGCGGCCTGACGGCCGCCGGCCGGCGCGGACTGGCTACTTGCCGACTTCCTTCGTCACCAGGGCGATGGCCTCGTCCACGTCGTCCGTGACGTGGAAGAGGTAGAGGTCCTTCTCCGAGGCCTTGCCCTGGGCGATCACCGTATTGCGCAGCCAGTCGATCAGGCCGCTCCAGTACTCCGTGCCGAAGAGCACGATCGGGAAGCGGGTGATCTTCTGGGTCTGCACCAGGGTCAGCGCCTCGAACAGCTCGTCCAGCGTGCCCAGACCGCCCGGCAGGACCACGAAGCCCTGGCTGTACTTCACGAACATCGTCTTGCGGACGAAGAAGTACCGGAAGTTCAGCCCGAGGTCGACGTGCTGGTTGAGCCCCTGCTCGAAGGGGAGCTCGATGCCGAGGCCGACCGAGATCCCGTTGGCCTCCCGGGCTCCCTTGTTGGCCGCCTCCATCGCGCCGGGCCCGCCGCCGGTGATCACCGCGAAGCCGGCGTCGACGAGCGCGCTCCCGATCCGGACGCCCGCCTCGTACTCGGGCGTGCCCGCGGCGGTCCGGGCGGAGCCGAACACGCTGATGGCGGGCGGCAGCTCGGCCAGCGTCCCGAAGCCCTCGATGAACTCCGACTGGATGCGCAGGACCCGCCAGGGATCGGTGTGCACCCACTCGGAGGGCCCGGCCGAATCCAGCAGCCGCTGGTCGGTCGTACTGCCCGCCTTGATCTGGCTCCGCCTCCTCAGCACCGGCCCGAGCTGCTGCTCCTCGGGCCGGCGACGGGCGGAGTCTTCGGGGTTGCCCATGATGTGCTCCCTCCTGCTGATCGTTGGATCAGGGTAGGCGCACGAAGGTGACGTGAAGGGGAATTTACGAGGTCAGCCAGGCGCGGAGTCGTTCCTCGCAGTGCAGGATCGCCTTCGTCTCGACGCGTTCGTCGACCTTGTGGGCCAGGAGGGCGTCGCCCGGGCCGTAGTTGACCGCCGGAACGCCCAGGGCGCTGAAGCGGGAGACGTCCGTCCAGCCGAACTTGGGCATGGCGCGGCCGCCGACCGCCTCCATGAAGGCCGCGGCCGCCGGGTGGGAGAGGCCGGGGAGGGCGCCGCCGGAGGAGTCGTCGATCACGAACTCGGCGATGTCGCAGTCCGCGAAGACCTCCCGGACGTGGGCGATGGCGTCGGCCTCGCTGCGGTCCGGGGCATAGCGGAAGTTGACCGTCACCGTGCACGCGTCGGGGATGACGTTGTTGGCGACGCCGCCCTCGATGCGGACGGCGTTGAGGCCCTCGTGGTACTCCAGGCCGTCGATGACCGGCTTGCGGGGCTCGTAGGCGGCGAGCTTGGCCAGGATCGGGCTCGCGGCGTGGATGGCGTTGGCGCCCATCCAGCTGCGGGCGGAGTGGGCGCGCTCGCCCTTCGTGCGGAGCAGGACGCGCAGGGTGCCCTGGCAGCCGCCCTCGACCTCGGCGTTGGAGGGCTCCAGGAGCACCGCGAAGTCGCCGGTCAGCCAGTCGGGGTGGGCCTCGGCGACCTTGCCGAGACCGTTGAGGTCGGCGGCGACCTCCTCCTGGTCGTAGAAGACGAAGGTGAGGTCCCGGTTCGGCTCGGGCACGGTCGCCGCGATGCGCAGCTGGACGGCGACACCGGACTTCATGTCGGTCGTGCCGCAGCCCCACAGGACGTCGTTCTCGTCGAGGCGGGAGGGGACGTTGTCCGCGATCGGCACGGTGTCCAGGTGGCCGGCGAGGACCACGCGCTCGGCCCGGTCCAGGTTCGTGCGGGCGACGACGTTGTTGCCGTAGCGGTCCACGCTGAGGTGCGGCAGGGCACGCAGCGCGCTTTCCACGAGATCGGCGAGTACCTTCTCGTCGCCGCTCACGGAGGGAATGTCGACGAGCCGGGCGGTCAGCTCGGCGGCGTCCAGGGTGAGGTCCAGCTCGGATTCGGGCATGAACCGACCCTAACGCCCCGGGATGGGGCGCAGCCTCGAGCGTCCGGCCGGTGGACGCGTCATATGCCTCAAGTACGGTGGGCCGCGTGTCCGAGACCCGTGATCCACGCCCCCGTCGCCGCAGGCCGTTCCGTACGGCGGTCGGTCTGCTCGTCCTGATCGCGGTGATCGGTTATTTCGCCGTGCAGCGGTACTCCAACGGCGGGGCGGGCGCCCCGTACTGCACGGCCACCGCGACCGCGTCCGGCTCGGACGGCACGGTGCAGAGGTACGAGATGACCCCGGAGCAGGCGGCGAACGCGGCGACGATAGCCGCCGTCGGCATCTCCAAGGGGCTGCCGGACCGGGCGGTGACCATCGCGCTGGCGACGGCGATGCAGGAGTCGGCGCTGCGCAACCTCGACCACGGCGACCGGGACTCGCTGGGCCTGTTCCAGCAGCGGCCCTCGCAGGGCTGGGGGACCCCGGAGCAGATCAGGGACCCGGTGTACTCGGCCGGGATCTTCTACGACCACCTCGTCGACGTGCCGGGGTACTCGCGGCTGCCGCTGACGGTGGCCGCGCAGAAGGTGCAGCGCAGCGGCTTCCCGCAGGCGTACGCGAAACACGAGACGGACGCGACGGTGCTGACGGCGGCCTTCGGCGAGGGCGGTACGCCGGCCACGCTGTCCTGTTCCGGGCCGGCCCCGCAGCCGGGCAATCCGGACAAGGTGCGCGAGGAGCTGGCCCGTGCCTTCGGGAAGGACGCGCTGACCGGCAGCCGGGACGGCGCGGCGACCGGGCACAAGGGCTCGGACCGGGCGACGGAGACCGAGGTCAACCTGCAGCTGAAGCGGGACGGCGGTGCGGGCGAGGCGCGCCGCGGCAGGGCGATGGCGCACTGGGCGGTGGCCCGGTCGCAGGAGCTGGGCATCGCTCGGGTCTCCTACGACAGGTCGGCCTGGATCGCGGGCAGCGGGCGGGGCCAGTGGCAGGTCAAGGGCGGCAACGGCGCCAAGGACGGCGACGGGGACCCGCACAACTCGGGGCCGGACGAGGTCCGGATCTTCATCGCCCGCTAGCGCGTACGAGGGATCACTCCTGCGGGGGTGGTCGCGGTGGCGGGCCGAGGGGTCCCGGGCCGGACAGAAGGCCTGGTGGGCGCGCATCCAATGCGCTTGTCGCGGAAGCCGATTAAAAGATGCGTTGCGCATCCTTTACCTACCGGGTCCGCAACTCCACCCGCCCCACGAGCGGTTGTACACGGCGTACTCAGCCGCTACCGCTTAGGAGCATCATGTCCCTCCCCCTGACCCGTCGGATCGCCCGTGCCGCGCTGCTGCTCGCAGCCGGGGCAGCGCCCGTGGTCGGTGCGGCCGGCGCGGCCAGCGCAGCGGACGCCCCCGACGCCGCGGCTGCCACGGCCGCGACGGCCGCGGACACCGCGAGCAGCGCCGTCGAGGCCGTTCCGGCGGCCGCTCCGGCCGCCGACGTGGCCGGCAAGGCGAGCGGCCTGCTGGGCGGTCTGCCCGCCGCGCAGGAGCTGCCGGTGAGCGACCTGCCGGTGAACGAGCTGCCGGTCAACGAGCTGCCGCTGGCCGGTGGCGGCCTGCCCGGCGGTCTGACCGGCGGCCTTCCGGGTGGCCTGCCGCTCGGCTGATCACCGTAGAGACCCCGAAGGGGCCGGGAGTGCGAACTCCCGGCCCCTTCGGGCTGTCCGGACGGTGACGGTCAGCCGAGCCGCTTGACGGCGGCCTCGACCCGCTCGTCGGTGGCGGTGAAGGCCACGCGCACGAACCGCGCGCCCGCCTCGCCGTAGAAGTCTCCCGGCGCGACCAGGATGCCCAGCCCCGCGAGGTAGGCGACGGTGTCCCAGCAGGGCTCGTCGCGGGTCACCCACAGGTAGAGGCTGGCCTCGCTGTGCTCGACCCGGAAGCCGTGCGCCTCCAGGGCGGTGCGCAGCGCCGTGCGGCGGGCGGCGTAGCGGGCCCGCTGCTCCTCCACGTGCGCGTCGTCGCCGAGGGCGGCGACCGTGGCGGCCTGCACCGGGGCGGGGGTCATCATGCCGCCGTGCTTGCGGATCTCCAGCAGCTCGCCGAGCACGTCGGCGTCACCGGCGATGAAGGCCGCCCGGTAACCGGCCAGGTTGGACCGCTTGGAGAGGGAGTGGACGGCGACGATGCCCTCGTACGAACCCCCGCAGACGTCGTCGTGGAGGACGGAGACGGGCTCGGCCTCCCAGCCCAGCTCCAGGTAGCACTCGTCGCTGAAGAGCAGGATCCCGTGCTCGCGGGCCCAGGCCACGATCCGGATCAGGTCTTCCTTCGGGATGACCTTGCCGGTGGGGTTGGACGGGGAGTTGAGCCACAGCAGCTTCACGCCGGCCGGGTCGAGCTCGGTGGGGTCGTCGTAGACGACGGGCTCGGCGCCGCACAGCCGCGCGCCGACCTCGTACGTCGGGTAGGCGAGCCGCGGGTAGGCCACCTTGTCACCGGCGCCCAGGCCCAGCTGGGTCGGCAGCCAGGCCACGAGCTCCTTGGAGCCGACGACCGGCAGGACGTTGCGGTGCTCGGCGGCGCTCGCGCCGAGGCGGCCGCGCAGCCAGCCCGTGATCGCGTCGCGCAGGGCGGGCGTGCCCCACACCGTCGGGTAGCCCGGGGAGTCGGCGGCCTCGACCAGGGCGCGCTGGATCAGCTGCGGCACCGGGTCCACGGGCGTGCCGACCGACAGGTCGACGATGCCGTCCGCGTGGGCCGCCGCCGTCTTCTTGTACGGCTCCAGCTTGTCCCAGGGGAAGGCGGGAAGACGGTCGGATACTGCGGCCACGGTGGTCTCTGCTCTCTCTGGGTACTGGCTGGTAGCAGGTCGGAAAACGCCTCGGTCCCGTGCGGCGGGAAGGCCGTACGGGACCGAGGGGCGCTTCTGCCTGAAAGGTCAGTGCTCGCCGTTGATGCCGGCGGGCAGCGCAGCGATGAAGGGGTGGTCGCGCTCGATCAGGCCGAGCTTGGAAGCGCCACCGGGCGAACCGAGCTCGTCGAAGAACTCGACGTTCGCCTTGTAGTAGTCCTTCCACTCTTCCGGAGTGTCGTCCTCGTAGAAGATGGCCTCGACCGGGCAGACCGGCTCACAAGCACCACAGTCGACGCACTCGTCCGGGTGGATGTACAAGGACCGCTGGCCCTCGTAGATGCAGTCGACGGGGCACTCTTCGATGCATGCCTTGTCCTTGACGTCGACACAAGGCTCCGCGATGACGTAGGTCACGCTCTCGTTCCTCCTCGGTAGGGCTTTCCATATCGCGCGGGAGCGCGGCGTCGTCGATGCCCGCACCTAGTATCTCCGTTCCCGGGCACGATCCGAACAGGAGGGGCGGACAGAGCTGTGGAAATCACTGCCGGTGGGCTGCTGGAGGTCCGTATTACCCCAGCTGACGTGGGTAAGCGAGTCTCCGTACGACGGGTGGAGCAGGGGGAGAGCGGGGCGCCCTCCTTCACGGACACCGTAGGGGTTCTCACATCCTGGACCGAGGGTGTGCTGCTGATCACACAAAAGAATGGCAAGTCCGTCCGCATCGCGGAATCCTCGCTGGTAGCGGGCAAGGTCGTGCCCCCGGCGCCGGCCCGGCGGCGGGGTCCCGCGGCCTCCTTCGAGGAGCTCGCGCGGGTCGCGGCGCGCTCCTGGCAGCCGCTGGAGAGCGAGCCGCTGGGCGAGTGGACGCTGCGGGCGGCCGCCGGATTCACCCGGCGGGCCAATTCGGTGCTGCCGCTCGGCGAGCCCGGGATACCGCTGGACGATGCACTCGCGCGAGTGACCTCCTGGTACGCGGAACGAGGACTTCCGGCGTACGTGCAGGCGGCGACGGGGGCGGTCGGCACCCAGGAACTGCTGATCGCGGAGCTGGAGCGGCGCGGCTGGGCGGCCGAGGTGTCGGCGGAGGTACGGATCGGCGCGCTGGCGCCGGTGGCCGACGTGGACGCGCCCGCGGCCGGGGCCGTACGTCTGACCCGTACCCCGGACGAGGACTGGCTCGGGCGCTACGGCAAGGTCACCGACCCGGACGTGGCTCGGCGGATGCTGGTGGCCGGGCCGTCGGTGTGGTTCGCGTCGCTGGCCGGCGGCCGGGCGATCGGGCGGTGCGTGGTGGACGGGCGGTGGGCCGGTTTCGCGGCGGTGACCGTCGATCCCGCGCACCGGCGGGAGGGGCTGGCGACGGCGGTCATGGCCGCGCTGGCACGGCGGGCGCTGGAGGAGGGCGCGTCGGCCGCGTGGCTGCAGGTCGAGACGGACAACGCGGAGGGGCGGGGCCTGTACGACGCGCTGGGCTTCGCGACGCACCACTCCTACCACCACTACCGGGCGGCGCGGTGAGCCCGTCCTCGCGGGAGCGGTTCGCGGCGGAGGCCCGCTCGGAACGGCCGGACCTGTCGCTGCTGTGCCTGCTGCTGGCGATGGAGGCGGATCCGGAGCTGGACGAGCGGGTCGTGGACTGGGCGCAGATCGAGCTGGACCGGCTCGCCGGGATGCTGCCGTACGGGCTGCGGGGCGGGCGGGCCTGGGCCTCGGCGGTGACGGAGCTGCTGGGCGGTCGGCTCGGCTTCCACGGCACCCCGGCGGACTACGACAAGCTCTCCTCCTCCCTCCTGCACGAGGTGCTGCGGCGCCGTCGCGGCCTGCCGATCCTCCTGTCCGTCGTCTGGCTGGAGGTCGCCCGGCGGGCGGGGGCGCCGGTGTACGGGCTGGGGCTGCCGGGGCACTTCGTGGTGGGCTTCGGGGACCCGGAGGAGGGCGTGGTCGTGGACCCGTTCGCGGGCGGCGCGTCCCTGGGAGCGGGGCCGGCGGAACTGGCGGCGGCGCCGCGCACCCCGGCCCGGACCCTGGACATCGTCCTCCGGATCCTGAACAACATCCGCGCCTGGGCCTCCTCCCGCCCGGAGCAGTCGGGGGTGGCGCTGTGGGCGCTGGACCTGTCGCTGCTGCTGCCGTCGCATCCGGCGGTGTTGCGGTACGAGCGGGCGCGGCTGCTGGTCGAGCGGGGCTCCTTCCGGGAGGGGGCGGCGGAACTCGACGCGTACGCGGCCGTCGTGGCCGCGGTGGACTCGGCCGCCGCATCCCGCATCCACACCGAGGCCGCCTCTGCGCGTGCGCTGCTGAACTGACCCCCCGCTACGCGGGCCCTCCCGGGCTCCGCCCGCCCCCGCGCCTCAAACGCCGGCGGGGCTGGATGTGGCCGGCGTAGGCCGGGAAGTGCGCGCCGCGATGCGCCTGGCGAGGCTGGATTGCCCGCAGGGCAAATCCAGCCCCTCCGGCGTTTGAGGAGCGGGGTACGGGGCGGAGCCCCGGCAGCGGCGCCACACCGGCACAACCAGCCCCGCCGGCGTTTGAGGCGCCGCCGGAGGCGAATCCAGCCGCGCCGGCGTTTGAGGCGCGGGGGCCGGGGCGGAGCCCCAGGGCTCGGCGGAGCCGGGCTAGAGCCAGCCCTTGTCGCGGGCCACGCGAATCGCTTCGGCGCGGTTGCGCGCCGCCAGCTTCTGGATCGCCGTCGAGAGGTAGTTGCGGACCGTCCCCGGAGAGAGGTGGAGCCGCGCCGCCAGCTCGGCGTTCGTGGCCCCGGACTCCGCGGCCCGGAGGACCTCCCGTTCGCGGTCGGTCAGCGGGTTCGCGCCCTCCGCGAGGGCCGCCGCCGCCAGCGTGGGGTCGATGACCCGCTCCCCCGCCAGGACCTTCCGTACCGCGGCCGCCAGTTGCGCGGCCGGGGCGTCCTTGACCAGGAAGGCCGAGGCGCCCGCCTCCATCGCCCCGCGCAGGTAGCCGGGGCGCCCGAAGGTGGTGAGGATGACGATCCGGATCGAGGGGAGGGACGCACGGAGGGCCGCCGCCGCCTCGATGCCCGTCAGGCCCGGCATCTCGATGTCCAGCAGGGCGACGTTCACGTCGTGCGCGTGGGCCGCCGCCACCACCTCGTCGCCGCGGGCGACCTGCGCCAGCACCTCGATGTCCGGCTCCAGGCCGAGCAGCGCGGCGAGGGCCTCGCGGACCATCGACTGGTCCTCCGCCAGGAGGATGCGGATGGGGGCTGCTGCCGTCATGAGTCCGATCCTAGGGGGATGCGTGCGACGAGCCGGAAGCCGGTCTTGCCGGACGGGCCCGCCGACAGCGAGCCGCCGACCGCCTCCAGGCGTTCCGTCAGGCCCGTCAGGCCGTTGCCGGGCGGCGCCGCCGGGGCACCGCACCCGTCGTCCGCCACGGTCAGTTCCACGAATCGGCCCGCCAGGGTCTGCCGGTCGGTCAGCGTGACCGTGCACCGCTTCGCCCCGCTGTGCCGGACCACGTTCGTGACCGCCTCGCGCAGGGACCAGGCCAGGGCCGATTCCGCCTCCTCCGAGAGTTCCTCCGGGAGCTCGTGCGCCGCCTCGGGCGGGAGGACTGCCACGACGCCCGCCGCCGCCAGCGCGGTCCTGGCGCCCGCGAGTTCACCGGGCAGGGTGGGCCGCCGGTACCCGCTCACCGCCTCCCGTACGTCGACCAGCGCCTGCCGGCTGACCCGCTCGATGTCCGCCACCTGCTGGGCGGCGGCCTCCGGCTGCCCGGGCAGCATCCGGCCCGCCAGCTCGCTCTTCAGTGTGATCAGCGACAGCGAGTGGCCGAGCAGGTCGTGCAGGTCCCGGGCCATCCGCAGCCGTTCCTCGTTGGCCGCGAGCTGCGCCACCGTGGCCCGGGCCTCGCGCAGTTGGATGGTGGTCCGCAGCAGCGCGGCGACGCCCACCATCGCGAAGCCGCCCATCAGGGCCGGGATCAGCAGCCCCGCCAGGTAGGCGTCCCCGCCCGGGACCGCCAGGGCCGTGACCGTCATGAGCGCGGTCGCGCCCGGCACCGTCCAGCGGGAGATCTCCGGGGGCAGCGCGGCCCCCGAGGAGATGGCCACGTAGACGAAGAGCACGAGCCATTCGCGGCCCAGGGTCAGCGACAGGATCGTGGCCTGCGCGGAGAGCACCGCGACCGAGGCCAGGACCCGGGGGACGGCCATCTGCCGGACGGTGCGGAAGACCAGCACCAGGTACCAGGAGACGAAGGCCGCGAGGCCCAGGCCGCCGAGCAGCCGGGCCCCGAGGCTGTGTCCGCCGCTGATCAGGTCGGTGACGGGTGCGCTCAGGTAGAAGAGCCAGATGCTGATCCAGCAGGCCTTCACCACCTTCTGGCGGCGGTTTTCCGGCCGTTTGGCGATCTCGGGAAAGCCCCGGTCCGCCCGGTCCTCGTCTTCCTGCTTCAGCGCCACGGGTTCATGCCTTCAGAGAGTCCTTGCGGTACAGCCAGGCGGCGGCACCGGTGAACAGTACGAAGTACACGGCGAGGATCGCCACGTCCTTGACGTGCGGCGCGCCGCCCAGCTCGATGGCCTGGCCGAGGCCCGCGTAGGCGTGGGTCGGCAGCCACTCGCAGATGGTCCGCAGCCACTGCGGGAAGTTCGCGGTGGGCATCCACAGGCCGCCGAGGATGGACAGGCCGAAGTAGAACAGCATCGTGATGGGGCGGACGCTGTCGCCGCTGGCCAGGTATCCGATAGCCACGCCGAGCGCGGCGAAGACCAGGCTGCCGGCCCAGATCGCGCCGGTGAGGGCGAGCCACTGCCAGGCATCGAACCGTACGTCCTTCACGGCGGCCGCCACCGCGAAGACGACCAGGATGGAGGGGAGCGAGAGGACTCCGGCGCTGGCGGTCTTGGCCAGGACGTAGCCGCGGCCGGGGAGGGCGGTCAGCCGCAGCTGGCGGACCCAGCCCTTCTCGCGCTCCTTGGCGATGCGTTCGCTGTTGCCCATGAGGACGGCGGTCAGGGCGCCGAAGGAGGCCATGGCGACCATGTAGAAGGCGGGCATGGTCAGTTCGGTGCCCATGACCTTGGTGGTGCCGTCGAGGGTGCCGCCGAGCATCAGGAAGAGGGCGGCCGGGTAGAGGATCGTGAAGAAGAGGTACTTCTTGTTGCGCAGGGCCCGGGTGATTTCGAGCTTGATGAGGGCCAAAGAGGAAATGTTCAGCACTTCGAGGCCTCCTCGGTGAGGGCGATGAAGGCCTGTTCCAGGCCGAGGCCCGCGACCTCAAGGTTGCGGGGGTAGAGCCCGAGCGCGTACACGGCGTGGACGGTCGCGTCGGGGTCGGCGGACTGGAGCCGTACGGTCGCGCCGTGCCGCTCGTAGGCGGTGAGGGCGGGCAGGGCGCGGAGCATCTGCTCGTCCACGGCGTCCTGGCCGTCCAGGTCGAAGGAGATCTTCCGGGCGCCGGCCTTGGCCTTGATCTCGGCGGCGGTGCCGTCGGCGAGGAGCCGGCCCCTGTTGAGGACCAGCACCCGGTCGGCGATCGCGTCCGCCTCCTCCAGGTAGTGCGTCGCGAAGAGCACGGTGCGGCCCTGGGCGGCGTGTTCGCGCATCGTGGCCCAGAAGGCCTGGCGGGCGGTCACGTCCATGCCGGTGGTCGGCTCGTCGAGCACGATCAGGTCGCCCCGTCCGGCGGTGGCGAGGGCGAAGCGGACGCGCTGCTCCTGGCCGCCGGAGAGCTTGTTGACCATGCGGCCGGCGATCTCGGCGACTCCGGCGCGGGCCAGCACCTCGTCCACCGGGAGGGGGCGGGGGTGCAGGGAGCAGCCGAGCGCCACGAGTTCGCGTACGGTCACGTCCTCCATGAGGCCGCCGCTCTGCAGCATCGCACCGACCCGGCCGCCGGCGACGGCCTCGCGCGGGGTGGTGCCGAAGAGGCGTACGGAGCCGGAGTCCGCGGGGCGCAGCCCGAGGAGGAGGTCGAGGGTGGAGGACTTGCCGGCGCCGTTGGGGCCGAGGAGTGCGACGGTCTCGCCCGGGTGGAGCGTGAGGGAGAGGCCGTCGACCGCACGGACCGTGCCGTAGCTCTTGGTCACGTTCTCGAAGCGGACCACCGGGGCGGTGGGGGTGCCGGGTGCGGTTCCGGTGCCGGGCTGCGCGGGGCTTGTCGCGGTCGTGGTCATGGCCCCAGATTCCCCCGTACGGGGCCTTGCGCGGCAGTGTCGCGCGTCGTGGGTGCCGGATGACAGATGTCATGCCGCAGCCGCTGCGCGGGGCGCGTTTCCCCACGCAGCGGCTGCGGCGGCGGCTAGCTCGCGTTGGTGTCGATCACCACGGTGCGGTCGGCGGTGGTCTTGCCCCGCAGGGCCTTGCCGAGGGCTCCGGCGATGTCCTGCGGGGTGACCGCGGTCTTGGCGCCGGTGCCGCGGGTGATCGTGACCCCGTCGAAGGTGTTCCCGTAGGTCTCCTTCAGGGCCTCCAGGTCGAACTTCTCGACGAGGTGGCCGTCCACCGCCTGCATGCTGAGGATCTTCGGCAGGGACTTGCTGCCGAAGGCGATGGACTTGCCGCCGACCTTGACGACCGCGTTGGCGGACATCGCGGGCTCGGCGAACTCCTTCATGGCCCGGTTCAGTTCGGTCTCGTCGATGGACGGCGCCTTGGTGGTGACCGGCAGTTCGACCACGGCGGGCTTGCCGGTGGCGACCATGTCGCGGAAGGCCCGGGTGACCTTCTCGACGGAGGCGTCGGCGTCGAGGGTGGTGCCGGGGGTGCCCGGGACGGCCACGGGCTTGCCCGTGTCGAACTTGATCGTGCCCTCGGTGGCCGTCCCCGCGGTGCCGGCGAGCTCCTGGAGCGCGACCTGGAGCTTCTCCTCGTCGACGGGCATCACGGCGTCGGCCGTGCGCTCGTTGCCCAGGAGGGAGCCGATGACGGTGATCGGGTTGTAGTCGCTGCCCGCCGCGTTGCGGACGGTGGTCTGGGTGTCGAGGGTCAGGCCGGCCTTCTCGGGCTTCAGCTCGACCTGCTTGCCGCCGACGCTGAGCTGGAGCGGGGCGGCGGCGCGGGTTCCGAAGGCCGTCTGGAGCTTGGCGACGGCCTCGTCGCGGCTGCCGCTGATGTCGACGTCGAGCACGGTGGTGCCCTTGGGGACGTCGGAGTGGTTGAGGAGCAGGCCCGCGCCGTAGGCCACGCCGACGAGGGCCACGATGCCGCCGCCGAGGAGGACCAGCTTGGAGCGGCCCTTCTTGGCGGGCTTGGCGGTGGCCTTCTGCTGCGCGGGCACGGGGCGCGGGGCCGCGGGCTCGGGCCGGTCGAGGTCGGACACGGCGGGCCGCACCCCGGTCGGTCCGGGGCCGGGCACCTCGGGTCCGGGCCAGCGCGGCGCCTCGTCGGGGCGGGGCGCGCCGAGGGGGCCGGTCCCGAAGCCGGGGCCGCCCGTGGGGCCGGCGGGACCGGTCGGGGTGCCGCCGGGCGGGGTGCCGTAGACGGGGAAGGCCTCGGTGACGGGGCCGGTGTCGTCCTGGCCGGGGCCGTAGGCCGGGAAGCCCTGGGTGGCCCCGACACCGGGGCCGCCGGGGACGCCGGGGCGCGGGGCCGCGGGGGCGGCGGCCTGGGCGAAGCCCTGGCTGAAGTCGGAGACCGGCGGCGCGGGGGTGCGTACGGGCGGCGGGAAGCCCGCGTCCGGCCCGGCCGGCGGCTGCGGGGCGCCCACCCGGGTGCCCGGTGCGGGGGCCGGAGGCCCGACGGGGCCCGCCCCCTGGCCCGGAAGCGGAACCGGAGCCGGGGACGCCGCCGGCGGCGGTGTGGGCGTCTTGCGCGGGGCGAACCAGTTGCTGGCCGGCTGCTCGCCCCCGGCCGGGCCGCCGCCCTGCTCGCGGGCGGGCTCTTCCTCGGCCTGGATCCGCGTCGGCAGCGGCTGCTTCGGCCGCTGCGCGAGCTCCGGCCCGGGTCCTTCCGGCGCCGTCGGGCGGGCCTCGGGCTCGGCGCTCGACGGGTCGGAGTTGGTGCCCATGGCCTTGCGGACGACCACCGGCGGGATCGGCCGCGAACCCGGGATGTTGATCCGGATCCGGGTCGTCAGGGTGGTCTCGGTCTTGGGCCCGTCGGCATCGGGCGTAGACGGCTTCGAGGTCACAGCGTTCTCCTGGCCGGTTCCGTACGGCGGTGTACCCGGGGGGTACGCGGTTCCACCGCGCCCCTGGGGCCCGGAGGACGAACTGTCAGTTTCACGACTCAAGGCAGGTTCTCCCGGTTGGCTCCGCCGCCCGTCATACCGTGCGCGGGCAGCTCGGCGGCCCGTCCACCATACTGGCCGCCGCCCGTACGCAACTGACCCCCGGGAATCAGGGGTTCCTCATTGCCCCCGTCCGATGGGGTGCGAGCGCCCCGCGAGCCCCCCGCGCGCCCCCCTGGGCCGGTCCCCCGACGGGGTCCGACACCACGTCACTTGGCAGGCCTGGCGGCCGAAACCGGCCGGTCCAGCGGCCCGCGCACCGTGGCGCACATCACAGCGAAGACCGTTCCCCCCAAAAGGTATGCGTACATACCGATTCCGGACGAACTGAGCAGGAAGTCCCCCTCGGGGCGCGGAAGGCTGAGCACCACGTACGAGAGGAACCAGCCGGCCGCCGCCCCGCCCACCCCGAGCCCCACCCCGAGGGCGATCCGCCCGCCGAGGAACAGGCCGAGGACGGCGAGCAGCCCGAGCACCAGGCCGCCGGGGAACCACAGGTCCACCACCAGCCACCCGGCCGCACCGGTCAGCGCGCCCGCGACCAGCAGGCCGAGGCAGCCTGCGATCCGTCCCGGCGTCAGCGCCGTGGTCACGCGCCCACCCCCGCGAAGAGGTCGTGTTCGCGCTCGCCCGCCGGTACGCCCGGGCGGCCCTCGACGAGTTCGTAGTACTCCCGGGCGAACAGCGGCTGCGCCAGGTCGTTGGAGAGGGCGAAGAAGGGCCCGTCCACGGCGATCTGGGTGGCGTGGGCCCGCATGGCGGCCGCCTTCGCCGCGACGAACTCCTCGGGGGCGTCGATCTCGGCGGTGATCCGCTCGTCGGCGACGACCCCGGGGACGTCCTTCGGCGAGGCCAGCCCCGGGAAGGGTGTGGTGCCGGCCGCGCGGAGCCGGGCGAAGCCCTCCTCGACCACCGAGACGGGCACGCGGTTCCAGTAGATCTTCCCGATCGCGTGCGGCTCGCCGAGGTCGCGCCGGTAGGCGGATTCCGCGGCCAGTTCGGCGGCGCGCATGGCGACGCGGTGGGCCTGGATGTGGTCGGGGTGGCCGTATCCGCCGTCCGGGTCGTACGTGACGAGCACCTGCGGGCGCACCTCCCGGATCACCTCGACGAGGTGGGAGGCGGCCTCGTCCACGTCGGCGGACCAGAAGGCCTCGGGGCGGTCGTTCTGCGGGGCGCCCATCATCCCGGAGTCCCGGAAGCGGCCGGGGCCGCCGAGGAACCGGTGGTCGGTGACGCCCAGTTCGGCCATGGCGGCGGCGAGCTCGCCGACGCGGTGGGCGCCGAGCGCGTCGTCGCGGTCGGCCGCCAGGTGGGCGAGCCCGGGCGGGATGACCTCCCCCTCCTCACCGAGGGTGCAGGTCACCAGGGTGACGTGGGCGCCCTCGGCCGCGTACTTGGCCATGGTGACGCCGTTGTTGATCGACTCGTCGTCCGGGTGCGCGTGCACGAGGAGCAGACGACGGGCGGGAAGACCGTTCATGGGAGCAGCCTACGAGGCCTGACTCAGAACTTGAGCCCACTGATCATGCTGGCCACGTTGGACGTCAGCTGGCTCAGGGTGGGGGCGATGGTGGAACTCGCCAGGTAGAAACCGAGGAGCACACAGACCACCGCGTGTCCCGCCTTCAGGCCCGACCTTCGGACCAGCAGGAATACGACGATCGCCAGCAGCACCACGGCCGAGATCGAGAGTGCCACGGCGTTTCACCTCCACGTCGAGCGGACATCGGTACGCGTATTCGTGCTCGGCGAGAGTCATACCCACCGTGCGCTACGGATCATAACTTTCCGTGCCAGCGCATCGATCGAAATCCGGCAGCACAAGGGGCGCACGCCGCGCATGGGCGGGGTCACGGGGGTGGCCGGCCGGAGGTCCGTACGCCCCTCCGGCCGGCTGTCGGCACCCGCACGGCCGCACGTCACCAGGCTGCATGCCCTGGATCTCGGGTCAGAAACGGTCAAGTTGCCCCCGTGTAAACGGCGTTGCCGTGGCATATCCACGGGTGGCTCAAAATGATCGGTCCGTATCAGTCCTTGGTCAGCGGACCAGGCGGCGGGCCCGGCGGCGGCTCCGAGGGCGGGACCACCTGCTTCTCCGCCGCGAAGTGGCAGGAGGAGGGATGGGCCGCCGGACCCGACGGGAAGACCGCCGGAACCGCGAGCAGCGGCACCTCCACCACGCACCGCTCCTGGGCCTTCCAGCAGCGCGTGCGGAAGGGGCAGCCGGACGGCGGGTTGGCCGGGGAGGGCACGTCGCCGGAGAGGATGATCCGCTCCCGGCGGGCGCGGGCCTCCGGGTCGGGCACCGGCACGGCCGAAAGCAGCGCCTGCGTGTACGGGTGGGTGGGGTGGTCGTAGATCTGCGTGTCCGAGCCGATCTCGACGATCCGGCCGAGGTACATGACCCCGACCCGGTCGGAGATGTGCCGGACGATCGAGAGGTCGTGCGCGATGAAGACGTACGACAGGTCGAACTCGTCCTGGAGCCGCTCCAGCAGGTTGATGACCTGGGCCTGTACGGAGACGTCCAGCGCGGAGACCGGCTCGTCGGCCACGATGACCTCGGGCCGCAGGGCCAGGCCCCGGGCGATGCCGATGCGCTGGCGCTGGCCGCCGGAGAACTGGTGCGGGTAGCGGTTGATGTATTCGGGGTTGAGGCCGACCACGTCCAGCAACTCCTGGACCCTGCGCCGCCGGTCGCCCTTCGGGGCGACCTCGGGGTGGATCTCGTACGGCTCCCCGATGATGTCGCCGACCGTCATACGCGGGTTGAGCGAGGTGTACGGGTCCTGGAACACCATCTGGATGTTGCGGCGGACGGCCTTCAGGGCGCGCCCGGACAGCTTGGTGATGTCCTCGCCCTTGTACGAGATCGCGCCCGCGGTCGGCCGTTCCAGGTTGACCAGCATCCTGGCCACGGTGGACTTCCCGCAGCCGGACTCGCCGACGATGCCGAGCGTCTCGCCGGCGCGCAGGTCGAAGGAGACCCCGTCCACGGCCTTGACCGCGCCGATCTGCTTGCGGAAGACGATGCCCTGGGTCAGCGGGTAGTGCTTGACCAGGTCCTTCACTTCGAGAAGGGACTCAGCCATGGAGGCACTCCTTCCAGAAGTGGCAGGCGCTGGTCCGCGGCACCGGCGACTCGGTCACCGCGTAGAGCGGCGGCACGTCCGTACGGCAGACGGCCTGGGCCATCGGGCAGCGCGGGTTGAAGGCGCAGCCGGGCGGGATGGCGAGGAGGTTCGGCGGCAGGCCCTTGATGGCGTACAGCTCCTGGCCCTTCTGGTCGAGCCGCGGGATGGAGTCCAGCAGGCCGCGCGTGTACGGGTGCGCGGGCGCCTTGTAGATCTCGTGGACGGGGGCCGCCTCGACGATCCGCCCCGCGTACATCACGGCGATCTTGTCGGCGACGTCGGCGACCACGCCCAGGTCGTGGGTGATCAGGATGAGGCCCATGTTCAGTTCCCGCTGGAGCTCGGCCAGCAGGTCCATCACCTGGGCCTGGACGGTGACGTCCAGAGCCGTCGTCGGCTCGTCCGCGATGATCAGCGAGGGCTCCAGGGCCAGCGCCATGGCGATCATGATGCGCTGGCGCATGCCGCCCGAGAACTGGTGCGGGTAGTCCCCCACCCGCTGCTTGGCCGCCGGGATCTTCACCCGGTCCATCAGCTCGACGGCCTTGGCCCTGCCCTCCTTGCGGGACATCCCGCGGTGGACCTCGTACATCTCGCCGAGCTGCGCGCCCACGCTCAGTACGGGGTTCAGGGAGGAGAGCGCGTCCTGGAAGATCATGGCCATGTCGGCCCCGCGGATCTTGCGCCGCTCGTCCTCCTTCATCTTCAGCAGGTCGCGGCCCTTGAAGAGGATCTCGCCGCCCGCGATCCGCCCGGGCGGCATGTCGAGGATGCCCATGACCGCCTGGGCGGTGACCGACTTGCCGGAGCCGGACTCGCCGAGCACGGCGAGGGTCTCGCCCTCGTCCACCGAGTAGTCGACGCCGTTGACCGCCTTCGCGACTCCGTCGCGCGTCTTGAATTCCACGTGCAGGTCGCGGACTTCGAGCAGCATGTGCGGGGCTCCTCAGCGCAGCTTGGGGTCGAGGGCGTCGCGCACCGCGTCGCCGAGCATGATGAAGGCGAGCACGGTCAGGCTCAGCGCACCCGCCGGATAGAGCAGCATGTGCGGGGCGTTGCGGATCTGCGTGGCCGCGTTGGAGATGTCGATGCCCCAGGAGACCGTGGGCGGGCGCAGGCCCACGCCCAGGAAGGACAGCGTGGCCTCCAGGGCGATGTAGGTGCCGAGCGCGATGGTGGCGACGACGATGACGGGGGCGACGGCGTTGGGTGCGACGTGCCGCAGCAGCATGCGGCCGTTGCCCGCGCCGAGCGCCCGGGCCGCCTGGACGTAGTCGTTCTGCTTGGCGGTGATCACCGAGCCGCGGGCGATGCGGGCGAGCTGGGGCCAGCCGAGCAGCACGATGAAGCCGACCACGGGCCACACGGTGGTGCTGGTTACGACGGACAGGAAGACCAGGCCGCCGAGGATGACCGGGATGCCGAAGAAGATGTCGGCGACCCGGGAGAGCAGCGCGTCGCCCCACCCTCCGAAGAAGCCGGCGAGCCCGCCGAGCGCGGAACCGAGCAGGGCGACGCCGAGGGTGGCGCAGACGCCGACGGTGATGGAGGCGCGGGCCCCGTAGACGGTACGGGTGTACACGTCGCAGCCCTGGGTGTCGTAGCCGAAGGGGTGGCCGGGGGCGGAGCCCTGCTGGGACTTGGACAGCTCGCAGTGCAGGGGGTCGCCGCTCGCGATGACCTGCGGCCAGATGGCGATGATCACGAGGAAGAGGATCATCAGCGAGGAGATGATGAAGACGGGGTTGCGGCGCAGCTGGTGCCAGGCGTCCGACCACAGCGAGCGGGCCCGCTCCTGCGGTCCGGCCGGTCCGGTGGTCTTCGTGACGCCCTCGACGCTCTCGGCCTCCTGGAGTGCGAGGTCCATGGCGCCTCCCTGGCCGGTGGGGGACATGGCCTCGCGCGGGCGGGGGCCGACGGGGTCGTAGCCGCCGGGGCTTTCAGGACGCTCGGGACGCTCCGGGTCGGGCTCAGGCATAACGGATCCTCGGGTCCAGGACCGCGTAGAGCAGGTCGACGAGCAGGTTCGCCAGCAGGAAGACGATGACGAGGATGGTCACGAAGCCGACGACCGTGGGCGAGTTGTTGCGCAGGATGCCCTGGTAGAGCTGGTAGCCGACGCCGTGGATGTTGAAGATCCGCTCGGTGACGATGGCGCCGCCCATGAGGGCGCCGATGTCGGTGCCGATGAAGGTGACGACCGGGATGAGCGAGTTGCGCAGCAGGTGGCGGGTGATGACCCGGCGGCGCGGCAGGCCCTTGGCGACGGCCGTTCGGACGTAGTCGGCCTTGACGTTCTCGGCGATGGACGTCCGTGTGAGCCGGGTGACGTAGGCGAGGGAGACCAGCGCGAGCACGACGCCGGGCAGGATGAGCTCGTCGAAGGGGGCGTCCTGGGAGACGCTGGCCCGTTTGACCCAGTGCCATTTGACGGCGAAGACGAACTGGAGCAGGTAGCCCGTCACGAAGGTGGGGACCGAGATGACCACCAGCGTCAGCACCAGCACGGAGGTGTCGATGGCCTTGCCCCGGCGCAGTCCGCTGACGACGCCGAGGGTGATGCCGACGAGGATCTCGATGAGGATCGCGACGATGGTCAGGCGCAGGGTGACGGGGAATGACGTGGCCATCAGCTCGGTGACCTTCTGCCCGTTGAAGGCCGTCCCGAAGTCGCCCTGGAAGATCTGGCCCATGTAGTGGAGGTACTGCTCCCACAGGGGCCGGTCGAGGTAGAGGTCCTTGCGGATGCGCGCGGCGGTGGCGGGGTCGGGGGCCTTGTCGCCGAAGAGGGCCGCGACCGGGTCGCCGAGCGCGTACACCATGAAGAAGATCAGGAACGTGCTGCCGATGAACACCGGGATCATCTGGAGCAGCCGCCGGATCACATAACGTCCCATGGACTGCTCCAGGATCGATCCGTCGGAGGGGTCAGCTGACCTTGATCTCGTTGTAGACCGGGACGCTGAACTGGTTGAGCGTGACGTCCGAGATCCGCTCGGAGTGCCCGGCGCTGCCGTTCTGGTACCAGAGCGGGATGGACGGCATCTGCTCGGCGAGGATCTTCTCCGCGTCCTGGAACTTCGCGGTGGCCTTGGCGGCGTCGCTCTCCTGGTTGGCCTCGTCGACGAGCTTGTCGAAGTCCGGGTTGCTGAACTTGCCGTAGTTGGAGGAGGCGCCGGTGTAGTACAGCGGCTCCAGGAAGTTCTGGATCAGCGGGTAGTCGGCCTGCCAGCCGGAGCGGAAGGGGCCGGTCAGCTTGAAGGAGCTCTGCTGGTTGCGGAAGTCCGCGAAGGTGCCGACGGGGTTGACCGTGCAGACCGGGCCCTCGCCGATCGCGTTGTTGATGCTGTTGCAGACGGCGTCCATCCAGTCGCGGTGCGAGCCGGTGTCCACGTTGGACGTCAGGGTGACCTTGCCGCCGGGCAGCCCGCCCGCCTCCTGGATGAGCTTCTTGGCCGCCGCGGGGTCGAACTTGCAGGCGTCGCCGCAGAGCGTGGCGTTGAAGCCGCCCTTGTCGCCGAGGGCGGGCGAGGTCCAGTCCTTGGCGGGGGTGCGGGTGTCCCGGAAGATCTGCTTGGTGATCTCCTCGCGGTTGATCGCCATCGAGATGCCGCGGCGGACCTTCTCCATGCCCTCCTTGTTCCACTGGGGGTCGTACAGCGGGAAGGTGAGGGTCTGGATGATGAGGGCCGGCTGGTTGATGTAGCGGTCGCCGAGGTCGTTCAGTACGTTCTTCAGCTGCTGCGCGGGCACGTCGTCGACGAGGTCGAGGTTGCCGGAGATCAGGTCGGTGTAGGCGGTGTTGTTGTCGGTGTAGACCTTGAGGTCCACCCCGCCGTTCTGGGCCTTGTCCTCACCGGGGTACGCGTCCCACTTGCGCAGCTTCATCGCGGTGCCCTTGGTGTACGAGTCCACCGTGTACGGGCCGTTGCCGACGGGCTTGTTGAGCCAGCCGGCGTGGTCGGTGAAGAAGGCCTTGGGCAGGGGGGAGAAGGCCTGGTAGCCGAGGGTCTCGGGCCAGGTGGAGAACTTCGACTTCAGGGCGACGGTGAAGGTCTTGGGGTCCTTGACGACCAGGCCCTTCATCGTCTTCGACTTGGGCTCGCCGGACGCCGGGTGCACGTCCGCGTAGCCGACGATGTCCGAGAAGAACGGGGAGTTGTTCTGCTTGTTGCGCACGTCCGCCGCGTAGTTCCAGGCGTCCACGAAGGACTGGGCGGTGACCGGCTCGTCGTTGCTGAACTTCCAGCCGTCCTTCAGCGTGATCGTGAAGTTCTGGCTGTCGGTCGTGTCGATCTTCTCCGCGAGGAAGTTCTTCGCCTCGCCGGTCTTGGGGTCGTAGCGCTTGAGCCCCCGGAAGAGCATGTCGAGCACCTTGCCGCCCTGCACCTCGTTGGTGTTGGCCGGCTCCAGCGGGTTCTGGGGGTCACCCCAAGAGGAGCTGATGATTCCCGCGTCGCCGCCACCGCCTCCGCCGCCGTCGCTTCCGCCGCCGCAGGCCGTCGCCGCGAGGGCGACGGCCACCGCACATGCGGCCCACTGGGCGTGGGTGGCTCCGCGCATGGAGTGCCTCCTAGGGATCCCAAGACTTGCTTGGGGCCACTGTCACCCCATGCGGGGACTCGCACACTCATCGTTGGCCCGATTGCACCCGCACGTCACGCACCTTCACCCCTCCGAGTGCAAAGGCAGCTCCCAGGTGTCGACCGCGTAGTGCAGGCGCATGCCGTGCGCCTCGTAGAGCGCGAGTGCGCCGGTTTCGTTGTGGGTGTCCACGCCGAGGCCCACGGTGTCGCGGCCGCGGGCGGCATAGGCGGCGAAGCCGTGGCGCAGCAGGAACCCGCCGATGCCGCGGCCGCGCAGGTCCTTGCGTACGCCGATGTGGCTGAACCAGCCCATGCTCGTACGGTCGTCCCGGCTCAGCAGCACGGCCACGTCGCCCTCGCCGGGCAGGGAGGCGATCCAGACGAGGGACCAGTCGAGCCTGCGGGCGTCGAGGTGGTCGAGCCAGGGCTCGTACGCGCGGTGCGCGTGTCCGAAGTGCTCGGCGAAGGTCTCCTCGACCAGGGCGTGGGCGCGCCGCCGGTCGGCCTCGTCGGCGGCGCAGTGGCGCAAGGAAAGCCCTTCCGGCGTGGCCGGGGGGAGGTCGGAGCCCGGGTCCAGGGCACGGGTCATCACCTGGTAGCGGCGGACGCTGCGGTAGCCGCGTGCGGTGAGCAGGGAGAGGTCGAGGGTGGGTTCCACGTTGAGCTGCAGCCGCAGCCGTCCCCCCGCGGCTCCGGCGGCCATCTCACGGGCCCGGGCCTCCATCAGTTCCAGCAGCCGGACGGCGGCCTCGGGGTGGTCGGGCAGGACGTAGTGGTCGCCGTCGACCCGACCGGGCCCGGAGTCGGTCCAGACGAGCGCGTAGGCCACGAGCCGGCCGTCCTGGAAGGCCAGCCAGGAGTCGGTGGCCAGATCGACGTCGGGGTGGTTCAGGTCGGCTTCGACGCTGCCCAGGTCGGTCTCCGGGCGGCCGATCTCGACGACGTCGACGGCGTTGAGCAGCGCACATATGTCGGCGGCGTCCCCGGGCCCGGCGGGCCGGACGGTCAGGGCGGGCAGGACGGGCGTCTTGTCGGTCATCCGGCCACTGTCGGGCGGCGCGGAGGGCAGGCGCAACTGCCTTTCGGAAAGCGCCACTCCAGCCCCACCGGGCACGATCCGGCCCCGCAAATCCAGCCCCGCCGGCGATTGAGGCGCGGGGGCTCGGGGGCGGAGCCCCCGCAGCGGCGCCGCACCCGCGGACGAACCCCGCGGGAAACGGCAGGGCGCCCGGTACCGGATGGGATCCGGTACCGGGCGCCCCGGCGTACGGCGGCGGGAGGGTCAGACGGCCAGAACGGCCTTCTCCTCCGCGAAGTGGCACGCCGACTCGTGCGCGGCCGGCGTGTTCACCCCCTGGAACCGCGTCGGGATCGCCAGCAGCGGCTCCTCCGTGGCGCACTTGTCCTGCGCCTTCCAGCAGCGGGTGCGGAAGCGGCAGCCCGACGGCGGGTTGGCCGGCGACGGCACGTCACCGGTGAGGATGATCCGCTCGCGGCCCTCGCGGACCTCCGGGTCCGGCACCGGCACGGCGGAGAGCAGCGCCTGCGTGTACGGGTGGGTCGGGTGGTCGTAGATCTGGGCGTCGGAGCCGATCTCGGCCATCTTGCCCAGGTACATGACGCCCACGCGGTCCGAGATGTGCCGGACGATCGAGAGGTCGTGCGCGATGAAGACGTAGGACAGGTTGAACTCGTCCTGGAGCTTCTCCATCAGGTTGATGACCTGCGCCTGCACCGACACGTCGAGCGCGGAGACCGGCTCGTCGCAGATGATGATCTCCGGGTTGAGCGCGAGGCCGCGGGCGATGCCGATGCGCTGGCGCTGGCCGCCGGAGAATTGGTGCGGGTAGCGGTTGATGTACTCCGGGTTGAGGCCCACGACGTCCAGGAGCTCCTGGACCTTGCGGCGCCGGTCGCCCTTGGGAGCCACCTCGGGGTGGATCTCGAAGGGCTCCCCGATGATGTCGCCGACCGTCATGCGCGGGTTCAGCGAGGTGTACGGGTCCTGGAACACCATCTGGATGTTGCGGCGGACGACCTTGAGGGCCTTGCCGGACAGCTTGGTGATGTCCTGGCCCTTGTAGAAGACCTCGCCGGCCGTGGCCGTCTCCAGGCTCATCAGGAGCTTGGCGACGGTGGACTTGCCACAGCCGGACTCGCCGACGATGCCGAGGGTCTCGCCCTGGTAGAGGTCGAAGGAGACCCCGTCCACGGCCTTGACCGCGCCGACCTGCTTCTTGAACAGGATTCCCTGGGTCAGCGGGAAGTGCTTGACCAGGTTGCGCACCTGGAGGATCGGCTCGCCCTTGGGCTTGGTGAGCTCAGCCATGGATCTGCTCCTTCCAGAAGTGGCACGCGCTGCCGCGGCCGGGCAGCTCGGTGCCGTCCTGCTCGGTCACCTGGTGCAGGACGGGAACGTCCGTGCGGCAGATGTCCTGTGCCTTGGGGCAGCGCGGGTTGAAGGCGCAGCCCGAGGGGATGTTGAGCAGGTTGGGCGGCAGGCCCTTGATCGCGTAGAGCTCCTGGCCCTTCTGGTCCAGGCGCGGGATCGAGTCGAGCAGGCCGCGGGTGTACGGGTGCGCCGGGCGCTTGTAGATCTCGTGGACCGGGGCGTTCTCGACGATCCGGCCGCCGTACATGACGGCGATCTTGTCCGCGACGTCGGCGACGACGCCGAGGTCGTGGGTGATCAGGATCAGGCCCATGTTCATCTCGCGCTGGAGCTCCGCGAGCAGGTCCATGACCTGGGCCTGGACCGTCACGTCGAGAGCCGTGGTGGGCTCGTCGGCGATGATCAGGTCGGGCTCCAGGGCCATCGCCATGGCGATCATGATGCGCTGGCGCATACCGCCGGAGAACTGGTGCGGGTAGTCACCCACGCGCGCCTTGGCGGCGGGGATCTTCACCCGGTCCATGAGCTCGACGGCCTTGGCCAGCGAGTCCTTCTTGGACATGCCGCGGTGGACGCGGAACATCTCGCCGAGCTGGGCGCCGACGGTGTGCACCGGGTTCAGCGAGGACAGGGCGTCCTGGAAGATCATGGCGATCTTAGAGCCGCGGACCTTGCGGTACTCCTCGGCCGGAAGCTTCAGCAGGTCGGTGCCCTGGAAGAGGATCTCGCCGGACGGGATACGGCCGGGCGGCATGTCGAGGATGCCCATGATGGCCTGCGCCGTCACGGACTTGCCCGAGCCGGACTCGCCGAGGACGGCGAGGGTCTCGCCGGCGTTGACGGAGTACGAGACACCGTTGACGGCCTTGGCGACACCGTCGCGGGTGTGGAACTCGACGTGCAGGTCGCGCACTTCGAGCAGGGGGGTCCCCTCCGGCGCCGAGCGGGGCGCGGGGACGTTCGAGGTCTTGTCGATGATGGTCAACGTACGCCCTTCCTCAGCGCAGCTTCGGGTCGAGGGCGTCGCGCACCGCGTCGCCGACCATGATGAACGCGAGCACGGTGATGCTCAGCGCGGCGGCCGGGAAGAGGAGCACGTGGGGTGCCTGGAGCCAGCGGACGGAGGCGTCGCTGACCATCAGGCCCCAGGAGATCTGCGGGGGCTGGACACCGATGCCCAGGTACGACAGGGCCGCCTCGGCGGAGATGTACACACCGAGGCTGATCGCGCCGACCACGATGACGGGTGCGATCGCGTTCGGCAGGATGTGCCGCAGGGTGATGCGCAGGGTGCCGGCGCCGAGGGCGCGGGCGGCGACCACGTAGTCGTTGTTCTTGTTCTGCAGCACCGAGGACCGCATGATGCGGAAGATCTGCGGCCAGCCGAGGGTGGCGAGCACGATCGAGACGGTCCAGGCGTTGCCCGGCAGGGCCGACATGATCAGCATGCCGCCGAGGAGCAGCGGGATCGCGAAGAAGATCTCGGTGAAGCGCGACAGGAGGCTGTCCGTGATGCCGCCGACCCAGCCGGCAAGCAGGCCGAGGCCGCCACCGACGATGATCACCAGCGCGGTGGTGACGATGCCGACGATCACCGAGTTCCGCGCGGCGTACACCGTACGGGCGTAGACGTCGCAGCCCTGGATGTCGAAGCCGAACCAGTGTTCCCCGCTGGGCTTCTTCAGCGAGTCCGAGAGCTGGCAGGCGCCGCCCGCGAAGGGGTCGATGGAGGTGAACCAGCTCGGGAAGGCCGACACGACCAGCATGAACAGGACGAGGAGCGCGCCGATGACGAACACCGGGTTGCGGCGCAGGTCGCTCAGGGCGTCGGACCAGAGGCTGGCCTCGCGGTCCTTCTTCCTCTTCTTGTCTTCCTTGGTGACCGGGGCGCCGGCGGAGGGGGCTCCGGCGATCTGGGTGTCGGTCATCGAGTCCCCCACCGTAGTTGTGTCACGCATAGCGGATCCTCGGGTCGAGCACGGCGTAGAGCAGGTCCACGAGAAGGTTGGCGATGAGGTAGACGAGGACCAGGATGGTCACACCGCCGACGACGACCGCGCCTTCCTTGAGGTACACGGCCTTGGCGAGCAGGCCGCCGACTCCGTGGATGTTGAAGATCCGCTCCGTGATGACCGCGCCGCCCATGAGCGAACCGAGGTCGGCGCCCAGGAAGGTGACGATCGGGATGAGCGCGTTGCGCAGCGCGTGGTTCACGACGACGCGGCGGCGCGGCAGGCCCTTGGCGGTCGCGGTGCGCACGTAGTCGGCGCGCATCGTCTCCATGAGGCTGGTGCGCGTCAGGCGGGCCACGTACGCGAGGGACGTGGAGGCGAGCACGAACGCCGGGAGCAGGTACGCGCGGATGCCGTCGTGCTCGTTGAAGGAGACGGGGAAGAAGTCGATGCCCCAGGCGTTCTTGAGCTGGACGCCGAGTGCCAGCTGCAGCACGAAGCCGGTGACGAACACGGGGATGGAGATGACCATCAGCGTGGAGATCAGGACCAGCTGGTCCAGGAACTTCCCGCGGCGCAGGGCGGCCATGACACCGGCCAGGACGCCGACGACGGCCTCGATGACGAAGGCCACGAGCGCGAGGTTGACCGTGTAGGGGAAGGCCTCGGAGAACATGTCGACGACCTTGCGACCGGTCAGGGTCTCGCCCAGGTCGCCCTGGAACACGCCGACGATGTAGTTCCAGTACTGCAGCAGGAACGGGTCGTCGAGGTGGTACTTCTCGCGCAGCATGGCCGCGACGAGCGGGTCTGCCTTCTTCTCGCCGGCGAGGAGCTGGATCGGGTCAGCTCCGGGCATCTTGAAGGTCAGGAAGTAGATAAGGAATGTGGCACCGAGCAGGACAGGGATCGCCTGTATGAGTCGGCGGATGAGGTAGCGGCCCATCAGACCTCCAGCAAGAGCAGGGGGAAAGGGCAGGCAGACGGAAACCTGATTCCGTCTGCCCGCCCCCGGGTTCCCCTTAAGTGAAGAGGGGTGTTAGTTGAGCTCGACCTTGGCCAGGTCCATGCGGCCCTGGGCGTCGACCTCGACGTTCTTCACGGTCTTGGAGTAGGCCGAAGAAGACATGTACGTGAAGACCGGGATGTACGGCAGGTCCTTGACGAGGACGTCATCGGCCTGCTGGTACAGCTTCAGGCCCTCGGCCGCGTCGGCGGACTTGTCGGCCTTGTCGAGGAGGGTCTCGAACTCCTCGTTCACGTAGTGCGAGTGGTTGGAGCCGTTCTCGATCGCGACCTTCGAGAAGAGCGGACGGAGGTAGTTCTCCATGGCCGGGTAGTCCATGACCCAGCCCGTGCGGAAGGCGCCCTTGTACTTCGCGGCGTCCAGCTCGTCCAGCAGGTCGCCGAACTTGGTGAACGGCTTGGCGGTGACCTCGATGCCGAGGTTCGTCTTCAGCTGGTTGGCGACGGCCTCGATCCACTCCTTGTGGCCGCCGTCGGCGTTGTAGCCGAGCTCGAGCTTGTTGCCGGGGACGCCGCCCGCCTGGGTGAAGAGTTCCTTCGCCTTGGTCGGGTTGTAGGTGCCGGCGTCGCCGAGCGCACCCTTGCGGTAGCCCGGAATGATCGGGCTGACGAAGTCGTCGGCCGGCTTGCGGGTGCCGTTGAAGATGGTCTTCGTGATGGCGTCCCGGTCGATGGCCATCGAGATGGCCTTGCGGATCTCGACCTTGCCGAAGGCTTCCGGGTTCTTCTCGAGCGGCATGCCGATGTAGCCGACGCCGGACTCCGGCTTGTAGATGTAGCGGTCGCCGAACTCCTGCGAGACGCTGGCCATCGCGGAGACCGGGAGCTTGTCCGTGATCTGGATGGAGTCGGCGCGCAGGTCGTTGTACGCGGTGTCCAGGTTGTCGTAGATCTTGAAGGTGACGCCCGCGAGCTTGGCGCGACCCTCGGCCGGGTACTTGTCGTACCGCTTGACCTTGATCTGCTTGTTGTGCTCCCAGGCACCGTCCATCTGGAAGGGGCCGTTACCGATCGGGTTCTCGCCGAACGCCTTCGGGTCCGCCTCGAACGCCTTCGGCAGCGGGTAGAAGGCGTTGTAGCCGAGCATCGTCTTGAACTGCGAGAAGGCATCCTTCAGCGTGACGGTGAAGGTCATCTCGTCGACGATCTTGAGGCCCTTGAGCTCCTTGGCGGTGGGCTTCTTGTCCTTGCCCGGGGCCAGCTCGTCCGAGCCCTCGATCTTCGAGTAGAACGGCAGGCCCTCGGCGGCGTTCTCCTGGTTGGCACCCCAGTTCCAGGCGCGGACGAACGACTGCGCGTCCACCTTCTCGCCGTTGTGGAAGGTGAAGCCGTCCTTGACCTTGATGGTCCAGGTCTTCGAGTCGGTCGTGGTGATCGACTCGGCGGCCGCCAGCTGGACCTCGTTGGTCTTGTTGTCGTACGAGACCAGCGCGGTGAAGACCGCGTTCAGGACCTCGGCGCCCTCGGACTCGCCGGTGTTCTGGCCGATCAGGCCGTGCTGCGGCTCACCGAGCTGCACGGTGATGTTGCCGCCGCCGCTCTTGGCGTCGTCCTTGCCGGTACCACAAGCCGTGGCGGCCATCGCCACGATGACGGCACCCACGACCCACTTGGCGCTCGTTGCTCCGCGCATGGGTATTTGCCTCCTCAGGAGTCACTGTCGATACGTGAAGGGCCCGGCGCCCGCTGACACCCCTGACAGCGAATTCCGGCCCCATCGTGTGTGCTCGTGAGTCGGCGCTCCCCACAGCGCGTGACCCATTGACCCGAGCTCAATGGAGCCATCCTCAGGGACGCCCAGACCGTAAACCACACTTAAGTGGTCTCGTTTTCACAACATCACCGCATGCCGAAAACCCAAAATCCGGACAAACGGATAGGAGACAGACACGTGCGAAACGGACGGTTAGCTCACCATCCGGAGTGTCACGGTCGGTATGCGGACACCAGAACGCAACAATCCGTTTGACAAAAGCGAACAGCCCCTCCCACCACAAAGACTGTGGCAGGAGGGGCTGCTTGGCACTACAGGAGTTTCGGCCAGTCCGGCCGAAACCCCGTACTACTTGGCCGACTTGGCGCGCGACGCGGTGCGCGAGCGCTCCTTCTGGTCCAGGACGACCTTGCGGATGCGTACGGCCTCGGGGGTCACCTCGACGCACTCGTCGTCGCGGCAGAACTCCAGGGACTGCTCCAGGGACAGCTTGCGCGGCGGAACGATCGCCTCGAAGGTGTCGGCGGAGGAGGAGCGCATGTTCGTGAGCTTCTTCTCCTTGGTGATGTTCACGTCCATGTCGTCGGCGCGGGAGTTCTCGCCGACGATCATGCCCTCGTACACCTCGGTGCCGGGGTCGGTGAACAGGACACCGCGCTCCTGGAGGTTGGTCATCGCGAAGGCGGTGACCGCACCGGCGCGGTCGGCGACCAGGGAGCCGTTGTTACGGGTGACCAGCTGGCCGAACCACGGCTCGTGGCCCTCGTGGATCGAGTGGCCGATGCCGGTACCGCGGGTCTGGGTCAGGAACTCCGTCCGGAAACCGATCAGACCACGGGACGGAACGACGAACTCCATGCGCACCCAGCCGGAGCCGTGGTTCGACATGTTGTCCATGCGGCCCTTGCGGACACCCATGAGCTGCGTGACGGCGCCCATGTGCTCCTCGGGCACGTCGATCGTCATGCGCTCGACCGGCTCGTGGACCTTGCCGTCGACCTCGCGGGTGACGACCTGCGGCTTGCCGATGGTCAGCTCGAAGCCCTCGCGGCGCATCTGCTCGACCAGGATGGCGAGCGCCAGCTCACCACGGCCCTGGACCTCCCAGGCGTCCGGACGCTCGGTGTCCAGGACGCGCAGCGAGACGTTACCGATCAGCTCGCGGTCCAGACGGTCCTTGACCTGGCGGGCGGTGACCTTGCGGTCCTTGACCGCGGCCTTGGCGTCCGCGCCCTTGCCGGAGCCGCCGCGGCCGACCATCGGGGAGGTGTTGGTGCCGATGACCATGGAGATGGCCGGCTCGTCCACCGTGATGAGCGGCAGGGCGATCGGGTTCTCCGGGTCGGCCAGGGTCTCGCCGATCATGATCTCGGGGATACCGGCGACGGCGCAGATGTCACCGGGGCCGGCGACCTCGGCGGGCTTGCGGGTGAGCGCCTCGGTCATCATCAGCTCGGTGATGCGGACGTTCGAGATCGAGCCGTCGCGCTTGATCCACGCGACCGTCTGGCCCTTGCGCAGCTCGCCCTGCTCGACGCGGAGCAGCGCGATGCGGCCGAGGAAGTTGTCGGCGTCCAGGTTGGTGACGTGCGCCTGGAGGGGGGCCTCCTCGTCGTACACCGGGGCCGGGACGTGCTCCAGGATGGTGGAGAAGAACGGCTCCAGGTTGTCGCTGTCCGCGGGGACGGTGCCGTCCTCCGGCTTGGTCAGCGAGGCGATGCCGTCACGGCCGCAGGCGTAGACGATCGGGAACTCGATCTGGTCCTCGTCGGCGTCCAGGTCCAGGAAGAGGTCGTACGTCTCGTTGACGACCTCGTCGATCCGGGAGTCCGGGCGGTCCGTCTTGTTGATGCAGAGGATGACCGGCTTCCGCTGCTGGAGCGCCTTGCGGAGGACGAAGCGGGTCTGGGGCAGCGGACCCTCGGAGGCGTCCACCAGCAGAACGACTGCGTCCACCATCGACAGACCGCGCTCGACCTCACCACCGAAGTCGGCGTGGCCGGGGGTGTCGATGATGTTGATTGTGATGGGCGCCCCGCCGTCCTTGGGGTGGTACTTCACCGCCGTGTTCTTGGCGAGGATCGTGATGCCCTTCTCACGCTCCAGGTCGTTCGAGTCCATCATGCGGTCGTCGAGCTGCTGGTGGGCGGCGAAGGCACCGGCCTGCTTGAGCATGGCATCGACGATGGTCGTCTTGCCATGGTCGACGTGGGCGACGATGGCGACGTTACGGATGTCGTGGCGCGTGGGCACTTCGGCGCTTCTCCCGGGATCGTGGATGGCGTCGCGTACGGCCTGGCACGCGAGCCTCTGCCGGGCGGAAAACCTGCCACGGCCTTACCCCATGGTACGTCGCGCAGCGGGAACCGCCTGCCGGGGGGTCTGTCAAGAGGCCGGACGAATGAGTGGGGGCCCGTGCGGGGTGGGGTGCGCGGGCCCGTGGTCCGGCCGGTAATCATGCGGGTCAACGGGTATCCACGACCTTGCCCGCCGGGGGTCCGGCGGGCAAGGAAATTGAGTCACATCTGAGGTTGTGACCCTCGGGTCAACCTGACAGGCCCCGCTTTGTCACCACATCTTCGTCCGTTGCTCTTCTTCCGCTCCTTCTACTTCTTCTTGTCCTTGGCGGTCGGCGGCTTCTTCCAGCCGATGTCCTGGTAGCGGGGGGCGCCGAGGCCGAAGGCTCCCGCGTTCGCCAGGGCCGGCTTGGCCGCCACCAGCTCCGGGCGCTGGTAGAGGGGGACGGAGCCCGCGGCGGCCCAGATCCGGGCGTCCGCCTTGCGCACCAGCTCCCGGGACTGCTCCTCGTCCAGCTCGCCGAGGGCCTGGTCGAAGAGCTGGTCGATGTGGTCGGTGCCGACCCGGGTGTAGTTCTGTTCGACCAGGAGCGAGCCGTCCGCGGCCGGCTCCGGCTTGGCGAAGATCGGCCGGGCGTCGGTGGCCGGGTAGGCGGTCGCCGGCCATGAGTAGAGGGCCAGGTCGTACTGGCCCGAGGCGATGTGGTCCTTGAAGAAGCTCTCGTCGGCCACCTTGGTGATCTCGGTGTTCACGCCGATCTTCTGGAGCATCTGGGCGATCCGCTCGCCGACCGTGCGCAGGGCCTCGGATCCGGGGCCCGCCGGAAGCACGAAGCGCAGGCTGAGCGCCTTGCCGTCCTTGGCGAGCATGGAGCCGGAGGTGCGGGTGGCCTGCTTGGCCGGGGCCGGGGAGCCCTTGGCGGGCTCGGCCCCGTCGCCGTCGCGGGCGGGGCTGCGCTTGCCGTCGTCCACCGAGCCCGCGGGGGCAGCGGGGGCAGCGGGTGCCGCGGCAACGATCCGGCCCGCGGCGGCGGCCTGGGCCAGCAAGGAGGCCCGCTGCTGGGCCGCGAAGGGGGCGGGGGCCAGCACCGGGGAGGGCCGGTCCCGGTCCGCCGCCCCCGCGGCGAAGACGTCGGCGTCGACGATCTCGCCGTCCGGGCCGTTCGCCGGAATCCCGGCCAGGGCCCCGCCGCCACTGTGCCCCTCGGGGCCCTCGGGGCGGCTGCCGTGCGTGCCGCCGTGGTCGCCGGCGCCCGCCTTCCCGGCCTGGCTCGCCCGGCCCACCGCCGCGCGCAGGTCGGCTGCGGCCGAGCGGAGCTCACCGTTGCGGCCGTCGTCCTGGCCGACGATGTACAGGCCGTCGTTGCCGGTGCCGGGGCCCGTGGGGGTCTTCGAGTCGTCCTGGCTCTCGCTCTCGGGGCCGGCTTTCGCCCCCGGCGGCTCGGTGAGCTTGCCGCCGCGCCGCCAGCCCGCGTCCGCGAGGAGTGCCTGGGCCGCCTGGGTGTCCTGGCCGCCGAGGGCGCCGCTGTTGTCGGCGTACGCCTGCTGCCCGGCCAGCGCCAGGTGGCTGCCGACCGGCTTCGCGGGCAGGCCGAGCGGCTTGAGGACGATCTCGGCCAGCGCCTTGCGGTCCAGGGCCCGGGCCACCGCCCGGCGCACCCGCTCGTCGGACAGCGGGCCGGAGGCCCCGTTCAGGGCGAGCTGGGTGTAGGCCGGCTCCAGGGACTTGCGTACGGTGAAGCTCCGCAGGGCGTTCTGCTCGGTGGCGTACCGTTTCACCGCCTCGGCGTGCTTCTGCCGGGTCTCCTTCTCCGTCGCCGCCTTGGCCTCGTCCGCGCCGAAGGCGATCGCCCAGGACAGGGTGGCCTGGGCCGGTGTCATCGCGGCGCCCGGGCCGTGGGCCGGGGCCCCGCCGGAGCCCGCTCCGCCCTGGCCGGCCGCGTCCCTGCGGGCCAGCGCGATCCGGTCGGCGCCCGCGCGGTCGATCTCCGCCAGATCCACCTTCCCGGCGGCCAGCGCCGCCGGGCGCTCCGCCCTCGGCACCGCCGTCAGCACCATGCTGTCCAGCTTGGCCGGCTGGCCCCACCAGCGCGGATTGCGGGTCAGGGCGGCGGTGCCGGTCTTCTTGTCGATCGCCCCAAGGCCGAAGGGGCCGGCGGTGACCTTGAGGGTGCCGCGGGCCCCCTCGTTGAAGGCGTCCGGGGTGCCCATGACCTGCTTGGGGTAGAGCGGGGTGAAGAGCGAGCGCCAGTCGGCGTACGGCTTGGCGAAGGTGACCTTGACCTCCAGGTCGGTCTTGCCCCGCTCGATCTTCTCGATGCGCTCGTATCCGGCGTTGCGGGCCGTCCAGTACGCCGAGTCCTTGCCGTTCAGGGCCCGCCACTGGGCGACGAAGTCGGCCGCGCCGATCTCCCGGCCGTCGCTCCACACCGCCTGCTGGTTCAGCTTGTACAGGACGACCTGCTTGGGCTCCCGCTCGACGACCTCGGCCTTCTCCAGGTAGTCGGGATTGGCCACCGGCCGCCCCTTGGCGTCCAGCACGAACAACTGCGGCAGCACGGCACCGGCGATCCGGTTGGTGGTGGCGTCCGCGTCGGCCTGGAAGGTGTTCAGGGTCTCCGGGAGGGAGTCCACCGCCCAGCGCAGCACACCGCCGTCGGCGACCTTGTCGCGGGCCGTCGTCGCGATGTCCTGTCCGGCGGCGACCGAGCCGCCCTCGTCCTCACCCGCGCCGCAGCCCGTGAGGAGCGGCAGTGCGAGGACTCCCGAGGTCAGGAGCGCCAAGGACCTGCGCCTTCTCTGGGACATGGGTGGTACCTCCGGGGCGGGACGCGGGGGAAGCATGATCACGTTCGGCGGTATATGGAGCTGATCACACCGGTTGCCGGAACCCACTGAAATCGACGCCCGGCCACACCCCCCGCAGCCGCCTCACGCCACGCCGCGAACCCCACCCGTGCGGACCAATCCCATGGGTGCGCCGGAGGGGCGTTCCCCCGGGAGAGGGATGAGAATGGGGAGCAGGGAGGGGCGCACAGTTCACGCCTGCGCGCCCGCAATCGCTGCACGTCCCTTCACAACCGGGGACGGGAAGCGCGACACTCGCAGGCGCACATGAGCGTTGCCACCGCACCCGCGGAAGTGAGGGCAAATCATGTCCCTGCAAGACGATCTGAGCGCCGTACGGCGCAACCTGGACGAGCTGACGCGCAAGGTCGAGCAGCTGGAGCAGCAGGCCAAGCGCCAGAAGCCGGGTCCGGCCGCGCCGCCGGACCCGTCCCGGATGGTGACCATCCCGGACACCCCGTACGACAACGCGCTGTGGACGGACATCGACGACGAGGGCCTGGGCGCGCGCGACCGCCGCGCACCCTGACCCCGCCGGCCGTCCCCGGCCCGGCATCCGAACCCGCTGAACCCATCTGGCCCGGCCGTACGCGAGCCCTCGCGGCCGGCCGGGCCTCCTGGGCCACCCCTCATCACTCCACCCGGAGTCCCCTTTGGCCACAGGCACACAACCACCACAGCAGCGGCCCGGCGGCGTCCACGACGCCTCCCGGGCCGCGATCTCTGCCCGGCACCTGCGCACCGACCGGTGGTGGCTGGCCCCCGCCGGCACCGCGGCCGGGCTGCTCGCCTTCATCGTCTACTCGACCTGGCGGGCCTTCGCGAACGCCGACTACTACGCGGCCCCGTACGTCTCGCCCTTCTACTCCCCGTGCCTCGCGGAGAACTGCGTCCCCATGAAGGACGGCCCGAACTGGGACCTCTTCGGCAGCTGGTGGGGCCTCTCCCCCGCCCTGCTGATCCTGGTCTTCCCGCTCGGCTTCCGGCTGACCTGCTACTACTACCGCAAGGCCTACTACCGGGGCTTCTGGGCCTCGCCGCCGGCCTGCGCCGTCGCCGAGCCGCACGCGAAGTACACCGGCGAGACCCGCTTCCCGCTGATCTTCCAGAACATGCACCGGTACTTCTTCTACGCGGCGGTCCCGGTCGCGGGCATCCTCACGTACGACACGGTGCTGACCTTCCGCGACGAGCACTACGAGTGGGGCCACATGGGCCTCGGGACGCTCCTCTTCCTCGTCAACATCGCGCTGATCTGGGCCTACACGCTGTCCTGCCACTCCTGCCGGCACATCATGGGCGGCCGGCTCAAGCACTTCTCGAAGCACCCGGTGCGCTACCGGCTGTGGGGCTGGATCAGCCGGCTCAACTCCCGCCACATGCAGCTGGCGTGGGCCTCCCTGATCAGCGTGGCCCTGTGCGACTTCTACGTGTACCTGGTGGCCAGCGGCGCCTTCGACGACCCGAGGATCTTCTGAGATGGCTCAAGTGGAACGGCAGCAGTGGGACGTGGTCGTGGTCGGCGCGGGCGGCGCGGGGCTGCGGGCCGCGATCGAGGCCCGCGAGCGCGGCGCCCGTACGGCCGTGATCTGCAAGTCCCTCTTCGGCAAGGCCCACACGGTGATGGCGGAGGGCGGGATCGCCGCCTCCATGGGCAACGTCAACGAGGGCGACAACTGGCAGGTGCACTTCCGCGACACCATGCGCGGGGGCAAGTTCCTCAACCAGTGGCGGATGGCGGAACTGCACGCGAAGGAGGCCCCGGACCGGGTCTGGGAGCTGGAGACCTGGGGCGCGCTCTTCGACCGCACGCCGGACGGGAAGATCTCGCAGCGCAACTTCGGCGGGCACGAGTACCCGCGCCTCGCGCACGTGGGCGACCGGACCGGCCTGGAGCTGATCCGCACCCTCCAGCAGAAGATCGTCCAGCTCCAGCAGGAGGACTTCAAGGAGTACGGGGACTACGAGGCCCGGCTCAAGGTCTTCCAGGAGTGCACGGTCACGCGCGTACTCAAAGACGGCGAGCGAAGCGAGATGGGGGTCCCCCCGGCCGAAGGCCGGGGGAGGGTCTCGGGGACCTTCTGCTACGAGCGCGAGTCCGGCCGCTTCTTCGTACTGGAGGCCCCTGCCGTGGTCCTGGCCACGGGCGGGATCGGCAAGTCCTTCAAGACCACCTCGAACTCCTGGGAGTACACCGGCGACGGCCATGCGCTGGCCCTGCTGGCGGGCGCGCCCCTCCTCAACATGGAGTTCGTGCAGTTCCACCCGACCGGCATGGTCTGGCCGCCTTCCGTGAAGGGGATCCTCGTCACGGAATCCGTCCGCGGCGACGGCGGGGTGCTGCGCAACTCCGAGGGCAAGCGGTTCATGTTCGACTACATCCCCGACGTCTTCAAGGAGAAGTACGCCGAGTCGGAGGAGGAGGGCGACCGCTGGTACGAGGACCCGGACCACAACCGGCGTCCGCCCGAGCTGCTGCCGCGCGACGAGGTGGCCCGGGCCATCAACTCCGAGGTCAAGGCCGGCCGCGGCTCCCCGCACGGCGGGGTCTTCCTCGACGTGTCCACCCGCATGCCGGCCGAGAAGATCAAGCGCCGACTCCCCTCGATGTACCACCAGTTCAAGGAGCTGGCGGACGTGGACATCACGGCGGAGCCGATGGAGGTCGGCCCGACCTGCCACTACGTGATGGGCGGGATCGCCGTCGACTCGGACACCGCCGCCACGGTCGGCGTGCCGGGGCTCTTCGCCGCGGGCGAGGTCGCGGGCGGCATGCACGGCTCGAACCGGCTCGGCGGCAACTCCCTGTCCGACCTGCTGGTCTTCGGCCGCCGGGCCGGCCTGCACGCGGCGGAGTACGCCTCCGCGGACGGCGGGCGCCCGGCGGTCACCCAGGCCGAGATCGACGCGGCCGCCGCCGAGGCCCTGGCCCCGTTCCACGCGGAGGACGGCGCGGAGAACCCGTACACCCTCCACCAGGAGCTCCAGACGACCATGAACGACCTGGTCGGCATCATCCGCCGCGAGGGCGAGATGGCCGAGGCCCTGGAGAAGCTGGCCGCCCTGCGCGTACGGGCCGCACGCGCCGGGGTCGAGGGGCACCGGCAGTTCAACCCGGGCTGGCACCTGGCGCTGGACCTGCGGAACATGCTGCTGGTCAGCGAGTGCGTGGCCCGCGCGGCCCTGGAACGCACCGAGAGCCGGGGCGGGCACACCCGCGAGGACTGCCCGGCGATGGAGCGCGACTGGCGCCCGGTGAACCTGCTGTGCCGCCCGGTGGACCCGGTGCCGGCCGACCCGGCGGCCGACCGGATCTCCCTGGTCCGCACCCGCACCGACCCCATCCGCCCGGACCTGCTCGCGCTGTTCGAGAAGGAAGAGCTGGTCAAGTACCTCGCCGAAGAGGAGCTCTTCTGATGACCACCTACGACGCACGCTTCCGGATCTGGCGGGGCGACGCCGAGGGCGGGGAACTGCGGGACTTCACGGTCGAGGTGCACGACGGGGAGGTGGTCCTGGACATCGTCCACCGGCTCCAGGCCACCCAGGCCTCGGACCTCGCGGTGCGCTGGAACTGCAAGGCGGGCAAATGCGGCTCGTGCAGCGCGGAGGTCAACGGGCGGCCGCGGCTGATGTGCATGACGCGCATGTCGACGTTCACGCGCGAGGAAACGATCACGGTCACCCCGCTGCGCGCCTTCCCGGTCGTCCGGGACCTGGTCACGGACGTGTCCTTCAACTATCAGAAGGCGCGCGAGGTCCCGGCCTTCGTCCCGCCGGAGGGGGTGGCCCCGGGCGCGTACCGGATGCAGCAGATGGACGTGGAGCGCTCGCAGGAGTTCCGCAAGTGCATCGAGTGCTTCCTGTGCCAGGACACCTGCCATGTGGTGCGCGACCACGAGGAGAACAAGACCGCCTTCGCGGGCCCGCGCTTCCTGATGCGGGTGGCGGAGCTGGACATGCACCCCCTGGACGCGGCGGCCGATGCGGGCCTGGACCGCAAGCGCACGGCCCAGGAGGAGCACGGGCTCGGCTACTGCAACATCACCAAGTGCTGTACGGAGGTCTGCCCCGAGGGCATCAAGATCACCGACAACGCCCTGATCCCGCTGAAGGAGCGGGCGGTGGACCGCAAGTACGACCCGCTGGTGTGGCTGGGGAACAAGATCGGCCGCCGCCAGGGCTGAGCGCCGGGCCGGGGTCCCCTCGTCGGAGGGGACCCCGGCCCGCTGCGGGTCAGCCCTGCGCGTGGTTGAGGACGTTGCCGTTGACGCAGTGGTTGGTGGTGTTCCCGGTCCACGCTCCCGTGACGGGGACCATGGCCAGCTCCTGGAAGCAGACGGCGGCCGCGCTGAAGTTCCAGTTGCCGGCCGCGTTCACCCCGCCGCCGACATTGCTGTCGGTGTCGGCGTGGGCGGGGGTGGCGAGCGCGAGCGCGGCCGCGGTGAGCGCGGCGGCGGACATGATCTTCTTCATGGCCTGCGCAACGACGCCGGCGGCGGCAGGTCACTGGCCGCTACTCCGGGTGCGGGCCCGGGGATCCGCCCATAACCTCCCAAGTGTGAAGCCGCCGAGAAGCGAGATATCCGTACGGGCCGGGCTCGCCCTGGCCGCCGCGCTGCTGGCGCTCGGCGGCTGGGGCGTGGCCCAGGCGCCGGGCGCGCGGGCCGAGGACCCCGTCACCCTTTCGCAGCAGGGGCAGGTCACCGACCGCGTCGGGGCGCTGGGCGACCGGAAGGGCTCGGTCACCGCCGCGCTCGACAAGCTCTACGCCGACCGGAAGATCCAGCTCTTCGTGGCGTACGTACGCGACTTCTCCGGGCGCTCGGCCCAGGGCTGGGCCGATGCCACGGCCGAGAAGAACGGTCTCGGTCAGGACGACGTCCTGCTGGCCGTGGCCACGGGGGCCCGGCAGTACGCGTATTCGGCCGCCGTCGACTCCGGATTCACCGAGGAGCAGCTCGCGGACGTGGCCCGGACCGCCATCGAGCCGGCCCTGAAGCAGAACGACTGGGCGGGCGCCGCCATCGGTGCGGCCGAGGGATACGACGCGGTGCTCGGCGGGCGGGCCGTACCCGTGCCCGCGATCACTCCCGGCCGGGCCGACCCCGGCGGCAAGGCGAGCGGCGAGAACGGCGCCGGGGACTTCGTACTGCCGGTGGTCGCGGTCGGCGCGGCCGGGGCGCTCGGGGCGTACGCGTACCGGCGCCGCAAGCGCTGGATCTCCTCGGGCGGACGGGCCACGAAGACCGGCCCGGGCTGGCCCGAAGGGGCTCCGGACCGGCTCCCCCTCGCCGAGCTGGACGCCAAGGCCAAGGCGCTGCTGGTGGAGACCGACGACTCGATCCGTACGAGCACCGAGGAACTGGGCTTCGCGTACGCGCAGTTCGGCGACGAGGCGACCGTGCCCTTCAAGGAGGCCGTGGCGTACGCGAAGGGCGAGCTCACGCAGGCCTTCCGGCTGCGCCAGCAGCTCGACGACGCCTACCCGGAGGACGACGCGACCCGGCGCCGGATGCTGGACGAGATCGTCGCCCGGTGCACGGAGGCGAGCCGGCGCCTCGACGCGGAGTCGGCGGACTTCGACCGGCTGCGGGACCTGGAGAAGAACGCCCCGCAGGCCCTGGCCACCGTGGAGGAGCACTTCCGGGCGCTGACCGGGCGCGCCACGACGGCCGAGGCGACCCTGACCGCGCTGGCGCGGCGGTACGCGGACTCCGCGTCCGCGCCGGTCGCCTCCAACCCGGAACAGGCCAAGGACCGGCTGCTGTTCGCGACCACCAACCTCGGCGAGGCCCGCGCGGCCCTGGACGGCGGCGACAACGGCAGGGCGGCCGTGCACGTCCGGGCCGCCGAGGGCGCGGTGGACCAGGCGGCGACCCTGGTCGACGCGGTCGAGCGGCGGGCGCAGGAGCTGGCGGAGGCGGCCGGGAAGCTGCCGGGCGCCCTGACCGAGACGGAGACGGACCTGGCCGACGCGCGCGGCCTGCTGAGCGGTACGTCCGCCGAGGTGTCCACGGCGGATCTACAGGGCCGGATCGGCCGGGCGGAGGCGGTGCTGGCCGACGTACGGCAGGAGGAGGCGGCCGGCCGGTACGACCCGATCGACGCGCTGCGGCGCGTGGAGGAGGCCGACGCGGCCCTCGACGAGGCGCTGGCCGGGGCGCGGGAGCGGGAGTCGGGGCGGCAGCGAGCGGCGGCCCTGCTCGACCAGGCCACGCTCTCGGCGCGCAGCGCGATCGGCGCGGCCACGGACTACATCACCACCAGCCGGGGCGCGGTCGGCAGCCAGGCCCGGACCCGGCTGGCGGAGGCGCAGCGCCACCTTGAGCGGTCGGTGTCGCTGACCGGGTCCGACCCGGCGGGCGCGCTGGCGGAGGCCCAGCAGGCGGACGCGCTGGCGCGGCAGGCGCAGCAGCTGGCGGAACAGGACGTACGGGGCTACCAGGACCCGTACGGGGGCGGGCGCTCGGCGGGCGGCGGCCGCGGCGGCGCGGTGCTCGGCGGGATCATCCTCGGCGAGATCCTGCGGGGCGGCGGGGGCGGCTTCGGCGGGAGCGGTGGCTTCGGCGGCGGGGGCAGCGGCAGCGGCAGCGGCCCGGGCTCCTTCGGCGGCGGCGGAACCCGCGGCCGGATGGGCGGCGGCGGCCGCTTCTGAACGGCGCTCGGGCGCCATCCCAACCCCTTGACCAGGAGATACCCAGATGAGCAAGCAGACCATCCTCGGCCGCGTCACCCAGCTCGCCAAGGCCAACATCAACGCCCTGCTGGACCAGGCGGAGGACCCGCAGAAGATGCTGGACCAGCTGATCCGGGACTTCACGAACAACATCTCGGAGGCGGAGCAGGCGGTCGCGATGACGATCGGCAACCTGCGGTTGCTGGAGGCGGACCACAAGGAGGACGTGGAGGCGGCCGCGGAGTGGGGCGCCAAGGCCCTGGCGGCGAGCAGGAAGGCGGACGAGCTGCGGGCGGCGGGCGCGGCGGCGGACGCCGATACGTTCGACAACCTGGCGAAGGTGGCGCTGGGCCGGCAGATGCAGTCGGAGAAGGAGGCGAGTACGGCGGAGCCGACGATCGCGGCGCAGACGGAGGTCGTCGCCAAGCTGAAGTCGGGCCTGGACTCGATGAAGACGAAGCTGACGGAACTGCAGGCGAAGCGGGACGAGCTGGTGGCGCGGGCCAGGAGCGCGCAGGCGCAGAACACGATGCTGGACGCGGTGAAGAACATCGACGTCATGGACCCGACGAGCGAGCTGTCGCGCTTCGAGGACAAGGTCCGGCGGGAGGAGGCGAAGGCCCTCGGCGGGCAGGAGCTGGCGGCGTCTTCGCTGGACGCGCAGTTCGAGGCCCTGGACGACCTGGGCAAGTCCTCGGAAATCGAGGCCCGCCTCGCCGCCCTCAAAGCGGGCAAGGCCGCCTGACCCTCCCGGGGGCCCGGGCTCCGCCCGGACCCGCGCCTCAAACGGCGGCGAGGCCGGCTGCGCCGGTGCGGCGCCGCTGCCGGGGGCCGGCCCCCGGACCCCCGCTCCTCAAACGCCGGAGGGGCTGGGTTTGGCCCGCCTGAGCCGCACTGGACAGGCGGCATCAGCCAAAATCCAGCCCCTCCGGCGTTTGAGGAGCGGGGTGCGGGGCGGAGCCCCGGTTCTTGAGGCCCGGCCCCGCCACACATCAGCCGTACATGTTCAGCAGCTGCTCCGCCGAGAGCTCGGACACCGCCTCCGCCGCCGCGCCCGGGAGCGGGAGCTCGAACCAGACCGTCTTGCCCCGGTGGGTGCGGCGCGTGCCCCAGCCCGCCGACAGCAGGCCGACGAGCTGCAGGCCCCGGCCCCCCTCGTCCGTGTCCCGGGCGCGACGGCGCCTCGGCTGGACCAGGTTCCCGTCCCACACCTCGCACACCAGGGTCCGGTCGAGCAGGAGCCGGAGCCGGATCTCACCCTCCCCGTACCGCAGCGCGTTCGTCACCAGCTCGCTGACCAGTAGTTCCGTCGTGTCCAGCAGCCCCTCCAGGCCCCACGCCGGCAGCTTCGCCCGCGCCAGCTCCCGCGCCCGGCCCACCGAGCGGGCCTCGCGCGGCAGCTGCCAGTCGCCGACGGCGTCCACCGGCAGGCCCTGCACCCGCGCCATCAGCAGCGCGATGTCGTCCTCGCCGTGCCGGGTGTCCAGGGTGTTGAGTACGTGGTCGCACACGTCCTCCAGCGGGCGGACCGGGTCCGCGAGGGCCTCCCGCAGCCCGCGCAGGCCCTCCTCCAGCGGGTGGTCGCGGGATTCGACGAGGCCGTCGGTGTACAGGGCGAGGAGCGCGCCCTCCGGGAGTTCGACCTCGACCTCCTCGAAGGGTTCGCCGCCCACCCCCAGCGGCATGCCCGGCGGCACCTCCAGCAGCAGCGCGGGCCGGTGCTTGCCCCCCTCGTCCGGGGGTTCCACCAGCACCGGCGGCATGTGGCCCGCGTTGGCGATCGTGCAGCGCCGGGTCACCGGGTCGTACACGGCGTACACGCAGGTGGCGAGGTACACCTCCGAGCGGTCCGCGTCCCGCGAGTGCAGGGCCGCCCGCGAGGCCTGCTGGGACCCGCCGGGCGCGCCCAGCCCCCGGGCGATCTCGTCCAGCGCGGAGAGCACCTCCGCCGGTTCGAGGTCCAGCAGCGCCAGGGTCCGTACGGCGGTCCGCAGTTCGCCCATCGCGACGGCGGCCCGCAGCCCGCGCCCCATCACGTCGCCCACGACCAGCGCCGTACGGTGCCCGGGCAGCTCGATGACGTCGAACCAGTCCCCGCCGACCTCGGTGGCCGCGTTCCCCGGCAGGTAGCGGCAGGCGATGTCCAGGCCGGCGGCCTCGGGGTCGCCGGGCGGGAGCAGGCTGCGCTGGAGGATCAGCGCCCGCTCGTGCTCGCGCCGGTAGAGGCGGGCGTTGTCGATGCACACGGCGGCCCGGGCGGCCAGCTCGACGGCGACGGCCCGGTCGCGCTCGCCGAAGGGCTCGCTGCCCTTCACACGGGAGAACTGCGCGAGCCCGACCACCGTGTCGTGGGCGACCATCGGTACGACCAGCGTGGACTGGACGAGGCCGTCCGGTCCGCCGCCCTCCATCAGCCGCGGCCGCGCCGTCCGCAGCGCGAGCGCGCCGGGCGACGCCGCCGGATAGCGGTGGATGTCCCCCACCGCGACGGGCGCGCCCGGCCCCGACAGCGGGGCGTCCGAGACCGCCGAGGCGAAGGCGACCCTGCGCAGCGGCGCGGACGGGGCCCGCGCGGGACCCTGCCCGGGCAGCGAGGGCACCCCGGGGCCCTGGGGGCGGGCGGGCCGGTCGTCGTCGCCGAGCAGCAGCCCCTGGTAGAGGTCGACGGCGGCCAGGTCGCAGAAGCCGGGGACGGTGACGTCGAGGAGTTCGCGGGCGGTGGTCTCCAGGTCCAGGGAGTTCCCGATGCGGTGCCCGGCCTCGTTGAGCAGGGCGAGGTTGCGGCGGACCCCGGCGGCCTCGCGGGCTGCGAGGTGGCGGCGGGTGACGTCGGTGCCGATGCCGGCGATGCCGACGGGGCGGCCGGTGCCGCCGTGCACGCGGTAGAGGTTGATGGACCAGTGGCGGTCCTCCCGGCTGCCGGGGGCGGCTCCGGTGATCCGCAGGTCGGTGACCGAGTCCCCGGTCTCCAGCACACGGCGCAGGGCCTCGGCCATGCGGTCGGCCTCGTGCGGCGGCAGGTAGTCGTGGACCGTCCGGCCCCGGTGCTCCTCGGCCGCTCCGCCGAACACGGTGGCGAAGCGGCGGTTGGCCCGCTGCACGGTGAGGTCCGTACCGAAGAGCAGGAAGCCGAAGGGAGATTGGCCGAATATGGCCTGCGAGGCCGCCAGATCGGATTCGATCCGGCGCAGCGCGCGTACGTCGACGACGACGCACAGCGCGGCCCGCTCGGCGGTTTCGGTCTGGGTGGGCATGACGTAGATCTCGGCCACACCGTGCGCGCCGTTCCCGCCGGGGATCCGGAAGGGGATCAGGCCGGTCCATTCTTTGCCGTCGAGGATCTCGGAGACTCTGCGGTGGGCGTCGGCGCGCAGCTCGGGCGGCATGAAGGCGTCGACCGGATCGCGCCCCACGGCCTCGGCGGCGGTCAGTCCGAAGAGGTCCTCGGCGCGCAGACTCCACTGGTCGATGAGCCCGTCGGGCCCGATCGAGAACGATGCGACCTTTATGTAGTCATATATCGAGCCAGGCGGACTGCTGTGCCACAGGGAGTCGTGCCATGTCTCCCGAGGCACGTCGGCCTGATGTGCCTGCGCAGGTATCTCGCTCACGCGACCGTCCCCTCCAGCTCACCGCAACCGGACCGGCCATGACCGCAGTATTCAGCACCACGGGCCCTGACGGCACGGCGTTCACGATCACAAAAAGGTCCCGTTAGTTTTTAGCCACCTCGTGCGACGGACGGCCACCCTTCCCCTTGTTACTCACCAGGAAGTGCCAACTCGAACCACACAGTCTTGCCCGACTTCCCGTGCCGGGTCCCCCAGCGCTGCGAGGAGACGGCGACGAGATGCAGCCCGCGACCGCCTTCGTCGCTGGGCTTCGCGACGCGCTCGCGGGGCGGATCCGGAAGCGGATCGGAAACCTCCACGAGGAGTGCGGGGCCGCCCGGCGTGCCGTCGGCGGCTGGATTCCGCCGTTCCATCCGGACCCCGATGGGGCCGGAGGCGTACCGCAGGGAGTTGGTGACGAGCTCGCTGACCAGCAGGACGGTCACGTCTCCGACGGAGTCCAGACCCCAGGCCCGCAGGGTGCCGCGTACGGCGTGTCGGGCGGTGCGGACGGCACCGGGCTCGGCCGGGAAGGCCCACTCGGCGCACTCACCGTCTGTGTCGATCACGCCGATCACTTCCCGGGCCAGCAGCGACCCCAGTCCGGTTCGTCTGTGACGAAAGGGGGACGAGATAGGGATTAATAGCGACATACCCGATATTCGAGGCGTCGTACCACTCGGTCCCCCGGGCACCGGCGCACTGTGGCGCAGACGGCCTACAGCGCGAGCCTCACGCGCCCCCGGCGCCGACCCCGCCCGCACCGGCGCGCAGCCGGCGTCCGGCCTCGGCGACGGCGGGCCGGTCCTGGTCGAGCCAGTCCACGGACTCCAGGTCCTCGGGCGCGAGCCAGCGCAGCTCGTCGTGGTCCTCCAGCGGCGCGGGCACCCCGGACAGCAGCCGGGCGGTCCACACGTGCAGTACGAGGCCGGGCCTCAGCGGCCACTCCCCCGGGATCCGCTCCAGCGGCTCGGTCTCGACGCCGAGTTCCTCGCGCAGTTCGCGCACCAGCGCCTCGGGGACGGATTCGCCCGGCTCGGCCTTGCCGCCCGGCAACTCCCAGCGCCCGGCCAGTTCCGGGGGTGCGCTGCGGCGGGCGGCCAGCAGGCGCCCCTCATGACAAAGGGCTCCGCCCACGACCACTCGTACCGTCATGGGCGGAGCCTATGTCAACGCTGATGCTCAGTTCATCGTGGCGGTCTGACCGATCCGCTCGACCCAGTAGAGCTGCTTGTGACCTCTGTCGTCGAGGCTGTCGACGACCTTCTGGGCCTCGGCCCGGGTGGCGTACCGGCCCACCCGGTAGCGGTTGCCGTTGTCGTCCTGACGTATGACCAGCCACGGGAGCAGGGCACCGCTGTCGTTCATCGCGTTTCACCCTCCGCCGACGTACCTGCCCGGGAAACCGCATTGCGCATATGCCCGAGCTTACGCCCGACCTTTACGCAGCGGATACGGTTTTTCACAAAGAGGTACCTAGGGGGCGTACGCATCCGGCCACGTGTACGAGTGGGCCGTGCGCGCCGGTTCAGATCCGGCGCACGGACGGCATCGGGAGGATCACCGCACCACCCCCGGGCACCTTGCGGCAGACGTCACCGCAGGTGGCGTCGAGGGAGCAGCACAGGGAGCAGATCGGCCCCGACTGGACGGGGCAGTCGGCGATGTCGGGCAGCTCGTACGCGGTCTCGCAGACGGAGCAGACGTGGGTGGCGGTGACCTCCTCGACCCCGGCGTCCGGGCCGTTCACCCGGTTCGGGCGCGCCAGGTAGTACTTCCCCCTGGTCATCCAGGCGATCAACGGGCACAGGAGCAGGGCGAGTCCGGCCGCGATGAAGGTGGAGAAGGCCTCGGCGTAGGTGCCGAACAGCCCGAAGAAGGCGAGGATCGAGACGGTGGAGGCGATCACCATCGCGCCGAAACCCGCCGGATTGACGGCGTACAGGTAGGCGCGCTTGAACTCGATGTAGGGCGGGCTGAGTCCGAGCCGCTTGTTGATCACGAGGTCGGCGGCGACCGCGGCGATCCAGGCGATGCCGACGTTGGAGTAGAAGCCCAGCAGTTTGCCGAGCATCGCGAACATGTTCAGTTCCATCAGCGTCAGCGCGATGGCGAGGTTGAGGAAGATGTACCAGACCCGGCCGGGGTGGCGGTGGGTGACGCGGGAGAAGAAGTTCGACCAGGACAGTGAGCCGCTGTAGGCGTTGGTTACGTTGATCTTGATCTGCGAGACGATCACGAAGAGCGCGGCGGCGGGCAGCGCGAGGCCGCCGAGCCACGGGCGCAGGGCCTCGATCTGCGGGGCGATCGGCTCCAGGGCGTGCGTCGTGCCGACGGCTTCGAGCGCGACGAAGGCGAGGAAGGCGCCGCCGAGCTGCTTGGCGGCGCCGATGACCACCCAGCCGGGGCCGGCGGCGAGCACGGCGAGGTTCCATCTGCGGCTGTTGGCCGGGGTCTTGGCGGGCATGAACCGCAGATAGTCCGCCTGCTCCCCGATCTGCGCGATGAGGGAGAGAGCGATACCGGTCCCGAAGCCGAAGCCGATCCAGGAGAACCCGGCGCCGGCGCCCTCGGTCCCGCCGAAGTCGGCGAAGGCGCCCCAGGCCTCGGGGGCCTCGAAGGCGAGGACGAGGAAGGGCAGCACGAGGCCGATCAGCCAGACGGGCTGGGTCCAGGCCTGCACCTTGGCGAGGGCGCCCATGCCCTTGAACACGATCGGGATCACGACGAGCGTCGTCAGGAGGTACCCGATCTCCAGCGGCAGCCCGACGGCCTGGTGCATGGCCTGGGCCATGATCGAGCCTTCGAGCGCGAAGAAGATGAAGGTGAAGGAGGCGTAGATGAGGGACGTGAGCGTCGACCCGAAGTAGCCGAAGCCGGCGCCGCGCGTCACCAGGTCCATGTCCAGCCCGTACGTGGCGCACGCGCGGGCGATCGGAATGCCGGTCAGGAAGATGACCGCGGCGGCGGCCAGGATCGCGGCGGCCCCGCTGGTGAAGCCGTAGGCGAAGACGATGGAGGCGCCGATGGCGAAGTCGGCGAGGTAGGCGATGCCGCCGAGGGCGGTGCCGGCGACGGTGCCGGGGCTCCAGCGGCGGAAGGAGTGGGGGGCGTACCGGAGGGAGTAGTCCTCGCGGCTCTCGTCGGCGGCGAGCCGGGCGTAGCGGCGGGCCGCCTGCGCCTGCGGCGCGGGGGTGGTGGTGGCGGTATCGGTCATACCGCCGGAAGGTAAGCCCCTCGCGTGACGCCCCGTCACCCGTGGACATTGCCCGGCGGTTACACCCTTGCCTCCGGCATCACGTGGACGTAAAACCCCCGCACCCCCCGTCCGCTCTCCGGTACACCACCGCTTCCCGGAGCAGCGGCGGGTCAGCGGACCGGGAGGTGGTAGGATAGGCGGTAGCGGTCCGCCGGGACGATGACGTCCGCCGTTTCCACGGCGCGGCCGGAGGCGAAGTACGTGCGGCCGATCACCAGCACCACGTGCCCCGGCACCCCACCCAGCAGCACCAGTTCCTCCGCCAGGCCCGGTCTCGCGCCGACCTCCTCCACCACGTTGTCCACGACGACGTCGATCGCGGCCATCCGGTCGACCACCCCCGAGCCCCCCAGCGGCCCCTCCTCCGGCAGCATCACGGGGGTCCGGCCGGTCACGGCGAGCGGCTCCCAGGAGGTCGACAGCATCATCGCCTCCCCCGCGTCGCGGAAGACGTACCGGGTCCGCATCACCCGTTCCCCCGGCTCGATGCCCAGCCGCTTCGCGATCTCCGCCGGCGCGCCCGCCTGCTCGCTGCTCGACTCCCACGTGCCCCGCGCGCCCGATTCCGCCTGCTCCTGCCGGAACGGCGTCGACGCCCCGCCCGTGCGGTAGCCGGAGCGGGCGACCCGCCGCGGCACCGGCTGCTCGCGTACGTACGTACCCGACCCGGACCGGCCCTCCACCAGCCCCTCCGCCATGAGGACCTTGCGCGCCTCCAGCGCCACGGTGTCGGAGACCCCGTACACCTCGCGGATGCGGGCCTGCGAAGGGAGCCGGGCGTGCGGGGGCAGGGAACCGTCGACGATCTTGCGACGGAGATCCCCGGCCACGCGCAGGTAGGCCGGCTGCTCACCGAAAGTCACTGGCCACTCCCATCAGGTTGACAGACAGCTACACCCTGGCAACCGACGGTTGTAGACCGCAAGCAAGGGCCAGAGTTTCACCCGAAGTGATGAAGCCAGGTCACTCAAACCCGTTACCGCGCGTTACCCCGACGACGTCACACCGACTCGACGGAGGGATTCCTTCCGGGCCCACCGCCGGGCCCGCCACCCGGCCCTCCCGGCGACTCCTCCAGCCATTGCGGAACCTTCGTCGCCAGACCGTACGCACGGCGCAGCGACTTCTCCGTCTGCACCGACATCGCACCCACGGCCAGCTCCCACTGCCTGTTGAACTCCGCCGGCGTCCGCGCCTGCGAGGCCTTCATCCACAGCGTGCGCGCCGCCTCGATCTCCTTGAGCGTGGCCCGCGCCGCCACGTCCATGCCCGGCCGGCCCTCGTGCCCCTCCAGCACCTTCGCCTCGTCGCCCAGCGCCCCGTGGACCTTGCGCGCCCAGGCCTGGTAGTCGGGCAGCGCGTCCTCGACGTCCTCGTCCGGCGAGCGGCTCAGGAGGAATTCGAGCGCGTTCGCCGCCTTCAGGAACTCCACCTGCTGGGGCGCCAGTTCGTCCTCGCCATGGCGCAGGCTCCCGATCTGCTCCTCCTCCGTCGTCGCCATCACGCACAGCAGCTGCCGGTCCCCCTGGCGCCAGGTCTCGCGGGAGGGCGCGAAGTAGAACATCTCGACGGTGGCGGGCAGCGCCCAGGTGTCCATCGCGTAGGCGTCCTGCGCCTTCCAGCAGGTGTCCTCGGCTGCGCGGTCCGCCTCCTGCGAGCCGGGGGCGGCATCCGGGCCCAACCGCTCCGCGTGGGTGACCTCACCGTGGTGCGGCCGCCCACAGGCGACCTTGTAGATCAGGGGGTGATCGTCCATCATGTCCCCGCCCGGGACGTTGAAGCAGGCTCCCTTGCCCAGGTCCTCCATGTCCGTCAGATCGCCCTCGGCCTCGGTCGTCTCGGCGATCCGGTCGTACCGTTCGCCGAGCGCCGTCGCGACCGCTCCGGCGGTCACGGCCACTGCGACGGTCATCGCCACGGACACCGCCAGGCCCACGATGGCCAGCGCCTTGCCGCGCTGCCGCTTCTTCGCGATCTGTACGAGGGCCACGATCCCGAAGACGATGCCCAGCGGCGGGAGGCACAGCAGGCCGACGAGGAGCGAGGCGAGCGCGAAGCCGTTGAGCGCCGGCGCGGTCTGCCCGTAGCCCGGCGGCGGGCCCCACGCGGGCTGCGGGGAGGGCGGGGGCCAGGAGTGGCCCGGTCCGGCGGGAGGACTCGGCGGGGTGGTCACGGGGCGGGGGACTCCATCACAAGGGGCGCGAACGGATGCGCGAATAGTACGCAGTGGGGGCGACCGCCCTGCCGGTCGCCCCCGCCTGTTCATCGCGTGTACCGCGGCTCAGCCGTGCGCTGGTTCACCCGGACGCTCAGAACTGCAGCGCCCAGGAGTCGATCTTCCCGGTGTCGATGTTCGCGTTGTCGTTCACCCGGAGCTTCCACACCCCGTTGGCGACCTCGGAGGAGGCGTTCACCGTGAAGGTCTTGATGATGTTGTCCGCGCTGCCGCCGGCCCGGTTGTGCAGGGTGTAGACGGAGCCGTCGGGCGCGACCAGGTCGACCTTGAGGTCACCGATGTAGGTGTGCTTGATGTCGACCGCGACGCTCAGCGTCGCCGGGGCGTTGCCGGGGACTCCGCTGACGGTGACCGGCGATTCGACGGTCGAGTTGTCGTTGATCGCGTAGTCGGCGGTGTTCTCGAAGCGCTTCCCGGGCGGGGTGGTGCCGCCGGTGCCGACGTAGAGCAGCCGGTTCGGGGAGCCGGAGCCGGGGCTGGTCACCACGCTCGGGGTGGCCGCGTTCACCAGGCCGTCGCGGACCTGGGCCGGGGTGCTCGACGGGTTCTGCGACAGGTACAGGGCCGCCGCGCCCACGACGTGCGGCGTGGCCATCGAGGTGCCGGAGATGGTGTTGGTGGCGGTGTCGCCCGTACCCCACGAGGAGGTGATGGAGGAGCCCGGCGCGAAGATGTCCAGGATGGAGCCGTAGTTGGAGTAGCTGGCCTTCGCGTCGGTGTTGGTGGTGGCGCCGACCGTGATGGCCTCGGCGACGCGCGCCGGGGACTTGGTGGAGGCGTCCGTGGACTCGTTGCCGGCCGCGACGCCGTAGGTGATGCCGGAGGCTATGGAGTTGCGTACGGCGGTGTCGAGCGCGGAGTCGGCGCCGCCGCCGAGCGACATGTTGGCCACGGCCGGCTTGACCGCGTTCCGCGTCACCCAGTCGATGCCGGCGACGACCTGGGCGGTCGTACCGGAGCCGTTGTTGTCGAGCACGCGGACGCCGACGATCTTGGCCTTCTTGGCCACGCCGTACGAGCCGCCCGCGACGGTGCCGGCGACGTGCGTGCCGTGGCCGTGGCCGTCCTGGGCGGTGTTGTCGTTGTCGACTGCGTCGTAGCCGTCGGAGGCGCGGCCGCCGAAGTCCTGGTGGGTCTTTCGGACGCCGGTGTCGATGATGTAGGCGGTGACGCCCTCGCCGGCCTGGTCCGGGTAGGTGTAGCTCTGGTTCAGCGGGAGCGCGCGCTGGTCGATGCGGTCCAGGCCCCAGGACGGCGGGTTGGGCTGGGTGGCGTCGGCGGCGTCGATGGTGAAGACCCGGTTCTGCACGACCGACTTGACGGCCGGGTCGGCGGCGAGCTTTCTGGCCTGCGCCTCGGAAACCTCCACGGAGTAGCCGTTGAGGGCGGCGCTGTAGGTCCGGTCGATCTTCGCGCCGTACCGCTTGGCGACGGCCTTGCCGCTGTCGGCGGTGGAGCGGGCGGCGGAGTCGTTCAGGGTCACGATGTAGCTGCCGGGGACGGTTCCGGCGGCGCCGGCGTTCTCGATGACGCCCTGCGCGCCGCTGTCGGCCGCCGAGGCGGGTAGCGCGGCGGCTGCGCCGAGCGCGAGGGCCACGACGGCGGTCGCGCTGATGCCGGCGATTTTCCGGCGGGTGTGACGCATCACGGACATGTGAGGGGTCCTCCTCATAGGTGGTGCGCTGCGGGGGGTGGGGCGGAGCCTGACGGGCGTTCACGGGCATGACGAATCGATGGAATCTGCATGCCCATGACAAAGCAGATGGCCCAACGGGCTGTCGCCTCCGAAAGGTTGACCCACCGTCGCCGCCTGCCACAAGAGGACGGCCGACGCGTAACATCCGTGCCATACCCCGGCCATGATTGAGCAAAGGCGCTCCGCACATGACGCACGCACTCCCCGGTTATCTCTGCCCAGAGGACGCCACGCGCGCGGACGCGCGGACGGCACCCTGGTGCTGCCCGGTCTGCGGCGGCCCGTGGGACCTCGATTTCACGCCGGATCCGGCAGCGCCGCTGGATCCGGCCGCCGGGCCGAACTCGCTGTGGCGGTACGCGGCCGCGCTGCCCCTGCCGGGGGCGTTCTCCGTCACCCTGGCGGAGGGGCACACTCCGATGGTGCCGCTGGGGGAGCGGGTTCACGCCAAGCTCGACTTCCTGATGCCGACGCTGTCGTTCAAGGACCGGGGCGCCGTGATGCTCGCGGAGCTGGCCCGGCGGCTGGCTCCGGAGCGGGTGGTGGCGGACAGCAGCGGCAACGCGGGGACGTCGGTGGCGGCGTACTGCGCGCGGGCCGGGCTGGATTGTGAAGTTTTCGTGCCGGAGGGCACCTCGGAGAAGAAGACCGAGCAGATGCGGGCGCACGGGGCGGTCGTACGGGTGGTCCCGGGCGGGCGCGAGGCCGCGGCGGAGGCGGCTCGGGGGGCCGCCGACGGGCCGGGGGTGTTCTACGCGAGCCACGTCTTCAACCCGTACTTCCTGCACGGCACGAAGACGTACGTGTACGAGGTGTGGGAGGAGATGGGCGGCCGGCTGCCGGAGGCGCTCGTCGTCCCGGTGGGCAACGGGACGCTGCTGCTGGGGGCGGCGCTGGCGGTGGAGGAGCTGGCCCGGCGCGGGGTGCGGGCGCCGGCGCTGATCGCGGTGCAGGCGGAGGCGGTGTCCCCGCTGGCCTCCGCCTTCGCGGCGGGCGCGGAGGACGCGTCCCCGGTGCCGCAGCTGCCCACGCTGGCGGAGGGGATCGCGATCCCGGCGCCGCCGCGGGCGCGGCAGATCCTGGCTGCGGTCCGCAAGTCCGGCGGCACGTTCCTGACGGTGTCGGACGAACGGCTCCGCGAGGCGCAGCGGGACCTGGCCCGTCGGGGCCTCTTCGTCGAACCGACCGCCGCGGCCTGCTGGGCGGCGGTGGGCCCCTCGGCCCCCGACGACCCCCTGCGGGGCCGCACGGCTGTGCTCCCGCTGTGTGGTGCGGGCGCCAAAGCGGGCCTGGCCCGGTAACCGGCCCCTGGGGCTCCGCCCCAGCCCCCGCTCCTCAAACGCCGGAGGGGCTGGATTTGGCTCCCGCACCGGCGATTGAGGCGCCGCCGGAGGCAAATCCAGCCTCGCCGGCGTTCGAGGCGCGGGGGTCCGGGGGCTGGCCCCCGGCAACGGCGCCGCACCGGCACATCCAGCCCCGCCGGCGTTTGAGGCGCGGGGTCCGGGGCCGAGCGCCGGCGGGCGGTTCCGCACCCGCGGACCCGGCGGGCCCGACGTGCACGTCGGAAATCCGCGAGCCCCGGGGGCGGCCGTCTGGTGAACTGGGCGCATGGCCAACCACCTTGACCCCGCCGCCCCCGCCGCGAAGGCGCGCGCCTTCGCGGGACTGCACACCCCCGCCACCCCCCTCGCCCTCGCCAACGCCTGGGACGTCGCCAGTGCCCGCGTCGTCGAGGCCGCCGGGGCGGCCGCCGTCGCCACCACCAGCGCCGGCGTCGCCTGGTCGCTCGGGGCGCCCGACGGGGACGCGCTGGCCCGCGAGCGGGCGCTCGACCTCGTCGCCCGCGTGGCCGCCGCCGTCTCCGTGCCCGTGACCGCCGACATCGAGGGCGGCTTCGGCGCCGACCCCGCCGGGGTCGGGGAGACCGTCGCGGGGGTGCTCGCCGCGGGCGCGGTCGGCATCAACATCGAGGACGGCGACCGCACCCCCGCCGAGCACGCCGAGCGCGTGGCCGCCGCCCGCGCCGCCGCGACCGCCGCCGACGTCCCGCTGTACATCAACGCCCGCGTCGACACCTACCTCCGGGGCCTCGGCGACCCCGCCACCCGCCTCGACGAGACCCTCGCCCGCGCCGCCGCCTACCTCCGCGCCGGAGCCACCGGAATCTTCGTGCCCGGCGTCACGGACCCGGCCGTCATCACCGAGCTCGCCAAGGGCATCGACGCCCCGCTCAACATCCTCGTCGGCCCCGGCGCCCCCACCGTCGCCGAGCTCGGCACCCTCGGCGTCGCCCGCGTCAGCCTCGGCTCCTGGGTCGCCGAAGCCGCGTACGCCGTGGTCCGCGGCGCCACCGAGGAGCTGCTCTCCGGCGGAACGTACGGCTCCCTCGCCCACGCCCTCCCTTACGGGGAGCTGAACAGCCTGCTCAAGGGCTGAGAAACCGAGAAGCCTGCATCGGCCAACGACCGTAGGATCCGGCCATGCGCATATCGACTCCGGTGGACAGCAAGGCCGCGGCCACCCCGCACCGCAAGACCACCGGCGCGGTCTGGACCGCCCTCGCCCTCGTCTACGTGGTCTGGGGCTCGACCTACCTCGGCATCCGGATCGTCGTCGAGACGATGCCGCCCTTCCTGTCCGCCGGAGCCCGCTTCATCACCGCCGGCCTGCTGCTGGCCGGCGGTGTCGCCTGGCGGTTCGGCCCGGCCGCCCTCAAGGCCACCCGGGCGCAGGTCGGCTCGGCGGTCCTGGTCGGCCTGCTGCTGATCCTCGGCGGCAACGGCCTGGTCGTCCTCGCCGAGACCTCGGTGCCGTCGGGCCTGGCCGCGCTGCTGGTGGCGGCGGTGCCGATGTGGGTGGTGGTGCTCCGGGCGGGCACCGGGGACCGGCCTCCGCTGCGCACCCTCGGCGGGGTCCTGGTCGGCCTCGCCGGGCTCGCGGTGCTGACCAGCCCGGGGATCGGCGGTGCGGTGCGGCTGTCCGGGGTGCTGATGGTGCTGGGGGCCTCGGTGCTGTGGTCGCTGGGCTCGTTCTCGGCGTCGAGGGTGACCCTGCCGGAGAACCCCTTCACGGGCAGCGCGTACCAGATGCTCGCGGGCGGGGTCGCCGGCGTCGTGGTCGGCCTGCTGCGCGGCGAGCACCGCGGGCTGGACCTGTCGGCCTACTCCACCGCCTCCTGGGCGGCCCTGGCCTACCTGGTCCTGTGCGGTTCGCTCGTCGGCTTCACGGCGTACGTGTGGCTGTTGCGGGCCGCGCCGCTGTCGCTGGTGTCCACGTACGCGTACGTCAATCCGGTCGTCGCGGTCGCGCTGGGCTGGCTGATCCTCGACGAGGCCCTGACCTGGCCGATCGTCCTCGGCGGCGGGATCGTCGTGGCGGCGGTGGGCGTGATCGTCAGTACGGAGCGCAAGAAGTAGCGGGGCCGCGGAACCCAATGGCCCCGGCCGGCCGGGGGCTCAGCCCCGTGCCGCCCGCTCGTACAGCGCCTTCGCGCGCTCGTCGAACAGCGCGGCGGTGGAGTCGACGTCCGTGTCCCCGCCGCTCAGCACCCCGATCAGCCGCCCCGCCCGCTCGGCCCCGCCCCGGTCGGCGATCCAGGGGCTGCCGCTGGTGCCGGTCCAGAAGCCGGCGCAGCTGATGTAGAGCATGTCGGGGTCATCGTCGTCGTGGCGGGTCTGCGTCGTGCAGGAGACCGGCTTGTTCTGCGGGTTGTGCTCGGACTCCGGGTAGCCGACCACGGTCACGTCCCGCTCGTACCCGGAGGTCCAGTCCGGTTTCGGGGCCTCGGCCCGCCCGCCCACGACCTCCTGGACGCTGCGCCCGTCGGAATCGGGCGCGATGGTGAGGAAGGCGAAGTCGGCGGTGTCGTCGCCCCACTTCGTCCAGCGCTCGTCCACGTGGATCGAGCGGACCTTCCACACCCCGAGGGGCTGGCTGCCGGATCCCTCGCCGGAGAAGGCGGGGGCGAAGGCGAGCTCGCCGATGGCCAGGCCGTCGTGGGCGACCTCGCCCGGCCGCCCGTTCTCCCCTGCGGGGGCCACGCAGTGCGCGGCGGTGGCGACTACGTTGCCCTTGGGGCTGTCGACGACACTCGCCGTGCACCAGTGCTCCCCGCCCGCCATGAGCACGCCGACGGTGGGGAAGGGATGCACCGGCCGGTCGCCCGGCGCCTTGAGGAACGCGACGGCGCACACCGCCGCGATCCCCGCGGCGGCGGCCACCGACGCCCCCTTCGCCACCGTGCTCACCGCACGTCGGGATCGGGGGTGGGCGCGGACATCACCTTGCTGATCCACTCCAGAGCGCCCTCCCTCATGCCGCGTACGTAGGACTTTCCGTTGTGCTCACCATCCTGGATCACCTGCAGCTTGGTGTGCACGGGGCCCTTCCCGTACTCCTCCATGAACTTCTCGGCCTTCTCGCGGCCGGTCTCGGCGGTGCCGATCTGGAAGTTGATGTAGACGTCCGGACCACCCTCCTTGATCAGCTTCGCGGCGAGCTTCTCGGGGTTGTTCTCGTCCATGGCCTGCGTGTTCCCGTTCCAGAGCGGGGAGTCGGGGACGATGTCGACCCCGCTCGCGATGGCCGCCTTGAAACGGTCGGGGTACTTCAGGAGGTGCTTGAAGGCGCCGAATCCGCCCGCCGATGAGCCCATGAAGGCCCAGCCGTCGCGGGAGGTGAACGTCCGGAAATTGGCCTTCGCGAAATCCGGGATGTCATCGGCCATCCAGGTGCCCATCCTGGGCTGGCCGGGGATGTCCGAGGCGTCGAAGTGGTGCTTGGTGTCGGCGTTGTGCACCGGCATGATCAGGATGAAGGGCAGGCTGGTGCCGGCCTTCGCCCCGTCGCTGACGGCCTTCTGGAGGCCGAGGCCGGGTCCCGTACCCCAGTAGTTCGTGGGGTAGCCGCGGCCGCCGGGCAGGGAGATCAGGACCGGGAAGGCGCTCTTGGCGTACTTCGGGTCGTCGTACTCCTTGGGCACCCACACCCACACGTCGCCCGTGAATCCGGACTTCTTGCCGGTCAGGGTGGTCTTGGCGATCTGCGTGCCGTCCGGCAGCCGGCTGGTGCGGACGAACTCGGCCTTCGGGCCGGTGGGCATCAGCACGCCCGGCCGGACGTCGGAGGTCTTGGTGGCCTTGGAGGCGTTCTCCTGGACCTTCCCGAAGGAAACGGGATCCCCTATGTCCGAGAAGAGCCCGTATTTGTACGCTGCCGCGCCGCCGCCGGCCGCGAGGATGAGCGCGAGCCCACCGCCGATCAGCGTCATGCGCAGGCGCTTGGGGCGACGGCCGCCCTTGGTCGTGGGGCTGCCGTCGCCTTGCTGGTCATGCTGCACGGAATTGTCCCGTTCCTTATCCGGCGCTCGGTGCGGAGCGCGGGCCGGACCGATCGGTCCCCCTTACACCCTTTACAGAGGTATGAACGAGGGGATGGGTTGCCTGGGACGGGGGTGACGTGGCGAGTGCCACGTGCCGTGCGGGGCGTACGGAGATCAGCCGGCGGTGTCGGGCTTGGGGGCCTTGAGCACCTTGCTGATCCACTCCAGGGAGCCTTCCTTCATGCCCCGGACGTAGTGCCAGCCGTTGTGCTCGCCGTTCTGGATGTCGCGGATGGTCATCTTGATCGGGCCCTTGCCGAACTGCTGCTGGAACTTCGTCATCCGCTCCTTCCCGCTCTCCTTGGTGCCGATCTGGAAGTTGATGTAGACCTCGGGTCCCTTGGCGTCGATCAGCTTCTGGGCGAGCTTCTCGGGGTTGTTCGCGTCCATCTCCGCCTGGTGGCCCTTCCACAGTGGGGAGTCCGGGACGATCTCGCCACCGCTGGCTATCACGGCCTTGAACCGGTCGGGGTACTGCAGGACCGTCTTCATGCCGACGAAGGCGCCGGAGGAGGAGCCCATGAAGGCCCAGCCGTCGCGGGACTTGTACGTACGGAAGTTGGCCTTGGTGAAGTTCGGGATGTCCTCGGCGATCCAGGTGCCCATCTTGGGCTGGCCGGGTATGTCGGCGCCGTCGTAGTAGTACTTGTTGTCCGGGTTGAGTACCGGCATGACCACGATGAAGGGGAGGCTGGTGCCCGCCTGGACGCCCTCGCTGATGGCCTTCTGGAGGCCGAGGCTGCGGTCGGCCCAGTAGTTGGCCGGGAAGCCGTTGCCGCCGGGGAGCGCGATCAGGACCGGGAAGCCGCTCTTGGCGTACTTCGGGTCGTCGTACTCCTTGGGCGCCCACACCCATACGTCGCCCTCGAAGCCGGACTTCGCGCCCGCGAGGCGGGTCTTGGCGATGATCGTGCCGTCGTCGAGCTTGGCGGTCTGCTTGAACTCGGACTTCGGCCCCGTCGGCATGAGCACGTCCGGGTCACCGGAGGGCTTGGGGGCCTCGCTCGGGGTGGCCTTCTTGTCCGCGGCCGGGGGCGGGGTGGCCGCGCCGAAGCTCACCTTCTCGCCATTGCCGGAGAACCAGTCGAGCTTCCAGGCCGCGAACCCGCCGCCGCCGAGCAGGAGCGCGAGGGCGACGCCTGCGCTGATCCATATCGCGCGCCGGGACCGCCTGCGCTGCGGGGGCTGCGGGGGCTGCGGCGGCTGCCCGTACGGGCGTTCCCGGTAAGGCTGCTCGCCGTAGGGCTGTTCCCGGTACGGGGGATCCTGCGGGTACCGCTCCGTATGGTCCTGGTACGACGGCTGGTCAGGCCGCGGGCTCTGCGGGTACTGGTGCACGAACTTCGCTCCGAACGGTCACGACTGCCCCCGGGGGCAGAACGACTGGGCATCCCCTAGTCCTGATGTACGAATTACCCCGGACAGTTCCAAATCCCGGCAAAAACATGACGGGGGTCTCAGCGGAACAGCCGGCTAACGCTGGGCGTCGAGCACCTCCGCGCACCGCCCGAGCAGGTCGATGAGCAGCTCCCGCTCCTCCCCGCTGAGCGCTGCGGCCAGCGCCCGCTCCACGCGCACCGCGCCCGCGTCCGCCAGCTCCAGCGCCGCGCGCCCCTCGACCGTGAGCCGGGTCTCCAGCACGTTGCGGTGCCACTCGTGCGGGGTCCGCGCGATGAACCCGCGCTCCTGGAGGTTCTTCAGCACGGTGTTCATCGTCGGCGGCGTCACCCCGCACAGCCGGGCGAGCGCGGCGGCGGAGATGCCGGGCTTCTCGGACAGCCAGAGCAGGGCCGCGTACTGCGGAACCGTTACTGCGGCCGGCTTGCACGCGGCGTTCTTCGCCGCGAGAAGTGCCTGCTCAGCGCGCTTCAGATGAGAGCCGATGCGCTCCTCGGGGGCCATGGAGGTCATTCCCGCATCCTACGGCCCCTTGCAGGCATTAGAGCTCTAACTTACATTCGTCCACACCTACTCAGTAGAGGACACCTGATGAAGCTTCCGGTCACCGCTCTGACCACCGCTCTGACCACCGCCCTGGCCGGGTCCCTCATCCTGGGGGCCGCGCCGGCCCGGGCGACCGACGCCCGCATATCCACGGCCTTCTCCATACCCGGCACGAAGGTCTACCCCGAGGGCATCGCGACCGACCCCCGTACGCACACCGTCTACGTCGGCTCGTACGCGGACGGCACCGTCTACCGCGCCCGCCCCGGCCGGTCCGAGGCGGAGGTGTTCCTCCCCTCCGGCACCGATGGCCGCCACACGGCGAACGGCCTGCGCGTCGACTCCCGCGGCCGCCTGTGGGTGACGGACTCCACCGCCGGCGTCTCGGTCTACGACGTGGGGACCGGCGCCCGACTGGCCCGCTTCGGCGTGGCCGGGACGGGCCCGCGCTTCGTCAACGACCTGACCGTCACCCCAGACGGCACCGCCTACCTGACGGACAGCGTCCGCGGGGTGGTCTACCGCGCGGCCCCGGACCACCTGGCCGCCGGCGGCGGCACGCTGAGCGTGGCCTACGACCTGGCCCCGGTCCTGCGCCCGCGGCCCGAGGGCACGTACTCCCTCAACGGGATCACCTCGGACCGGGCGGGCCGCTACCTGCTCACCGTCGACATGACGGGCGGCGACCTCTACCGGGTGGACCTGCGCAGCGGCGCCGTCGTCCGCGTCGCCCTCTCCGGCGGCGACCTGAAGGCCGCCGACGGCCTCGACCTCTCCCCCGACGGGACCCTGCGCGTGGCGCACAACACGACCAACACGCTGACCCGCTGGCTGCTCACGGCGGACGGCACCCGCGCCCGCCTGCTCCACACCATCACGGACCCGTCGTTCCAGATCCCCACGACCCTCGCCCACACCGCGGGCCGCACCCTGGTGGTCCGCTCGCAGTTCGACAAGGGCGGCCCGATGGGCCCGGGCGGCGGCACCCCGACCACCTTCACGGTCGCCTCGGTCCGCGGGCTCTGACGTATCAGGGGCCGGACCCGCCGAGGTGGCGGTCCGGCCCCTCACCCGCGGGGGGCAGAAGCGGGAGTATCAGAAGCGGGAGTACAGGAGCCTGTTCGGCGAGCCGGGGCCGGGGAGGACGACGGCGCCCTGCGTCGCGCCGGCCACCACCGCGTCCCTGACCTGGAGCGCGCTCGCGTTCGGGTGGGTCGCCAGGTACAGCGCGGCCGCGCCGGCCACGTGCGGGGCGGCCATCGAGGTGCCGGAGATGGTGTTCGTGGCGGTGTCGCCGGAGTACCAGTCCGAGGTGATGCCGACGCCCGGGGCGAAGAGGTCGAGGCACGAGCCGTAGTTGGAGAAGGAGGCGCGGGCGTCCCAGCGGAGGGTCGCGCCGACGGTGATGGCCGACGGGGTGCGGCCGGGCGAGTAGTTGCAGGCGTTCGCGGAGGAGTTGCCCGCGGCGATCGCGTAGGTGATGCCCGAGGAGATCGACCGGGCGACCGCGCCGTCCAGGGCCGAGCTGGCCCCGCCGCCGAGGCTCATGTTGGCGACGGCGGGCCTGGCCGCGTTGGCCGACACCCAGTCGACCCCGGCGATCACCCCGGCGGTGGTGCCGGAGCCGCTGCAGTTCAGCACCCGTACGGCCACGAGGGAGGCGCCCTTCGCGACACCGTACGCAGCACCGCCCACCGTCCCGGCGACGTGCGTCCCGTGCCCGTTGCAGTCCTGGCCGGTGCCCCCGAAGGCGTCGAAGCCGACGCGCGCCCGGCTGCCGAAGTCGGTGTGCGTCGTGCGGATCCCGGTGTCGATCACGTACGCGGTCACGTTCGCGGCCGTCGAGTCGTACGTGTACGTCTGCGACAGCGGCAGCGCCCGCTGGTCGATCCGGTCGAGGCCCCACGTCGGATTCGACTGCGTGTCCGAGACCCGCACCTCCGCGTCCTGCTCCACGTACGCGACGCGCGGGTCGGCGGCCAGCTCGGCGGCCTGGTCCTGCGAGGTCCGGATCGAGAAGCCGCGCAGGGCACTGCGGTAGACGTGCCCGACCTCCCCGCCCGCCCCGGAGGCCATGGCCTGGGTCCCGGCCATGTCCGTGCCGTCCTTGAGCACGACGATCCAGCTGTCCGGGACGGCGGTCGCGGCCGGCGCCAGCCGCAGGTCCCCCGGCGGCGGGGCCCCGTGCGCGGCGGTGGTCGCGGCGAACTGGAGGCCGGCCACGAGGAGGGCGGCGGACAGCACTGCGCTGAGGCGGGTTCTCATCGGGTGCACCTGATCTTTCGTCGGCCCCTCGGGGCACGTACGGCTTACAGGTGCCGATGCTGAGCGATCCCACCCCACCGACCGGCCACCCCACGAGCCACGTCCGCCGACTGGAGTCACAAGACACCACGTCCGAGAACCCCACCCCCGCGGAAACCCAGGCCCTCACCCACGACCAGGCGGCACGGCACGACACCTCCTCTTGACGGCCGCAATCGCGAGGGTTGGCTCATGACCGCACTGCCCGACTGGATGCGCCCGCCTCGCGCGGAAGGCTGGTTCGCGCAGGACCTGGACCGCTTCCCCGAGGCACCACGCCACACCGAGTTGATCGATGGGGCCCTCGTCTTCACGATGTCCCCGCAGCGGTCGTGGCACGGCCGCCTCGTCACCGCGCTGACCACCACGCTCATGACGCAGGCGCCTACGGGCTTCGAGGCCGAGCGGGAGATGACGATCCGCCTCGATGCCCGCAACCGTCCAGAACCGGACCGCCTGCTGACGGACCTGCCCTACGACCCCGACCGCACCTGGTACGCACCGGACGACGTGAGACTCGTCATCGAGGTCGTCTCCCCCGAGTCCGCCCATCGCGACCGCACGGGAGGGCAGCCCCGCACGGCATCAGCAGTCAGTAGTGGTACCGGGCGGCAAGCATGACGATCTCCTTGTCCGTCACCAGGTAGACAAGGCGGTGCTCGTCATCGATCCGCCGCGACCACGCCCCGGGCAGGTGATACTTCAGCGGCTCCGGCTTGCCGATGCCCGTGAAGGGGTCACGCCTGACGTCCTCGATGAGCTTGTTGATCCGGGCGAGCATCTTGCGGTCGTTCTTGAGCCAGGACGTGTAGTCCTCCCAGCCCTGATCCTCGAAGACAAGCCTCACGCAGCACCCGCGTCGGCCGAGTCAGGATCGATCAGCTCGCGCTCCGACACGTTGATGTTCGCCAGGGCGTTCTCGTACGCCTTGAGCAGGCGACGGGCATTCGCCGGGGAGCGCAGCAGGTACGAGCCCTCACGCAACGCGGCATAGTCCTCGGCCGAGACAAGTACGGCATTGCCGTGCTTGGAGACGATCTCGATCGCCTCGTGGTTCTCGTTGACCTTCTTGATCAGCGGAAAGAGTTCCTTGCGGGCTTCGCTCGCAGTTATGGACATGACCTGACCTCTCTCCTCAAGTGGTACCTAATAACGTACCACTCTCGGAGCACATCACGCGGGTCATACGGCTGACGGGTAGCCAGATTTCCCAGCACCATCCCAGCACTGGTACACACCAAGGGGCCGACTCCGGAGGAGTCGACCCCTTCTGACTCATCCGCTCAGACGTTGAAGCGGAACGCGCAGTGCAGGGCTCCCACCTGCAAAAACGCGGTTCTGCGGGGTCCAAGTCAGCACAGAATCAGCATGGGATTGCGCCGGTGCCTTCTACGCAAGACCGCCGTCATCGCTCAGCGGTCGCATGGGAATCTCGATGAGGGCGGGTTCCACCAGTTCAGGGACCTCCACACCTGAGGCCTGCTCTGGGCTTTGCCGTCCAAGCCGCTTCCGGACCTCGCCGGATGAGCGGGTCCACGCGGCCGAACGGTCCGTCCGCTTCCACCCGAAACTCGTAGATCTTGGGCAGCTCCGAGGAGAACAGCTGATGGCCCATGTCGATGACAAAGGGGATTCGGCGCTTCGGAGGCAAGGTGGCGATGGGGCGACCGACAGCGCGATTGAGCGTCGCGGCCCGCTCGGACCCGAGGGTGGTCCGCAACGGAGGGTTCACTGAGGTGCGTACGTTGCGGGCCAAGGTCTGACCAATGTTCTCGATCACCAGCACGAGCAGCGACGACCCGGGGATACGAGGCCTAATGTCGACGATGACGTACGGCTCCGCCTACTCGCGTTGCGCCTTCTCTGTGAGGGCGTTGGCTTGGGCAACTGCTCTCGCCTGACGCCGGTTATAGACGAGAGCCGCCACGGAGATGACTACCGTGGCGACCTGGACCAATGAGTTACTCATGGCCGGACGCTAGGCGCGTGGCCGGTCATGGCGCGGCAAGTTGCCGAAAACCACCGGACCGGGTTCGTTGGCTCTCCGGCTTGAGCTGCGGCCCGCTACGGTGAAGCTATGACCGCACTGCCCGACTGGATGCGCCCGCCGCGTGCGGAAGGCTGGTTCGCGGAGGACCTCGACCGCCTCCCCGAGGCACCCCGCCACACCGAGCTGATCGACGGAGCCCTCGTCTTCATGATGTCGCCCCAGCGGTCCTGGCATGGCCGCCTCGTCACCGCCCTGACCACCACCCTCATGGCGCAGGCGCCGGACGGCTTCGAGGTCGAGCGTGAGATGACGATCCGCCTCGATGCCCGCAACCGGCCTGAGCCGGACCTCCTGCTGACGAACCTGGCCTATGACCCTGACCGCACCTGGTACACCCCGGAGGACGTGAAGCTCGTCGTGGAAGCGGTCTCACCCGAGTCCGCCCATCGCGATCGCACAGTAAAGCTCCGCAAGTACGCGGAGGCCGGCATCCCGCATTACTGGTGCATCGAGGACGAGGACGGGGCACCCGTGGTCCACGTCTACGAGCTCGACGAACCCACCGGCGCCTACGCTCCCGCCGGCATCTTCCGCGGCACCCTCCAGCGCCCGGTGCCCTTCGAGATCAGCGTGGACCTCGACAAGCTCACGCCACCCCGAAGCAGCTGAGAGTCAGCACCACGTCAGCACGGGAGTGCAGAAGGGGTCGGACTCGCTGGAGTCCGACCCCTTCTGACCTGCGTGTCTGACAAGACTGCCTAACATACAGCAAGGAGACGGTTACACGTGGAAGCGGAACGTCTGCAGCCCGATCCTGACCTGCGACGGAGCCCCGCCCAGGGCTCTGACCTGGGATTTCCTCGTTGGCATGCGTTGGCTCCCGACGGCCGTTTGCAGGTCTCCTGCGGACTGGCTGTGGACTGGTGGCCGCGCCCGCCCCGCTCCTCGGAGTTGCGCAGGAACGCGTCCCTGACCGGATCCCATGGTGCAACACGAGGGGGGGCGGCCGGATTCCGGGGTCAGGTGGACGTCGTCGGGAGCGGTCAGAGGAGCTTGATCGTGAAGATCCGCGTGTCCCTCCCGGTCCGTTCGGCGTGGACCGAGCCACGAGCCTTTTCGTACTCCCCGGTGCCGCCGGTGATCGCGTTGTCGAAGGGAGCCTTCAGGTCGAGGTAGCTGTAGTACATCCCCTGCACGGTGAGCTGGCCGTCCGGGAGGACGTAGGTCGCGACGCACTGCTCCGCTTCAGGGCTTTCCGCGTCGCCGGCCCAAGTGGTGGTGCAGTCGACGTTGGTCTCGCCGACCTTGTTGTTCGCCTCGTCGTAGAGGTGTGAGCGGACGACGACCCGATCGCCCTGCGAGACGATGCCTTCTTTGACGGGGAAGCGGGTCAGCATCTTCACCTCGGCCTGGAGTGTGATGATCCGGGCCTTGTCCTTGGCGTGGGCGGAACCGGTGTCCGTCGCGGTGGCGGACGCGACCGGGGCGCAGGTGAGGAGGGCGACCAGCGTGGCCGTGCCGAGACGGGCGGCTCTGATGGGGCGCATAGTGCGGCTCCAGAGGTTGATGTCCACGAACGAGCGAATGACGAACTGCCATCCGATTCCCTTCATAACCTCGGCTCCGCCCCCGCGCGGAGCGTCCCGGCACGACCCACCGGCATATCCAGCCGGTCGGACCAAGGTCAGGCGACGGAGCTCGGCACGAAGCCGAACGCCAGCTCCAGGCGGTGCCGGGCCATCAGCTCCTCGTCCGAGACGATCGCAGTCGCCGTTTGCCACAGCGAGGCTGCTCGCGAACCAGACGAGTGAGGTGCAGGCACGAAGGAGTCCCGGTGCCACCGCGCAACGTGGGCTCGGGAATGTCTCCCTCAGAGCCCTCTCCAGGGACTCGGCTGAAGCGCGCCAGGCTCAGCACCGTGAAGCGTCACGGTCTCCTCGCCCCGCTGGACCGCGCACCGGCGCCCTTCAGGCGGGCCGAACGACTGATGGATGACCAGATGCCCACGGTGCCGTCCCAGCACGGGAAACAGCAGGGGCCAACGGCTCCCCCCTTCACCTGAATGCCCCTGCCGCCTTGCCCCCCATCCGCCCCGGTCATGGCATGGAGTGGGAACACGAGCCCGCGCGGGACCACCGGAAGGCAGGAAGGGCGCTATGTACGTTCGCAGCATCTATGCAACGGGTGATCCGGCCGAGCTCGACGGGGTCGCCGAGGCACTCCGGACCGACGGGCGTGCGCTGCTGTCGGCGCAACCGGGCTTTCGCGGGATGGGGCTGTTCGCCGACCGCGAGCTCGGCAAGCTCCTGGTGGGATCGTGGTGGGAGGACGAGGCCTCCCGGCAGGCCAGCTACGAGAACCTGAGCAAGCGGCGGGCCGAGATGATGGCGCCCTTCGCGCAGACCGTGACGGTCGACAACTGGGAAGCGGCGGTCGCCCGGCGCGCAGAGGAACTCGCGCCGGGCGCGGGGTTCCGGCTGGTCCACATGGACGTCGAGCCACCCGACATCGACCTGCTGGTGGACACGTTCCGCGACACCTCACTGCCCAAGGTCCAGAAGGTCCCCGGACTGGCCGGCATCTCCCTGCTCATCGATCGCGACCGCGGCAGAGCCGCTGTCGGCGCGCTCTACACCGACCGCGACGCACTCGTGGCATCCCGTGGCGTCGTCGCGGCGGTCCGCGGAGAGACCGCGACGAAGGCCCGCGTGACCACCCGCAGCCTGGAGGAATTCGAGGTGGTCCTCGCCACGGCGGTACCCCACGCCTGACCCTGCCTCCGGTTCCGCGATCGCGAGCAGCCGGGGGCGTGGCGTCGTACGCGGGCCCCGCGGGGGCCGCAGGGGCGCGGGATCTCTGTCCCCAGAACCAGCCACCCAATCGGCAGCTCATCCCAACGAGTGCATGCAACCCAGATTGTGTACACATGGCACACTCGGTACCCTTGAGGTATGACTCAGCCGCTGCCCATAGAGTCCATCCGCGACGTACGCGCTCACTTGGCCGAAGTCGTCGAACGGGCCGACCGCGACGACACGCCCACCGTCATCACCCGTCGCGGCAAGCAGGTCGCCGCCGTGGTCTCGATCGAGGTCCTGCGCAAGTATCAAGAGTGGGAAGAGCGCGAGATCAACCGCATCATCGACGAGCGCATGGCGAGCCGGGCCGCCGGCGTCCCGATCGAGGACGTGATGAGGGAGACGCTGGCACGCAGTGAGTGACTACCGCACGGTGTTCCGACCCGAGGCCCAGGCCGAGCTTCGCAAGATCCCGCGCGACATGGCGCTTCGCATCCTGGCCAAACTGACAGAGCTGGAGAGCGACCCTTTCGGCTTCAACACCACGGCACTCGTATCCCAGCCTGAGCGCCGCCGCCTACGAGTCGGCGACCATCGCGTCGTCTACACCATCGACAACGGGGAACTGGTGGTGTGGGTCGTACATGTCGGACACCGTTCCACGGTCTACGACACGTAGCCGCTCCAGGTCCTGCGGACTGTTGCGGACAGCGCAACGGCCTGACCTGCCTTCTCGCAGGTCAGGCCGTTATTCACGTCCAATCAGACGTTGAAGCGGAACTCGACCACGTCGCCGTCCTGCATGACGTAGTCCTTGCCCTCCATGCGGGCCTTGCCCTTCGCGCGGGCCTCGGTGACCGAGCCGCAGTCGACCAGGTCCGCGAAGGAGATGACCTCGGCCTTGATGAAGCCGCGCTGGAAGTCGGTGTGGATCACGCCGGCGGCCTCGGGGGCGGTGGCGCCCTGCTTGATGGTCCAGGCGCGGGTTTCCTTCGGGCCGGCCGTCAGGTAGGTCTGCAGGCCCAGGGTGGCGAAGCCGACGCGGCCGAGGGTGGCCAGGCCGGGCTCGTCCTGGCCGACCGACTGGAGGAGTTCGAGGGCCTCCTCGTCGTCCAGCTCCGCCAGGTCCGCCTCCAGCTTGGCGTTCAGGAAGATCGCCTCCGCAGGGGCGACCAGGGCCGACTGCTCCGCCTTGAAGGCCTCGTCCGTCAGCTCGTCCTCGTCCACGTTGAAGACGTAGAGGAAGGGCTTGGTGGTGAGGAGGTGCAGTTCGTGGAGGAGGTCGCCCTGCTCCGTGCCCTTGGTGATGCCCTTGGAGAAGAGGGTGTCGCCCGCTTCGAGGATCTTCTTGGCCTCGACGACGGCCGCGAGGACCGCGACCTTCTCCTTCTGGAGGCGGGATTCCTTCGTCAGGCGCGGCTCGGCCTTCTCGATGGACTGGAGGTCGGCGAGGATCAGCTCGGTGTTGATCGTCTCGATGTCGTCCTTCGGCGAGACCTTGCCGTCGACGTGTACGACGTTCTCGTCCTTGAAGGCGCGGATGACCTGGCAGATCGCGTCGGACTCGCGGATGTTCGCCAGGAACTTGTTGCCCAGGCCCTCGCCCTCCGAGGCGCCGCGCACGATGCCCGCGATGTCGACGAAGTCGACCGTGGCGGGGAGGATGCGCTGCGAGCCGAAGATGCCGGCCAGGACGGCCAGGCGCGCGTCCGGGACGCCGACGACGCCGATGTTCGGCTCGATCGTGGCGAACGGGTAGTTGGCCGCCAGCACGTCGTTCTTGGTCAGGGCGTTGAACAGGGTCGACTTGCCGACATTCGGCAGGCCGACGATTCCGATCGTGAGCGACACGTTGGCGACTTCCCGTAGCTGGAGGGGGCGGCGGCCCGGGAGTGGGCCATCGGACAGTTTACTTTCCGATGAGTGGCGGTGGATGTACGCGTGTCCGCGCCCGGATCCGGCGGCCTCCCCGCCTAGTTTGGTGGGGTGGAGCAATACAGGACGCGACCGGCACCTCACCCGCAGCGACCCCCGGCCCAGCGGCGGGGCGCGCCGACCGCCGCCGTACCCGCCCAGGGCGGCCGGCCCCGACCCCCGCTCGCGCGGCGGCTGCCCCGGCCCCGGCTGACCGGGCTCGGCGGCGGGCTGTTCGCGTGCGCCGGCATGGTGCTGGCGGGCGGGATCTCCTGGCTGCTCTTCGACTCCTCGCTCTTCGTCTACGGGCTGCTCTTCGTGCCCGTCGCGGCCGCCGCCGCCCTGTGGGTGCGGCCCGCCGACCTGATCACCGCACCGATCAGCGCCCCCATCGCCTTCGCCGCCGGAGCGTGGTCCATCTCGGGCGGCTCCGGCGGCTTCGGCGGGCAGCTGATGGGGCTGGTGTCCGTCCTGTCCCTGCACGCCGGCTGGCTGTACGCGGGGACGCTGGTCGCCGCCCTCATCGCCGTCGTCAGGAAGGCCGTGCTCATCGGGCGGCGGCGCCTCCCCCGACGTGTGGCATAGGCCTTCCGGTTCTTCCGGTTCTTCCGGTCGCTTCTGGCTTCCGGTTCCTCTCAGTCCTTCGCCGCCATCGCCGCTCCCACGATGCCCGCGTTGTTCTGGAGCTTCGCCGGGACGATCTCCGCCCGGATGCCCTCGATCAGCGGCAGGAACTTCTCCGGCTTGCGGCTGACGCCGCCGCCGAGGATGAAGAGGTCCGGGGAGAACAGCATCTCCACGTGGGCCAGGTACCGCTGGACGCGGTGCGCCCAGCGCTCCCACGTGAGGTCCCCGTCCTCCTTGGCCTTCACCGACGCCCGCGTCTCCGCGTCGTGGCCCTTCAGCTCCAGGTGCCCGAGCTCCGTGTTCGGGACGAGCCGCCCGTCCGTGAACAGGGCGCTCCCGATGCCCGTGCCCAGGGTGAGCAGGATGACCGTGCCGCCCCGCCCGCGCCCGGCCCCGTACGTCATCTCCGCGACCCCGGCCGCGTCCGCGTCGTTGAGGACCGTGACCGGCAGGCCGCCCAGCTCGCGCGAGAGCAGCGCCGCCGCGTCGACCCCGACCCACGCCTTGTCGACGTTGGCCGCCGATCGGGTGATGCCGCCCGTGACCACCCCCGGAAAGGTGACCCCGACCGGGCCCGACCAGGAGAACGCGCCGACCACCTCCGCGACGCAGCCGGCCACCCCCTCGGGGGTGGCCGGCTGCGGTGTCAGTACCTTGTGGCGCTCCTGTGCCAGGTCGCCGCGGTCCAGGTCCACGGGAGCGCCCTTGATCCCGGAACCGCCGATGTCCACACCCATGATCTGCATGGACATACCGTACGAAAGGACTTACTTGTCGGCGACCAGATCCGCCGCTTCGGCGCGCAGGTCGCGGCGCAGTTCCTTCGGGAGGGAGAAGACGATCGACTCCTCCGCCGTCTTCACGATCTCGACGTCCGCGTAGCCGCGCTGCGCCAGCCACTCCAGGACCTCCTCGACCAGGACCTCCGGCACCGAGGCGCCCGAGGTCAGGCCGACCGTGGTGACGCCCTCCAGCCAGGCCTCGTCGATCTCGCTCGCGAAGTCCACCAGGTGCGCGGCGCGCGCGCCCGCGTCGAGGGCGACCTCGACCAGCCGGATGGAGTTCGAGGAGTTCTTCGAACCGACGACGATCACCAGGTCGGAGTCGGCGCCCATCACCTTGACGGCGGCCTGCCGGTTCGAGGTGGCGTAGCAGATGTCGTCGCTGGGCGGGGAGACGAGCAGCGGGAACTTCGTCTTCAGCGCGTCGACCGTCTCCATCGTCTCGTCCACCGAGAGGGTGGTCTGCGAAAGCCAGACGACCTTCGACTCGTCGCGCACCTCGACCTTGGCCACGTCCTCGGGACCGTCCACGATCGTGATGTGGTCCGGGGCCTCGCCGGAGGTGCCGATGACCTCCTCGTGGCCCTCGTGGCCGATGAGGAGGATGTCGAAGTCCTCGTTGGCGTAGCGGATGGCTTCCTTGTGCACCTTGGTGACCAGGGGGCACGTCGCGTCGATGGTCGCGAGCCTGCCGCGCGCCGCCTCCTCGTGGACGACCGGCGCCACGCCGTGCGCCGAGAACATCACGATGTTGCCCTCGGGCACCTCCTCCGTCCGCTCGACGAAGATGGCGCCCTTCTTCTCCAGCGTCTGGACGACGTACTTGTTGTGCACGATCTCGTGGCGGACGTAGACCGGCGCGCCGTACTGCTCGAGAGCCTTCTCGACAGCGATCACGGCTCGGTCGACGCCCGCGCAGTAGCCGCGAGGGGCGGCGAGCAGGACACGGCGGGAAGCGGCAGCAGTCATGCCCACCATCGTACGGGGGTCCCCAGCAGGCCGTTCGTCCCCCATACGGCACACACTTGATCGCAAGCGAGTCCACAACATCCCTCGGAGGGTCGATGGCGTCCGGTGCGGAATCCAGTACGGCGGCACCGGTACCGGAGCGGACCCCCGACGGCCGGCTGCGGCGGAGCCTCGGATTCCGGGACCTGGTCGTCTACGGGCTCCTCTTCATCGCGCCCATGGCCCCGGTCGGGGTCTTCGGCACCCTGGACGCCAAGTCGCACGGGGCCGTGGCCCTGGTCTACCTCGTGGCGACCGTGGCGATGGCCTTCACGGCCTTGTCGTACGCGCAGATGGTGCGGGTGGCCCCGCAGGCCGGCTCGGTCTTCACGTACGCCCGCAAGGGCCTCGGCGAGGGCCCCGGTCTGATCGCCGGGTGGATGGCGATGCTCGACTACCTGCTGATCCCGGCGGTCGCGTACCTGTTCTCCGGGATCGCGATGAACGCGCTGGTGCCGGAGGTCTCGCGCTGGGTGTGGACGGCCCTGGCCGTCGTGATCACCACCCTGCTCAACCTGTGGGGAGTACGGGCGGCCGCGCGGGTGGGCTTCGCCGTGCTGACCATGGAGATCCTGGTGCTCCTGGTCTTCGTGGTCGCCGCCGTGGCCGTACTGGTCCGGGACGGGGCCCAGCGCGGCTGGCTCTCCCCGCTGACCGGCGACGGCTCGCTGGGCTTCAGCGTGGGCGCCGTACTGGGCGCGGTGTCGGTCGCGGTCCTCTCGTACCTGGGCTTCGACGCCATCGCCTCCTTCGCGGAGGAGGTGACGGGAGGCTCGGCGCGGGTGGCGCGGGCGGTGCTGTTCTGCCTGGGGCTGGCCGGGCTGCTGTTCATCGCCCAGACCTACCTCGTCGCGCTGCTCAGCCCGGTCACGGCGGCGGAGCTGGCGGCGGACCCGGCGCAGCAGGGCCCGGCCTTCTACAACGCGGTGGAGTCCTCCGTCGGCTTCTGGCTGCACGACCTGGTGGCGATCAGCAAGGCGATCGGGGCGGCCTTCGCGGCGCTGGCCGGGCAGGCGGCGGCCGGGCGGCTGGTGTTCGCGATGGCCCGGGAACGGCGGCTGCCGCGGGTGCTGGCGCACACCTCGGACGGCACCCCGCGGCCCGCGCTGCTGGTGGCGGCGGTGATCACGCTGGTCGCGGCGGTGTGGGCGGCCCGGCGCGACGACGGGCTGGACCACCTGGTCTCGGTCGTCGACGTCGGGGCGCTGGTGGCGTTCACGCTGCTGCACGCCTCGGTGGTGGGCTGGTTCGTGGTCAAGCGGATGGAGGGCGTCCCGAACTGGTGGAAGCACCTGGTCGTCCCGGTGCTGGGAGCGGCGGTGACCGTCGCGGTGATCGTGGAGGCCTCCTGGACGGCGCAGCTGGTGGGCGCGGTGTGGCTGGCGCTGGGCCTGGGCGTGCTCGTCGCCCAGCGCGGCCGGCGGGGCCGTCCGGATCCCGACACCAGCGCCGGAGCCTGAGACGCTGTCAGCGGCGCCCGTTAGCCTGCGTACATGGGTCTGAATACGTCGGCCGAGGCGCCGCTGCCGGTAGGCCAGGTGTCCCGGCTCATCGGGGGCTGGATCGAGCGGCTCGGCCAGGTGTGGGTGGAGGGGCAGATCACGCAGCTCTCGCGGCGGCCGGGGGCGGGGGTGGTCTTCCTGACGCTGCGCGACCCCTCGCACGACATCTCGGTCAGCGTGACCTGCTTCCGCCAGGTCTACGACGAGGTCGCGGACGCCGTCACGGAGGGCTCGCGGGTGGTCCTGCTGGCCAAGCCCGAGTGGTACGCCCCGCGCGGGCAGCTGTCCCTGCGGGCCACGGAGATACGGCCGGTGGGCATCGGCGAGCTGCTCGCCCGGCTGGAGAAGCTCAAGCGGTCGCTGGCCTCCGAGGGGCTGTTCGCGCTGGAGCGCAAGAAGCCGCTGCCCTTCCTGCCGCAGCTGATCGGGCTGGTCGTCGGGCGGGCCTCGGCGGCCGAGCGCGACGTGCTGGAGAACGCCCGGCGCCGCTGGCCGGCGGTCCGCTTCGAGGTCCGCAACGTCGCCGTGCAGGGGGTGCACGCGGTGCCCCAGGTGATCCAGGCGGTCAAGGAGCTCGACGCCCTGGACGAGGTCGACGTGATCATCGTGGCCCGGGGTGGCGGCAGCGTGGAGGACCTGCTGCCCTTCTCCGACGAGGAGGTCGTACGGGCGGTCGCGGCGGCCCGTACCCCGGTGGTCTCGGCGATCGGCCACGAGCCGGACTCCCCGCTGCTGGACCTGGTCGCGGACCTGCGGGCCTCCACGCCCACGGACGCGGCGAAGAAGGTGGTCCCGGACGTCGGCGAGGAGCTGGAGCGCGTACGCCAGCTGCAGGACCGGGGGCTGCGGGCGGTCCGGGGGCTCCTCGACCGGGAGGAGCGGGGCCTCGCCCACGCCCTCGCCCGGCCGGTCTTCGTCCACCCGCGGCGGATGGTGGAGACGCGGGAGGACGAGCTGGAGGCCCTCCTCGCCCGCAGCCGGCGGACGCTGGGGCACCTGCTGGACCGGGCCGATTCGGAGCTCGCGCACACCCTCGCCCGGGTGGTGGCGCTGTCGCCGGCGGCCACCCTGGAGCGCGGGTACGCCGTGCTGCAGCGGGCGGACGGGCACGTGGTGCGCTCGCCGCGGGAGGTGGCGGGGGACGAGGTGCTGCGGGCGCGGGTGGCGGAGGGAGAGTTCTCCGTACGGGTCGCCGCCCCCGAATAGCGGGCAGGAAAGTCCTTGCACTACACAAAGAGGGTGGAAACGGGAATGGCAGAGGCCGATACTGCACTGGGGTATGAGCAGGCCCGGGACGAACTCATCGAGGTCGTCCGCAAGCTGGAGGCGGGCGGGACCTCACTGGAGGACTCGCTGGCGCTCTGGGAGCGCGGGGAGGAGCTGGCGAAGGTCTGCCGGCACTGGCTGGAAGGGGCCAGGGCCCGGCTGGACTCGGCGCTCGCGGCGCGGGACGCGGCCGGCGAGGAGGAGTGACCTTGATCACTACCAGCGGAATTAGTTGAAAATTCACCTATTTTCGCCGTAGGGTCGGAGACATCGGTTCACGCTTCACCTCCGTTCGCATGGAAGAAGGCTTTCCTCATGTCTCTCGTTCTCGACGCCGCCGCGCAGGACCTGCTGTTCCGCGAGGCCCGCACGGCCAACTCGTTCTCCGACGAGCCGGTCACCGAGGAGCAGGTCCAGGCGATCTACGACCTGGTGAAGTACGGCCCCACCGCCTTCAACCAGACCCCGCTGCGCATCACCCTGGTCCGCTCCCACGAGGCCCGCGAGCGCCTCGTGAAGCACCTGTCCGAGGGCAACCAGGCCAAGACCGCCGCCGCGCCGCTCGTCGCGATCCTCTCCGCGGACAACGAGTTCCACGAGGAGCTCCCGCAGCTGCTCCCGCACTTCCCGCAGGCCAAGGACGTGTTCTTCTCCGAGCGCCCGGTCCGCGAGCAGTCCGCGCTGCTCAACGCCGCGCTGCAGGCCGCGTACTTCATCGTCGGCGTCCGCGCCGCCGGTCTGGCCGCGGGCCCGATGACCGGTGCGGACTTCGGCGGCATCCAGAAGGAGTTCCTGGACGCCGACCACACCCCGCTGATGGTCGTCAACATCGGCAAGCCGGGCGAGGACGCCTGGTTCCCGCGCTCCCCGCGCCTGGAGTTCGACCAGGTCATCACCACCGTCTGAGTGACGGACCACGCGAAGAGGCCGCGCACCCCCTGGGGTGCGCGGCCTCTTCGCGTCGTTGCCGTCAGTGGCGGAGCGCGCCCTACGCGCCCTGCTTGAACTCCAGCGCCGCCGCCATCGCGCCGAGCTGCTCGAAGGAGGCCGTCCCGGTGACCACCGTGACGTGCCCCTGCTCCTGCCGGACGAGGGCGTCGTACTTCTCCCCGTCCCAGCGCTCCCACGCCACGTCGCCCACCTGCTGCGTCTGCCCGGTGGGCTTCGCCTGCTGGGTGACCTTGCCGAGGTACTTGGCCGAGGTGTCCGTGGACTGCTCCACCGCCACGTACTGCTTGCCCGGGTCGAGGAAGCCCAGGTGCCAGGCGTGGGCGCTCTTGCGCTCGTACGTCACCGAGGTCGCACGCCACTGCGCCGGGAGCCCCACGGGGGCGGCCACCGGGTACGGTGCCGCGCGCCGGGCCGTGATCGTCTCCACCCGGTAGTCGACCGTCTGCGTCGGGTCGGCCTGCTCGTCATGCGGGATGAAGAGGTAGATCCCCGCGACGACGATGCCGATCACCCCCAGCGACCGGACCATGTCCCAGACCGTCTGCTTGCCTTTCATACCTGCCACGGCACCATCGTCCCGCATGGCCGGGAGCGATCACCGCCGGGGTCACCCCGGGCGTCGGCGCGGCGCGCGCCACAGAGGCCCCACGGGGCCGCAAGATGTCCGCTCAGGACAATCGCATGACCGATATGCCGCTCATACGTGACCCGCTCTGCTCAATATGTCGACGTACCGATAGAGTTCCAGCACCCTCACTTCCCGGCCGTCGCCGTACAGAAAGGTGCGCTCCGATGACCGAGCACAACCTGCCGCCCCAGCTCGAAGTCTCTCCGGAGGCCCCCGACCGCAACCTCGCCCTGGAACTCGTCCGGGTCACCGAGGCTGCCGCCATGGCCGCGGGCCGTTGGGTCGGTCGCGGTGACAAGCTCGGCGCGGACGGCGCCGCGGTCAACGCGATGCGGACGCTGATCTCCACCGTCTCGATGAACGGCGTCGTCGTCATCGGCGAGGGGGAGAAGGACGAAGCCCCCATGCTCTTCAACGGCGAGCGGGTCGGCGACGGCACCGGCGCCGAGGTCGACATCGCCGTCGACCCGATCGACGGCACCACCCTGAACGCCAAGGGCATGCCGAACGCCATCGCCGTGCTGGCCGCCGCCGACCGCGGCACCATGTTCGACCCGTCCGCGGTGTTCTACATGGAGAAGCTGGTCACGGGCCCGGAGGCCGCCGACTTCGTCGACATCAACGCGCCCGTCTCGGTGAACATCCGCCGGGTCGCCAAGGCGAAGCGCATGGCCGTCGAGGACGTCACGGTCGTCATCCTGGACCGCCCCCGCCACGAGGGCATCGTCAAGGAGATCCGCGAGACCGGCGCCCGGATCAAGTTCATCTCGGACGGCGACGTCGCCGGCTCGGTCATGGCGGTGCGCGAGGGTACCGGCGTGGACATGCTCCTCGGCATCGGCGGCACGCCCGAGGGCATCATCTCGGCCTGCGCCATAAAGTGCCTCGGCGGCACGATCCAGGGCAAGCTGTGGCCGAAGGACGAGGCGGAGCGCCAGAAGGCCATCGACGCGGGCCACGACCTGGACCGCGTCCTGCACACGAACGACCTCGTGTCCGGCGAGAACGTCTTCTTCGTCGCCACCGGCATCACGGACGGCGAGCTGCTGCGGGGCGTGCACTACCGCTCGGAGACCGCGACGACGTCTTCACTGGTGATGCGGTCGAAGTCGGGCACGATCCGGCAGATCGACTCCACGCATCGGCTGTCGAAGCTGCGGGCGTACAGCGCGATCGACTTCGACCGAGCGCTGTAGCCTGCGGCTCGCTCAGCAGGAGAGGGGCGGTCCCCGCGTGCGGCGGGCCCGCCCCTCCGGCGTGTCCGCCGCACGCGGCCGGTTCGCCTGGCCGGGAGCTTGCCGGTGTCCCGGGCGGGTGCTTCGCGGGGGCGGGGCGGTTCCCCTGGCGGGGGGCTCGGCCGGTCCCTTGACGGGGGCTTCGTGGGGGCCGGTGCCGGTCCTGTGACGGGGGTTTCGCGGGGTCGGGGCGGTTCCCCTGGCGGGGTGCCTTGTTGGGGTTGGGGCCGGGATGGGGTTTCGCGGGGGTCGGGGCCGGGGTGGGGTGTCGTCCGGGACGGGCTT